>CAJUGL010000025.1 GCA_910586515.1 uncultured Acetatifactor sp.
TGTTGGTTGACAGCTCAATTATACCATATATCAGTGAGGAGTTGTTTTATTTTATGACAAAAAATATCCCGTATTTATGCGGGATTCTGGCGTTTCGCAATCGCCTATTGTTCGACTTTGTTGAAAGGAGGATTATAATGACACTTGGAATTATTTCATGGATTAAGGAAGAGGATTTTATTAAAGCAAAAGAAAAAGGACTTTCTTTTGTGGAACTGGATGTAAATGACCGCGCGGAGGAATTTCTGTTCCATGTGGATGAGGTCAAGGGGTACAGCGAAAAGTATTGTCTGCCTGTTCGCGCAATCGGCCGTTGGGGAAGTGACAGGATATGCAAAGAAGGTATTTGTGAGGAGGAGATTTTGCTGGAATACAGGCTCATTGATGCTGCGGAGAAGCTGGGCTGTACCATTTATATTACGGGTTGTAATTATGTGGATGCGCTCTCCTACTATGAGAACTGCGGTTTGGCAATTGCATATTTTAAAAAGCTGATTGACTATGGGAAACAAAAAGGGGTTCGGATTGCTGTTTATAATTGCAGATGGAATAACTTTGTCTGTGATTCTATGGCGTATAAGGTAATTCATGGATATTTAAAGGATTTGTACATTAAATATGATACTTCTCATTGCATTTATGCAGGGGGTGACTATCTGCAGGAGGTAAAGGACTGGGGGGATCGTTTTATTCATGTTCATATCAAAGGTGCTCTTACAATTAACGGAAAGCGTTTTGATGATCCGCCGGCAGGAATGGATATGACAAATTGGGGTGCATTTTTGTCTATTTTATATGCGAAGGGCTATCAGGAAGGCTTAAGCATTGAACCGCACTCTGACAATTGGAAGGGCGAGCTGGGAGATAAAGGCGTGGATTATACCATTGATTTTATTCAAAAACTCATACTGATCTAAAATAATCTAATACACATGATTTAGGTGTAAAAGGGTAAAATAAAAGACTCCTTTTATGTCAGGAATAGAGATAGTCGGAAGCAACCGGAACAGGCGCTATAAGAAAAAATGAGTGGAGGAGGACAGACATGGAAAGCATTCATCTAATCCAGGACATCAAAACCTTTGCATTTTCCGCCGAAAATCCCACAGGGACAAGAGGAGGCGGCTCCCGGGGCGGGGACTGTACCAAGCTCCGCCCCTGCATCGATATCCACCCAGGCGAGACCGTCACCCTGGTGGACACCGATGGGCCGGGAATGATTCAGAATATCTGGTTTACAGGATATGTAGGCCACAGCTTCATCCTGCGAATCTACTGGGAGGGGGATGAAACCCCGTCTGTGGAAGCGCCCATATCGGCTTTCTTTGGCTGCGCCTACGATGAGAACTTTGAAGACCGGGAGGGCAGATACCCCATCTTGAATTCCGCCAAGATTCTGGTGGCCCCCGGGAGAGGCCTGAACTGCTACTGGAAGATGCCTTTCCGAAAGCACTGCCGGATTACCATGGAAAACCGTAGCAAGGAGGACAAGACCCTCTTCTATATGATAACGGGATGCTACATGGACTTGACCGAAAATATCGGCTATTTCCACGCGTCTTACCGTCAGGAGCACCCCGTGCAAAAGGGCCGCTCCTACGCAGTCATAGACAATATCAAAGGAAAGGGTCAGTTCATGGGCCTGACCCTGGCAGCGGGCATGAATGGCAACAATACCTGCTGGGTAGAGGGGGAGGCCCGGATGTACATCGACGGCGACAGATACCCGTCCATCCACTATACCGGCACGGAGGACTACTTTGGGGGCGCCTACGGCTTCGGCAACGACATCTATCTGAAGAGATACCACACTTACAGCGGCCTCTACGCCGGAATGTTCGCCATTCTGGGGGACAAT
Organism: uncultured Acetatifactor sp.; assembly: GCA_910586515.1. Lineage (GTDB taxonomy): Bacteria > Bacillota > Clostridia > Lachnospirales > Lachnospiraceae > Acetatifactor. Next base: position 1,859 of record CAJUGL010000025.1, read on the forward strand.
TCTGCCTTTTACAACGGCCAGCAGCGATTCCTGCTGTACCGTTTCCATGTGCCGGATCCTATCCACTTCGAGACTGGATTCCGGATGACTTTGGACAATCTAGGCTGGACCGGCCCCAGGTATGACGACTATACATCCGTGGCGTTTTGGTATCAGACGCTGCCTCATGAACCGCTAAAGCCCTTGCCACAGGATGCGGATATGGTGATGAAGTAAAAACCTTCGCCCGGTAGCCAGAGACGACGGGAAAGCACAGTGGCCAGGGACAGCAAAAGCCCCTGGCCGCCGGTTCAGAGGCATATGAAAACTGCGCCAGCGACAAGATTAAGGAAATCTATGATTCCTATGACGGCGTGTGCCTGAAGAGAGCCATGTTCGACGGAAAGCTGATGGCACTGCCCACCACGGAAATCTCATCCGGACCGGGAATCCTATGGCTGAGAAAGGACTGGATGGACAAATGCGGCCTGGAAGAGCCCAAGACAATGGAAGACATCCTCAATATCCTGGAGCAGTTTTTGGTACAGGATCCCGGCGGAAACGGGGAGGGCAAGACAGTGGGCCTTGTGATCGATCCCCAAATAGCGGGCAGTTCCGGCGGAAGCTATATGCCCAACAATATCTTCACCCTGTATGGGGCATTCCCGAAACAGTGGATTGATGACGGAAACGGCAACGCCATCTACGGCTCCGTGCAGCCTGAGATGAAGGATGCCCTCGAACAGCTGGCCAACATGTATCAGAAGGGATTGATTGACAAACAATTCGTCACCAGGACCGGCGACGACAGAAAGGGCCTCCTCAACAGCGGCAAGAGCGGCGCCTTTTTCGGTAACTGGTGGGGCGCATGGGAAGTGGCTGACAGCATGTCGTTAGATAAAGAGGCAAGATGGGAGCCCTACATCTGCCCGGTGGGCTCTGACGGGAAGGTCACGTTGTTCGCAGGCAATCCCAACAGCAGCTATGTGGTGGTGAGAAAGGGCTTCGAGCATCCGGAGCTGATTGTGAAGCTGGCAAACATGCAGTTCGATTATTCCCGTTATGAGGAAAAGGATGACGAGGCCTATAAGGAGCTGGCAGATTACAGCGAGCTGAACGCGGGCGGAACCATACTTGCCATGAACATTGACTATTATGACGCATTCCCCAGGAGCAGCAAGAAGGTGGTGGATGCGCTGGAGAGCGGAGATACCAGCCCGTTGAACCGTCATGATATGGGTACATACGTGAACAGCAAAAAATACCTGGACAGCCTTGCCAATGGCGAAGAGTCTACATCACCTGAATGGGCTTCCTACAATTCCATGACAGCTGCGAGCCTGGCAGCAGTCACGCTGTTTACCATAGTGGGGCACTGGAACGACTATTTCTCAGCTTTGGTCTACATTACCGATACGGCGAACTATCCCTTGCAGACATATATTCAGCAGCTGAACGTGGATATTACGGAGGTGACCGATCCTGACAAACTGGAGCAGCTTGCGCGGATTTCCAGTAGGACGCTGAACTCGGCAAAGATTGTGGTATCTACCATTCCGCTTCTGATGATTTATCCCTTTATGCAGAAATATTTCGTGTCAGGCATTGTGGTGGGATCTGTCAAAGAGTAGAGAAAAACAGGAGGTGTTTTAATAAAAGAATGGATTTTACAGGCGTATATCATAAAGCATCGGAACAGATGTGTTATCCCTTAAATGAGGATGAACTGATTGTGAATCTAAAAACAGGATATGATGTGAAACGTGTCTTTATCTATTATGGCGATCCCTTTGAAGCGGGAATCCTGGGCGGAAAAGAGCAGTGGGCAGGAAAAAAAGAAGAGATTTGTTTCAAGAAGCATCTGAGGCATCATCTGTGGTGGACTACCACATTGACACCCAGGTTCAAGCGGTGCAAGTATTATTTTGAGCTTCATACGGAGGAGGAGACATGGTATTATTTCGAGAACGGATTCCTTAGCGAAGAGCAGATTGGAATGGAGGGCAGGATGCTGCAATGCTTCGTCATGCCCTGGATGAACCCTGCTGATGTGAACAGTACGCCTGACTGGGTAAACGATACGGTATGGTACCAGATCTTCCCGGACCGGTTCTGCAACGGGACACCTGAGAAAAACGGCGCGGATATCGAAAAATGGCGCACGGGGCCTGTCTCCAACGCAGAGAGGTTCGGCGGAAACCTGGAAGGGATCCGAAAGAAACTTCCCTATTTACATGACCTGGGGATATCGGGTATTTACCTGAACCCTATTATGGAAGCGGAGTCCACCCACAAATACGATACAAGGGATTACACGAAGATCGACCCGCAGTTTGGCACCAATGAGGAGTTCGCCCGGCTGGTAAAGGAAGCCCATGCCCATGGAATCCGCATCATGGTGGATGCCGTCTTCAACCACTGCGGCAGGAGCTTTGGCCCATGGGCGGACGTGGTGGAGAAAAAGAGCGGATCCCCCTATGCCGACTGGTTCATGATACAGGACTGGGATGCCTTTGAGAGGCATGGGGATACCAGGGACGGGAGATTCTATTCCTTTGCCTTTACGGACAGGATGCCGAAGCTGAATACCAACAATCCGGAAGTAATCCGATATTTCTGCCAGGTCTGTAAGAGATGGATCAGGGAATTCGACATCGACGGCATCCGGTTCGACGTGGGAAATGAGGTGTCCCACCGTTTCCTGAAGGAGCTCAGGAGACAATTGAAGAGCGTGAAGCCGGATCTCTATCTGCTGGGCGAAATCTGGCATGATGCCAGTCAGTGGCTGGGGGGAGATGAATACGATTCGGTGATGAACTATCCGCTGACCAGCGGGATCCAGGATTTCTTCCTGGATCAGGCAGCAGAGAAGGATGAATTTGAGTATATGGTGAACCGCTGCTATACCATGTACATGCAGCAGAATAATAATGTGATTTTCAACTTGTTGGATTCCCACGATACGGAAAGGCTTATGAACCGATGCCAGGATTTGGATATCTTTTACCAACAACTTGCAATTTTGTTCACCATGCCGGGCAGTCCTTGTATTTATTATGGGACGGAAATTGCCTTAGAGGGCGCCCATGATCCGGACTGCCGCAGATGCATGCCCTGGGACGAGATTGATTCTGCCGAAAATCAGAAAAAAATCGAATTAATGAAATCGCTAATCCGTATGCGTATACAGGAAGATGCCTGCAGAAGCCTGTACTTTGACTTTCCGCATAAGTATTCCCAGAAGCGATGTGTGGAATACAGAAAGCTGAATCTGGATGGAAAATGGATAGAAGTGTTGCTGAACTGTGGCAGCGAGCCGATTGAGATACAGGGCCAGGGGGAAATCCTTTTTGCCAGAAGATGCGAAGGGAACAGTCTGGATGTGCGGGGGACGTTGATCCGGCGGCTGCCATCTACGGTGTGATGAAGACAGTGCTTTTCATCCCCATCATCATCGGCTTGCCGGTGGCGATGGGGATGTTGTGTTCCAGCCCTCTCCAGACCGGGGCGACGTAGGACTGTCGTTTGGTGGATGTTGCCACGTTGGCTGGGATGGTGTTGAGCCGGACACTAGTGCGCTCTGTCCCCCATCAGATACCGCAGATAGCAGATGGCCGCGTTCGTCCAGAGCATATTGGCTACAATGCAGCCATAACCGTCTTGCTCACTATTGACTGGAAAGAGCCGTCGCAGGTCTCAGAGACGGACTACAGGCAGGAGATATTTGACTTCCTGAAAGAGGTGCAGATTTCCTTTACACAGAAGGAACAGATTTACAGGCTGGTAGAAAAGTATGGGAAAAATCCATTAATCATACAGGAACTGTCAGCGCTGGATTTAGGCCGGGAAGTTTATGAAGTTGTCAGCGTATTACTTTGGGCGTATGGAGCAAATGGGATGTAAGTATGGCAGATTAAGAAAGTCTGGCCAAGAAATGTCAAGAGCTAAATGAAAACAGCGTCTGTCCCGCACGGCCCATGCCCATGTCCGGGTGTTGGGCGGGGTAGATGCGGAACTATAATAAGGGAGGGAAATACTGTGGCGTATTGTACGAAAACAGACTTAAGGAATCAGGTTATTTATTCCATATATGTGAGAAATTACAGTGAGGAAGGTACTTTCCTGGAAGTAGAAAAGGATTTGGACAGGATAAAGGGATTGGGGGTAGATATCATCTGGTTTCTGCCAATCTACCCCATAGGTCAGGAAAAGCGGAAAGGCATCCTTGGCTCACCCTATGCCATTGCCGATTACAGGAAAGTGAATCCGGAACTGGGTACAATGGATGACTTTAAGCATCTGGTGGAGGAAATCCATACAAGGGGAATGAGGGTGATGCTGGATATTGTGTACAATCACACATCACCGGATTCGTGGCTTGTCAAAAACCATCCCGAATACTTTTACAAGACACCGGGAGGAGAGATGGGAAACCGGGTGGGAGACTGGGGAGATATTGTTGACCTGGATTATGGAAATAAGGAATTATGGGACTACCAGATTGAAACGCTGAAAATGTGGGCCGGAATCGTAGACGGCTTCCGCTGTGATGTGGCACCGCTTGTTCCCCTTGCGTTCTGGCTGAAGGCCCGGGAAGAAGTGGCAAGGGTCAATCCGGAATGTATCTGGCTCAGCGAATCTGTAGAACCGGAATTTATTGTGGACCTGCGGGCAAAGGGAATGACGAACCTGTCCGATTCTGAAATTTTTCAGGCTTTCGATATGTGTTATGATTACGATATTTTTAAATATTTCAGGCAGTACCTGAATGGGGAAGGTACCCTTGGCAGATATGTGGAAGCAGTCAATATGCAGGAATACATTTACCCTGCCAATTATGTAAAGATGAGATACCTGGAAAATCATGATCAGGACAGGGCCAAAGAAATCATCCCGAAGGAATCGGCGCTCCGTAACTGGACGGCGTTTCTTTATTTTCAGAAAGGGGCTACGCTTCTTTACGCCGGGCAGGAGAACCAAAATGAAACCAGGCCGGATCTGTTCAACAAGGATGTTATAAATTTGGATGGAAGCCGTGACATTTCAGATATGTTGAGGCAGCTCTATCAGATAAAAAAGCTTCCGGTTGTTGCGAAGAGCAGTTACCGTTTATCGGCTGATGAAGGTTTGGGCGCAGCCATCGGCGAGCATAAGGAGATACAGGGAAAGGGCAGGCTTTTGGGAATATTCAGCTTTGAAGGGAAATGCGGACAGATAGAGGCAGGGATACAGGACGGAACTTACACAAATATGGTGAATGGAAAGGAGATTCGGATAGAAGACGGAAAAATTGATTTGAAAATGTGCCCGGTCATCATAAAAGAAAACGGAGAATGAGCCTATGAAAAGAGCATGTGGAATTTTATTGCCGGTTTTCAGCCTTCCTTCGGAATATGGGATTGGGACATTTTCCAGAGAGGCGTACAAGTTTGTGGATTTCCTGAAAGCGGCAGGGCAGAGTTACTGGCAGGTGCTGCCTCTGGGCGCCACAGGCTATGGGAATTCCCCATACCAGTCTTTCTCAGCATTCGCCGGGAATCCGTATTTTATTGATCTGGAACAGTTGGTCTTAGAGGGATATCTTACAAGGGAAGAATGCTACCGGTATGATTTCGGCAGGGATAGAACCGCTGTAGATTATGAAAAGATATATTCGTCCAGATTTAAAGTGCTTAGGGCGGCTTTTGAAAAAAGCCAGATAGAGGAACAGGATGCATTTCGGAAGTTTGTCCGGAAAAACAGGGACTGGCTGGAAGATTATGCCCTTTATATGGCGGTAAAGGATTCGAGGGGCGGAGAAAAATGGTCTGACTGGCCGAAAAGCTTAAAGTGCAGAAAATGTGAGACATTGGAAGAGTATAGAGAAAAGCTGAAAGAAGATATACTTTTCCACAAATTCCAGCAATATTTATTTCATGTCCAGTGGAAGAAATTAAAGAAATATGCCAATGACAAAGGAGTCTGTATTATAGGGGATATTCCCATTTATGTGGCATACGACAGTGCGGATACATGGGCGAACCAGGAACTGTTTCAACTGGATGGGAATGGACAGCCGATAAATGTGGCGGGATGTCCGCCGGATGCGTTCTGTGAAACGGGACAGCTTTGGGGAAATCCGCTTTATCGTTGGGAATATCATAAAGAAACTGGATATGAGTGGTGGATAAAAAGACTTGCATATTGCTATGAATTGTATGACATAGTGAGGATCGACCATTTCAGAGGTTTTGATGAATATTACAGCATTCCATATAAATTTTCATAAACCTGACCTCTTCTAAAGATGAAGTATAAGATTGATTTTACCGAAACAGAGTGATAATACATGATTACAGGGTTCGCGAAGCGGTTCCTGTAATATATCTAAAGATGTAGCATAAAAAGAATAGGGAAAGATATTGTTAGAAATGGGAAACATTAGGATAGGAGAATGATGTATCAGAGGAGGTTTTGCAATGAATGATGTATGGATAAAAATTGCCCAGTTTCTGGGAACTTTAAATGGGGAGGATGTGAAACGAAAAAGCTATGTGCATACCCCGGAGTATGAAGCGGCTTTGGAGGCATGGAAAGAAACGGAAAAAGAATGGGGGACATTTCTGGAAACCCTGCCTGCAGAAGGACAGGAAAAGGCGGAGGAGATGAAAGAGCGTTTGGAGGATTTTGCGTCTGCCCAGGAGAAACGTGCCTACATCCAGGGCTATGTGGACTGTGTGCAGGCGCTGTACCACATGGGGCTTCTGAAGGAGAACGAGGGACTGAAGTGGGCAGAAAAGCCGGATGTGCTTTGAAATATCTGTAGGGAATCGAAAACTGAATTGAAAAATGTGGGAAATAGGATGCCAGCTTGCGTATAGGCGGGGCATCCTATTCTATGTTGCTTTCTCAGCTAATACAACATAGAATGCTTTCGGACTGTTCATTCAATAGCTGGGTTAAATTTACTTGCATTGATTCGTTTCTCCGTATATAATAACAATACATCAATGGGAGGTGGCAAAATTGCCTGGCTATATTTCCGTAAAGGAAGCGGCGGAAAAATGGGGAATATCTGAAAGGCGCATACAGAAACTGTGCGGGGGAAGCCGGATTGAAGGTGTTGCACGTTTTGGCCACGCATGGATGATACCGCGGGATGCAGGGAAGCCTGCAGATCAGAGGCGAAGAGAAAAAAGGGAGGAAATGCTTCGTGTATAACCCACAATTAGATACCTTTATCCGCGTGGCGGATGCCGGGAGCTTCAACAGGGCAGCGGAAGAGGCCTATATCACCCCGACTGCGGTCATAAAGCAGATCAACCTGCTAGAGGATACACTGGGGGTAAAGCTGTTTGAGCGCACCCACAGGGGACTGACTTTAACGAAAGCCGGGAAATCCTTATATCAGGATACAAAATATATTATCCAGTATTGCCGGGATTCCGTTACAAGGGCAAAAAACGCCATGCAGGATAATGGAAGTGTCATCCGGATCGGCAGCTCCCCCATGACGCCTGCCCAGCTTTTGATGCAGCTGTGGCCCAGGATACAGGTGCATTGCCCGGATCTGAAATTCCAGATCGTCCCCTTTGAGAACACACCGGAAAATGCCAGGGAGATTCTGGCTAACCTGGGAAAAAATATTGATGTGGTGGCCGGGATTTTTGATGAGACCATGCTGGACCTGCGGCACTGCGAGGGGCTTGCGTTATCCCGTGAGCCGTTCTGCTGCGCGGTCTCTGTCCATCATCGGCTTGCGGCGAAGGATAAGCTGAAGATAGAGGACCTTTACGGAGAGAACCTGATGCTGATGCGCCGGGACTGGAGCGACTATGTGGACAGGCTGCGGGACGACATCTGGCAGAACCACAGCCAGATACATATCGTAGACTTTGATTTTTACAGCATGGAGGCTTTCAACCGGTGCGAGAACAGCAATGATGTCCTGCTGGCGATTCCGGGATGGGCCACAGTGCATCCGCTCCTGAAGGTGATTCCGGTGGAATGGGAGCACAGCATCCCCTTTGGCCTGCTCCATTCCCCGAAGCCCTCGGAGACAGTAAGGAGATTTTTAGAAGCGGCGCAGCTGGCCGCGAATCATGAATAGGAAAGGCATATTTTTATAAGTTAAAACCCTTGGGTATAAACTGATGAACAAAGCGAGACTTCTGTCGGGGTCTCGCTTTGTTTATAATGTGAACCATAATCGGCACAGCCAATTATGGCTCAACGAGGAAAATGTGAAGCATTTTTTTGAGTCTGACAGAGGCACAGCCGATTATGGTTCAACGAGGAAAATGCGAAGCATTTTTCGAGTCTGCCTGGGGTGATGCAGTGCCCCCAATTTTTGGAAAATGGAGAGGAGAAGACCCGATATGAAAAGAAAAGCAGCTGTAATTGCAGGAATCATACTTATAATAGCAGTGGCCGCCATTGCGGTCTTTATAAGGACCATGGGCGGTTCCAGCACAGGAATCGATAACAGCCCGGAATCGGAGGTGCAAGGGGACAGCAGGGTGCTGGTGGCCTATTTCTCCTGGTCCGGCAATGGACAGCAGATGGCAAGGTGGATCTCTGAGGAGACAGGCGGCGAGCTGTTCCGCATCGTCCCGTCTGAAAGCTACGGCGAGGATTTCAATACCTGCGCTGACCGGGCAAAGGATGAACTGGATAATGGGATCCGTCCGGAACTGTCCGAACACATAGATGCCGATACCATGGCACAGTATGATGTGGTCTACCTTGGTTTTCCTGTATGGTGGTACGACCTGCCCATGCCGGTCTGGACATTCCTGGAAGAGTATGATCTGTCCGGAAAGACGGTGATACCGTTCTTTTCCCACAATGGCAGTTCAAACGGCGCAAACAGCGTGAACCGGGTGGCAGAGCTCGCAGAAGGGGCAACAGTTCTTACGGACAGGGCATTGTCTCTGCGAGGCAGTAATGTTGCGGATTCCGAAACGGAGGTAAAAGACTGGGCAAAAGAATTTAGCAGATAATGCGGCAGACGAGGAGGGAACAGTATGAACAATTTTATTTTTGAGAACGCCACAAAGGTGTTCTTTGGGAAAGGGTGTGTAAAGGAATATCTGTGCTGCCTGACAAAAGGGTATGGGGATACGGTCATGCTGGCATACGGCGGCGGCTCCGTCAAGAGGAACGGCGTTTACGATGAGGTGGCAGGGATACTGAAAGCGGCGGGAAAAAATATCGTTGAGTTTCCGGGCATTATGGCAAATCCCACTTATGCGAAGGTGCTGGAGGGCGCAGGGCTTGCCAGGGAGAACCATGTGGGGCTGATCCTCGGCGTGGGCGGCGGCTCGGTGATGGACTGCTGCAAGGCGGTATCCATTGCCGCCCGGTACCAGGGGGATGTATGGGCGGATTTCTTCGCCCGTCCCGGTATCTTTGATTTCGAGCCTCTGCCCGTGGGCGTGATCGTCACGGCGGCGGGAACCGGGAGCGAGTGCAAAAGCGGGGCCGTCATCACCAACGAGGAGCTGAAGAGGAAGACCGGGCGCGATTATCCCAGATGTAATCCGAGGTTTGCCCTGCTTGACCCGACTTACACCTACAGCGTCCCTAAGTTCCAGATGGTGTCCGGCAGCTTTGACATCCTTTCGCATATCATGGAGATTTATTTCAGCGAGCCGGACGGGGACAATGTCTCCGACGACATTGCCGAGGCGCTCATGCGCAGCGTGATCCGCAACCTGCGGGCCGCCATCAGGGATCCGGAGGGCTATACGGCCAGAAGCAACCTTATGTGGGACGCGGCGATGGCGGAAAACCGGATCATCAAGCTGGGAAAGCGGACGGATTTCCAGTGCCACAAGATGGAGCACCAGCTGGGCGCTTATACGGACTGCAACCATGGCGCTGGGCTTGCGGTGCTGCACCCGGTCTATTACCGCCACATCTTTCAGGACGGACTTGCAAAGTTCAAGCGGTTTGCCGAGAATGTATGGGGCATTTCCGGAGAGGGGAAGACGGACGAGGAAACTGCCCGTGCCGGCATTGATGCGCTGGAGGATTTCATTTTGGAGATCGGCCTGCCCGTGACCCTGCGGGAACTGGGCGTGGACGAAAACACGGATCTGAAAGCGATTGCGGATTCCTGCGGGATAGTTCCCGGCGGCTATAAGAAGCTGACGCAGGAAGAGATCCTGGGGATATTCCGGGAATGCTATTAAGAGATTGGATAATCTGGAGAAAGGGACAAGTGTGAAGGAAATCACTAAGCTCGAAAAGACCTCGCCAAGTGATTTCAAGCTTCACACAGAAGAATGCCAAGAACAGGCATTCTTCACGGATTGTTTGTGCCGCCGTCGGCGGCATGTCTGGAAGGGGTTAATTCGTATGGAAAGCAAAGTGTTGGAGACGTCAAAAAGATTCTGGGATGTAATGGAGCATGCGGACGAGGCAGGGATGCGAGAGATTGCGGATCCCGCCTGCCAGTTCGTCCATATCGGGGTCACGGCAGGGCTGGACCAGGAAATCCGTTTTTATACAGAAGGCATCTTCCGGCCCACAGAAGTAAAGATGAATTCACAAAAGGCAGCCCTGTTTCAGGATACTGCGGTGGTGCTGACAGACTGCAATTACTCTCTGCTCCTGGACGGGCAGGAAACAACACATCATTTTGCGGTGACGGAGGTCTATATCCTGCGGGATGATAAATGGAAACTGATTCAGTTTTCCTTTACGGCTCTTGTCTATTGAATGGCATGGAGAGACGGAACACAAACGGGAACGAAAGGACGGGGAGGCGGATTATGAGAAAAATGACAGCTGTCCTCACGGGTGCGCTGATGATTTTTACACTGGCCGCCTGTGGGAAGGAGGAGGCGCCATCTTTGCCGGGAGAAAGCACAGAACTGGGCGGAAGCGCAGAATCAGACAGGAGCGCTGGAGCAGACAGTGCGGCTTCCTCTGCGCAGGAGGATCCGAAAGAAAAGGAGGGAGCATCGGCGGATATGGGAGACGGACAGACAGAAAAGAATCCAGGCAGCCATGCAGGCGCTGCTGATGAGGGCGATAAGACGAATCTGAGCGGAACGGTACCGGAGGAGCTGGAATATATACCGGCTGGATATAACAGCCCCTCGGAACATCCGGGGACGCTGGAAAAGCTGACCTATCAGACGTGGGAATCCTTTTCCTATGAGGAGCAGGTCCAGGAACTGACAAAGGAGGCATGGGTCTACCTGCCCTATGGCTATTCGGAAGAGCAGAAATATAATGTGTTCTATTTAAGCCACGGCGGCTGGAGCAATGAGACGACGATTATGGGGACAGACCAAAGCCCTCGCTCCTTTAAGCATGTGATCGACCATGCCATAGAGGACGAGAAGATACAGCCCCTGATCATCGTCCTGCCCACCTACAACAATACGAGCAGCGGGGACAGCGGGGATTACAGCCTTGCGCTCCGGCTGACGGACCGGTTCCATAACGAGCTGGTGAATGACCTGATTCCGGCGGTGGAGGGCAGGTACAGCACTTACGCGGAAGATACCTCCCGGGAGGGATTGATGGCATCCCGGGACCACAGAGGGTTCGGCGGCTTTTCCATGGGCTCCGTCAACACATGGTGCACTTTCCGTTATGCCCTTGATTATTTCCGGTACTTTATGCCCATGAGCGGAAGCTACTCCACAGACGGCGGATACATGGCGGAGCTGGTAAAGGAATCCGGGCATGACCCTGACGATTTCTTTATCTTCGCGGCCTCCGGCACGGACGACTTCGCCTACAGCGCTTTCAGGTCGCAGATTATGGCGATGGGGAGCGTCCCGGACGGCACGTTCCGCTTTGCCGACAATGAGGCGGACGGGAACCTGTCGTTCCTGGAACGGGAAGGCTATGTCCATGATGCCACGGCTTCTGAGGAATATACCTACAATGGGCTGTGCTTTTTCTGGAATGGGGCGCAGTGAGGTGAGGGAAAAAGAGCCGGGAGAATGGCCAATACAGCAGGAAACGGCGGGGCAGCTGAATGTATGCCGCATACAGGCAGCATAGACAAAACGGCAGGCAGGTGAAAGGGATGGAGACAGGACGGGAGAAGGCGGAGGAAGCCCTTGCCCATGTGCAGCGGGTGGTCCTGGGGAAGAAAAAGCAGATTGAGGAGATTTTGCCGGGGAACGTGTTCTGCAACCTGCTGCTGGCGGACGAGCTGGGGAAAGTGAGGATCCTTGCCAGGGGATGATGTATGCAGAGATGTCGTATGAAGCCGGGAACGGAGAAACAAGGAGTCGGGAAAGGTGGCTCAAGAGATTCCGAGAGTAATAAACATGTAATCGGAGGGCTGCGGGGGAAGGAAATGGGCAGGAAAGAGATACGGTTTTTGGACGATGACAGGGAGGAAGGGACAGGGAGAGGCAAAAAAAGCCGGCTCCTGGCAATCCTGCAAAGGCTTCAGATATTTTCCTGTCTTCTGGCCGAGGGTGCCCTGATTGTGGGGGTCCTGTACGGAAGGAAGCTGAATGCGGTGGTTCTGGGAGGGCTTGCGGCGGCGCAGACTGCCCTGTGGGTATGGCTGCACTGGAAGCCAGGGGAGAGCATCCTTGGCAGGAAGAAAAGGCCGGGATATGGCAGGGAAAGGAGCGTCCCCATCGGAATCGGCCTGTGGGCGGTTACATTCCTGGCGCTGGCGGCAGTCCTGTTCCGGCCGGCAGCCTGGTATGAGGCGGTATACCTGGCAGAGGGGCATGTGGATGCCATGCTGCGCGGCCCTGGCAGCGGGAGCGGGCTGTCCTCTGCAGGGAGGATCAACAGGGGGAACCTGTACCGGACCGGGGAAGTGAGGCTGGAGCTGGAAGCGGCCCGGGCGCCCGCAGAGCCCCTCTATCTGCGGGGATTCTCCGGCGGGGACTATGTGGGGAACGGATGGGAGGCGGCCGACGAGGAGGCGCTGTTCGTCGAGATTGCTGATATTCTGGACTGGAAGGAATGGATCGGGATGATCGGGGGGATGTACTATAGCATGTACTTCGTCCTGAATTTCGACATGGACGGAGAAGGGGCGGAGAGGCAGCTTTGTATCGCGCATCCGGACGGAGACTACAGCAGCATCTACACTCCTTATTACAGCAGGAGCAGATGGTACTGGAGGGGAAGGGAGGGCGACCGGGAAGAAGGATATGAGTGTGAATATTATGAGAGGAAGGATATGGGGATTGTATGGGACGGAGAGACCCGTTTGGGAGAGGCAAGGGAATGGTACCGGTCGCTGCAGGGAGCCTGTCTGGAGGTAGTGGAGGATGCCTATACCCGGGTGCCTGAGGAGCTGCTTCCCAGGCTGGCGGCGTTTGCGGAGGGGAATCCCCGGGAGGGCCTGGAGGAGGTCACGGCGTTTATCGGGTATGCCCTGCAGGATATGGCGTCCTATACGCTGACGCCGGGCAGGCCGCCCGTAAACGAGGATATCGTGGAATATTTCCTGTTCGACAACGGAGAGGGATACTGCCAGCATTTCGCGGCGGCGGCCACGCTGCTCTACCGGCTGTACGGCATCCCGGCCCGCTATGCTTCCGGCTATCTGGTGCAGCCCTCTGATTTCAGGCTCCAGGACGGGACATGGAGGGCGGAGGTCACGGACATGTCGGCCCATGCGTGGACGGAGATCTTCCTGGAGGATTACGGCTGGACGCCGGTGGAGGTGACGCCTGCGGCGGACGGGCAGCTGGCCATATCCTATCCGGGGCTGGACAGCGATCTGCTCCGGAGCCTGACAGAACGGGAGTGCCTGGGCGGCGGGGCGGAGAAGGGCCCTGCAGGCAGGGACAGGGAAGCGGAGGAGGCATGGGATGAGGGATATTCCGTGCTTTTTGACATGGGGGAGCACCGGGATCTCTGGCTGGTCTCCTGCCTGTTCTGCTTTGTGCTGTTTGGCCCCGTTGCCCTGGATGACTGGAGGCTGCGGCACCGGGACAGGCTCCGGCAGGCGGACTGTAAGGAGGTATATGCGGGGATGATGGGGCTGCTGCATGCTGCGGGATATTTTCCGGACCTGCAGGGCTGGGAGAGGGAGTTCCCGGAGAGGGCGGCGGAAGCCTTTCCGGAGCTGGCCAAAAAGGAGCTGTGCAGGCAGCAGGAAATTGTGGCGAGGGATGTCTATGGGGAGATCCTGCCGGGGGAAGAGGAGGCGCAGTACGTCCGGTGGATGTATTTCAGGATGGCGGAGGCGGTTCTGGGCAGGATGAAAGGATGCCGCAGGCTGCTGTTCCGATACTGGAAAGGGTATTAGGAGCGGAAGAGCGCGGCTGTGGAACAGGAACCCTGAGGATAGCGTACAGCGGAACATAGTTATAACCCAAAGGTATAAGCAGATGAACAAAAGGAGACTTCTTTGAGAAGCGGGCTTGTTGTATGATAGATGATAGAAAGCAGGAGAGCTTTTGAAAGCCCGTCAGTCAGCGGCGGAATAAAAAGTTTCTGTTGCTGGCCAGGGGAAAACAACAAAAAACAGGAGGATACTATGATGAAAAAATTGGGTTGGAAGAAAGCGGCGGCGTTATGGATGGGAATAGTGATGGCAGCCAGCCTTGTGGGGTGCGGCAGCCAGGGAGGCGATAGCCAAAGGTCGGGAGAGAGCTCTTCGGAGACCAGACAGGAGAGCGTGGCATCAGAAAGTGCGGAAGAGAGCCTGGCACCGGAGAGCACGGCACCGGAAAGCACGGAGGAGGGCAGTGCATCGGGAGGCACAGAGGAAAACCCGGAGGAGAGCAGCACGCCGGAAGACGCACAGGAGAGTCCGGCAGAGGGAAACAGCGAGGAGCAGACCGCCCAATCTGACGGAGCGCAGGAAGAGGGAACGGGAGAAGCCGGAAAGACTTTGGTGGTCTACTATTCGGCAACGGGAAATACGGAAAACGTGGCGGGCTACATCGCGGCGGCTACAGATGCCGATATTTTCGTACTGGAACCGGTAGAGCCCTATACCAGCGATGATCTGGACTGGACGAATGCAGACAGCCGTGTGAGCAGGGAACATGATAATGAGGATGAAAGGAACGTGGAGCTGGTGGCTACTACCGTGGATGACTGGGATTCCTATGACACTGTGTTCATCGGATACCCCATCTGGTGGCATATAGCGGCATGGCCGGTGAACGGTTTTGTGGAAGCCAATGATTTTACAGGAAAGACGGTGATTCCGTTCTGCACTTCTTCCAGCTCCGGCCTGGAAGAGAGCGGGGAGCTGCTGGCGGAAGCGGCCGGCACCGGGAACTGGCTGGAGGGAGAGCGTTTTTCGTCCGGCGCTTCCGAGGAGACGGTGCAGGAATGGGTGGCAGGCCTGAATCTGCAGTAAAGTGTGAGAAGAATTTCTAGTCGCTCACAGCATAGGCTGTTTCGCGGAGAAATTCTAAATCTCACACTGAAAAACGCAAGAGCAGCGTTTTCTCATGGATTGTTTGTGCCGCCGGAGGCGGCATGACAGGAAGTATGAAGGCCTGCAAGCGAACAGGTTCGCTTTGCAGGTCAATCTCCCGCTGGGGTACACAAATCCGAAAAGGGAGAATTGTGATAGCGTAAGGGAAAATCGGGAGTTATAATGGCATTTTCGCTGATGACAGGGCTTATTACGAACCTGTTGGCCTGATGGGCTTCACAGGCCGCATAAGAATGGAGATTCCTGATGAAAGAAAAAAGAAAGAAAACAGCGGCCGGATGGATTGTATTGGCCGTCTTAGTGGTATTGCTCCTATTGGGGGCATGGTATTTGTTCCTGGGAGGGAAAATCAAAAACGCCGACAACGAAATAGTCTACGGAGAAGAGGGCACAAATTCCCTGGTGGTCTATTTCTCCAGGGAGGGGGTCATACCGGAGGGAGCGGATGCGGTCACCTCGGCATCGCCCAGCTCTAACCGATATGGGGCAACCAGCGACACGGAAGCCGCCGCAGGGATGATCCAGCAGCTTACCGGGGCGGACATGTTCCAGATTCATACGGAGAGGTACTACCGCAGCGCTTTTTGGGGGACCGCGGCTACCGCCTGGATTGAAGAGGCCCTGAACCTGAGGCCCGGACTGGCGGCTATGCCGGAAAGCCTCGACAAATATGACGTGATTTATGTGGGGTATCCCATCTGGTGGTTCAACGCGCCCATGGCCGTGGGGACCTTTCTGGAAAGCTATGACCTGAATGGGAAGACGGTGGTGCCTTTCTGCACCAGCACGGACAATGGCATAGATGTCAGCATGGACTATATCCGCGGGGCTGCAGAGGGAGCGGCGGTCCTGGAGGGATACCGTGTCCATAATGCCGATGTGGACGATGTGGCGGCATGGCTTCAGCGGATCGGCATGCTGGAACAGCCGGGCGGGGCGCAGGCTGCGGGAACCGGTTCGGCAGAACCGGGAACAGGGTCAGACCCGGAAACGGAGCCAGTACCGGAATCCCCGACGGAGCCGGAATCGGATAGGACCAATACCGGTTCAGAAGCAGACGGGATTCCCTATGTGACGGAGGGGGAGGAGGTCTACCGGGACTTTTTGATTGACAATGTGCTCCACTCCGCGGATGCGGGGGACATCCACTATAATGTGTATCTGCCGGAAAGCTATGACGGCAGCAGGCCGTATGCCCTGTATTTCACGCTGCCAGGCTACGAAGGCCTATATTTCCAGGGCGTTGCTGCCAATATCCGGTCGGAAGAATTCGGGTTCGAGGCGCAGAAATACAATGACGAGATGATCATAGTCGCGCCGCAGCTTGGCGACTGGGGAGAGACCTCGGCTGTCCAGACGATTGCCCTGGCGGAATATTTCCTGGAGCATTACAATATCGACCCGACGAAAGTGTATGGGAACGGCTATTCGGGCGGCGGGGAGACCATGTCCATCGTGATGGGGATGCGGCCGGACCTGTTCACGGCGTATCTCCATGTCAGCTCCCAGTGGGATGGGGAATACGGGCCTGTGGCCAGGGAGCGTCTTCCGGTCTATTTTGCAATAGGCAGGGATGACGAGTATTACGGCTCCGCCAAAACCCAGGATGCCTATGACACTCTTTACGCACTGTACGAGGAGCAGGGGCTGACGGAAGACGAAATCGATGCCCTGCTTGTCCTGGACATCAAGGAGCATGACTATTTTACGGACAGGAATGTGTCCAACGAACATGGGGGCGGCGGGCTGTTTGCCTATGATGAAGAGATCATGGGGTGGCTGTTCTCAAAGAGCAGGGATTCTTAGGGGCAGTAAAGAGCAGGGATGAAAAAGCACAGGGACGAAAGCGGCCAACCCGTTGTGGACAGAAGAATGCCCGGTTCCAATAAATAGGATGAAAACACGGAGGTGACAGATGAAAAAGAAAATTTTTTACTGGTGCATAACGACTTTGCTGGTAGTAGGCATGGCCGGGTGCGGAAAGGACAGTGGGGAGGACAGCATGGATGAAAGCGTGACGGACACCCTGGTCTCCTCGTCGGAGGATGTATCCGCAGCCGGCAGCCAGGATGATGGGACGGCTTCGGAGACAGAGGATCCGGCAGAAAAGGAACCAGCGGCAGACAATCCGGAAAGCCCTGATGGGGCCAGCGATTCCGCCGCAGGCGGCTCCAACCTGCTGATCGTCTACTTTTCCGTACCGGAGGATGTGGAGACCACGGACGCGGTTGCCGGAGCCAGCGTTTTGATCAAAGACAATGAGAAGCTGGGGAATACCGAGTATGTGGCGAAAGTCATCCAGCAGGCAATAGGCGGCGACCTGTTCCGCATTGAGACGGTGGAGGAATATCCTCTTGACCATGACCCTCTGGTAGACCAGGCAGCGGAGGAGCAGGACGAGGGAAAACGGCCGGAGCTTTTGAACCATGTGGAGAACATGGAGCAGTATGAAACCATCATCCTGGGATTCCCCAACTGGTGGGCGGACCTGCCGATGCCGGTCTATACGTTCCTGGAAGAGTACGACCTTGGGGGCAAGACCATCATCCCCTTTGTGACCCACGGCGGCAGCGGCTTTTCCGGGACGGTGAGGACGATTTCCGGGCTGCAGCCGGATGCCCGGGTGAGCGAGAATACCTTGTCCCTGTCCAGGAACAGCGTGGCGGACAGTGAGGAGGAAGTCGTGTCATGGGCGGAAAGCCTGGGGTTGTCCCAAAATGAATAGTCCGGCAGGACGAACTCCTGCAAAAGGGAAAAATCAGTTAAAACAGACATCAGAAAAGGAAAACAAAGCGGCAGGGAAGCATGGAGGACAGTTATGCGATACAGAACGTTAGGAAAGGACTTGGCCGTATCCGCGGTAGGGCTGGGATGCATGGGAATGAGCCATGCCTACGGAGCGCCGTCGGATAAAAAAGAGATGAAGGAGCTGCTGGCGGAGGCCGTGGATATGGGGTATACATTCTTCGACACGGCGGAGGTCTACGGCACGCCGGAGGATCCCCATCACAACGAGGAGCTGGTAGGGGAGGCGCTGAAGCCCTATCGGAACAAGGTCGTGATCGCCACCAAATTCGGCATCCATTTCGACATGGAGAGCAGGCAGGTCAACAAGCCCCTGGTGCCGGACTCCAGGCCGGAGGTCATCCGCGCTTCGGTGGAGAATTCTTTAAAACGGCTTGGAACGGACCATATCGACCTGTATTACCAGCACCGGGTGGACGAGGCGGTGCCAATCGAGGAAGTGGCGGGAGTCATGCAGGAGCTGATACAGGAGGGAAAGATTACCCACTGGGGGCTTTCCGAAGCGGGAGAGGAGACCATACGCCGGGCCCACAGGGTCTGTCCGGTAACCGCGATACAGAACCGCTATTCCATGATGGCGCGCTGGCACGAAGCGCTCTTTCCCGTGCTGGAGGAGCTGGACATCGGCTATGTGGCGTTCTCGCCCCTGGCAAACGGATTCTTGTCCGCAAGGTACGGAAAGGACTCCGCATTTGAACCGGGCACGGACTACCGCAGCGTCATGCCCCAGTTCGCGCCGCAGGCCCTGGAGCAGAACGCTAAGCTCCTGGAGCTGCTGAGGACTGTGGCGGAGGGGAAACATGCCACGCCCGGCCAGATCTCCCTGGCGTGGATGCTCTGCAAGAAGCCTTATCTGGTGCCCATTCCCGGAACCAGGAAACCGGATCGCCTGAAGGAGAACGCAGGGGCGGCGGACATCCTACTGACGGACAAGGACATCCAGGTCCTGGACAGGCAGCTTGACTCTATGGAGATGTCGGATGTGTTCGGAGGCACGAAATGCCGGTGCCGCTGAATGGGAAAAGTGAAATCTGAAAACAGTAATAATAAAAGGAGAAGAAGAAAATGAGTGAACAAATTTGTGTAAAACTGAACAATGGCGTGGAGATGCCTATGGCGGGAATCGGGACTTTCCTGCTGAGCCCGGATGAGGCGGAAAGATCGGTATTGAGCGCCCTGCAGGGCGGGTACCGCCTGATCGACACGGCAAACGCCTATGTCAACGAGAAGGCAGTGGGTAGGGCCATGAAAAAGTCCGGTGTCCCCAGGGAGGAGATCTTCCTGGAGACGAAGATATGGCCGTCTTTCTATGAGCAGGAGGACGCCGTGGAAAAGACGCTGGAGAGGCTGGATACCGATTATATCGATCTGCTGCTGATCCACCAGCCCGCGGGCAATTATCTGGCAGGATACCGCCTCATGGAGAAGGCCTATAAGGCGGGCAAGGTGAAGGCCATCGGGCTCTCCAATTTCAACAAAGAGCAGATCCAGAAGATTCTGGATGTGTGCGAGGTAAAGCCTGCCATCCTGCAGACGGAGGTGCATCCTTATTTCCAGGAGAAGGAGCTGAAAGCTTTCCTGGAGAAAGAGGGCATGGTGATTCAGGCCTGGTACCCGCTGGGGCATGGGGACAGGACTTTGATTGAGGAGCCGGTATTCACACAGCTGGCCGCAAAATACAAAAAGTCCAATGCCCAGATCATCCTGCGCTGGCATATCCAGGCGGGGAATATCGTGATTCCCGGCTCCAAGAACCCGGACCATATCCGCGATAACTTTGCCCTGTTCGATTTTGCCCTGACGGACGAGGAGATGGCACAGGTGGCAGCTCTTGACAAGAATATGAGATATTACACCAGCACGCCCCAGATGCTGGAGGGGTATGTGAAAATGGTGCCGCCTGTGGATGAGCAGAAGTAAGTGTGCAAAGATTTTCTAAGCCCGCAAAGTACGCGGACTAAGAAAATCTAAATTGCACACAGAAGAATGCCCAAAGTGCGGGCATTCTTCCAGGGGGGAAACTTTAGGAGAGAGTATGAAAAAAAGGGCTTTACGGTTTTTGGTGATGGCCTTGTCGATGTTCGGCGCGGCCGGATGCGCCGCACCCGGCTATGCCGATACGGCTTCCCTGCCGGAGGGCTTTGAACCGAAGCTGAGCGTGGAGCAGACGGCGATGTGTTCCATCCGCATCACGGCAGGGGATACGGTCTTAAATGGAATATTATACGACAACTCAACTGCCCGGGAATTTTCCGAAATGCTCCCGCTTACGGTGGAGCTGTGGCATCCGGCGACGGATTTTGCCAGAGCCTTTGACCTGCCAGAGCAGATTGCACAGAAAGGAATGCCAGGGTATGAATACGAGCTGGGCTCCCTGGCCTATTGGGATGTGGGGCCGTCCATAGCCCTGATCTACAAGGCGAGCCGGGAGCAGACGGTGGTGCCTGTGGTGCCGGTGGGAAAGATTACATCGGACGTCTCCCTGTTCGAGGAATACGGGGAGGACATCACCATAGAGATTGCGGATGACGGAGGAGACGTCCTGGGTTCCGGCGGCGGGACAGGGGACGGCACAGAAATATAAAAATAGAAAGGCGGTACGGAATTATGGCAAAGAAGCAGACAGCAGGAAGGGACAGACTGGGGGAGCTGGCGCCCAAATTCGCAGAATTGAATGACGATGTCCTGTTTGGGGAGGTATGGTCAAGGGAAGAGCAGCTTTCGGCCAGGGACAGAAGTATGATCACCATCGCGGCGCTCTTTTCGGCAGGCTTATACCCGCAGCTAAAGTCCCATCTCGCGCTTGGGAAGGAGCATGGCATTACAAAAGAGGAGGCGGTGGAAATCGTGACACAGCTTGCATTCTACTGCGGCTGGCCGAAGGCGTGGAGCACGTTTCCCATGATCCAGGAGATATATGGCGAAGGGGACGGCCGGTAGAGGATAGGATACCGCTGTGGCAATAGCGGCTTTCAAGATACAGAAGGGCGGGCATGGTCCATGAAGGGGAGAATAAAATGGGTACTGCCGGTCTGCATCCTGGCTCTTTTTACCGGATGCGGGGCGGAAAATAAGGTGGAGGAGTCCGTGGAAAGGATGGAGAGAACGGAAACCGGTCCGGAGGAAACCCTGGATGATCAGACATCCGGGAAACAGGAGACAGAAGATCAGGCGTCTGGGCAACAGGAGACAGAAGAGGCATATTCGGCGGACACCAGCATATCGGAAGTGATGTCGGATCCGGCTTTCGGAGATTTCGGGCGGCTGATTTTTCCGGTGAACAGCGGATATTACAGCGGAACCACGCTGGGGGATTTAAGGCTGACCTGGTACAACAATATCGACCCGGACAAGACCGTGGAGATCGCCAATTATCTGAAAGACCATGCGGAAGCGGGAGATACCGTGTTCTTTGACATCTATTCGGAGGAAGAGAAAGCCGCGGATCCGGCAAAGGAAGATACCGGCCTGTTCTTCTTCCGGGGCAATCCCGGGGAAAAGTTTGCCGTCTGCAATGCCGGCGGCGGATTCGCCTATGTGGGGGCCATGCATGACAGCTTCCCCCACGCCCTGGAGTTGTCGAAGATGGGCTACAATGCCTTTGCCCTGATCTACCGCCCGGGCGCCCAGACAGCCTGTGAGGATCTGGCGCGGGCCATCAGCTATATCTTCGCCCATGCGGAAGAGCTGGAGGTGGACACGGACTGCTATTCCCTGTGGGGAGGCAGCGCGGGGGCCAGGATGGCGGCCTATCTGGGCACCTATGGCACGGCGGCCTTCGGCGGGGACGACATTCCCGGGGCAGGGGCGGTGATTATGCAGTATACCGGGCACAGCGAATACAGCGCGGGGGATCCGCCCACCTATGCCTGCGTGGGGACAAACGACGGGATCGCCAGCTGGCGCACCATGCAGGCGCGGCTTGAGGCCATGGAGGAGCTGGGAATCCCCACGGAGTTCCATGTCTATGAGGGGCTCCGCCATGGATTCGGCCTGGGGACAGGAACGGTGGCGGAGGGCTGGATCGATGATGCGGCGGCTTTTTGGGAAGCACAGATGGAGTGAGGGATGGCATATCCATCACGCGAAAAGCGGAGGCGGGCAGATGCTGATCTGCGTCAGCGGGCGCGGGTGGTATCAGGAATGGGGCTGCGAACCCAGGGAGCTTCGGCCGGGTGACGTGGTGAACATCCCGGCAGGGGTAAAGCACTGGCATGGCGCGGCAAAGGATTCCTGGTTCCAGCATCTTGCCATGGAGGTGCCGGGAGAAGAGACAAGGACCGAATGGTGTGAAGCGGTAGACGGCGAAGCATACGGCCGGCTCGGATGAACAGGCATCTACATTGCCGGAACGTATGAAATCATTGCATATTCAGCATGGCGAATCGAGGCTTCTGACGAGGTCTCGATTTTTTGCCGGCTATTGGAACATCGCCCTTAATTTGTCCTGGTTTGACGCACCGCACACCAGATAGTAGGTGACATTGAATTCGGGATCCGCGATGGGCACTGCGATACGGTCCGATGCCGGAGGGGCGCCGGGAAATATCTCCCGGAAAGCGTCGGTGGCGAAGCTGGGCATGGTGGAGTTCTCAATCAGCTCCAAAAAGGTGTAGCGCTCCGTTTGGACAAGGAACCGGGAATCCGGCATTTTACTGACTGCCAGGTCGTGCCAGAAACCGATGTCCTGGAACAGGAGCATATTCTCCCCGTTCATTTCGGAGACGCTGAGGGACTTGCGCCGGGCGAAACGGTGCCGTTTTGGAAGGAGGAAGGACAGATGCTCCTCACCCCATTTCCTGCAGTACAGATCGCCGTCTTCCGGACGGAAGGGAAGCAGCACGAACTGATAGGTGCCATCCTTTATTCCCTCGAGGAGCCGGGGGACGTCCTGTACCTCCGATGATATGGCCGGCATGGGGCAGAAGGCGGTGATGCGCCGTATGATCTCCGCAATATGGGCGGGCGTGCAGGAGCCCAGCCGGATGGTCCTGCCGGCACGGTCGAAATCACGGACATGCCGGAGCATGCTTTCTGTCTGCTTCAGCAGCATCACGGCGTCCTCTGCGGCCAGCAGGCCGGCTTCATTCAGAGAGATGCTGTTCCTGGTGCGGGAAAACAGGGGGACCTGGAATTCGGCTTCCAGCTTCTGCATGTTCCTGGTAAGCGCAGGCTGGGAAATATGCATCCTTTTCGCCGTTTCCCGCAGGGTCCCGGTCTGGTAGAAGGTGACGAACTGTTCCAGAATATTGTAATCCACCATGTTATTCCTTGCCTCTTTTCTGCAGAACTTTCGTATGTGTTGCGATAAGAAATTGCCGGAAGACAGTCCCTTATTCCCGCAGGCGAAGCCATGTCTGCGGAGCCTGCTCTGTGCCGTGTCTGCGGCGGGATGTCTGACATTATAACAGACGGAAATGGAAAAGTAAACATCCAGGTTCCGTTTTCAGGAATCTGGATTGCAGAATCGGAATTGTACAAGTGAAAAAATCTGTTATACAATGGCGGTGGTTGAGAGGAGGAAACGGAGATGATCTTCTATTTTACGGGAACCGGGAACAGCCTGTACGCGGCAAAGGAACTGGATGAGGATACCAGAAGCATCCCCCGGGTGATCAGGCAGGAAAAACTGGAATTCTCCGCAGACAGCATCGGCATCGTATGTCCGGTTTATGGACATGAGATGCCGGGCATGGTAAAAGAATTCATCCGCAGGGCCTCTTTTGGTACGGATTATCTGTTCGTGGTGCTCACCTATGGGGCACACCATGGCGGGGCGGCGGAGATTGCGGATTCCTTTTTCAAAAGCGTGGGGAAGGAGGCGGATTACATTACTTCCATCGCGATGGTGGACAATTTCCTTCCGGCTTTTGACATGAACGAACAGATGGCCATGGATAAGCATGTGGAGGAGCATCTGGACCGGATCAGGAATGACATCCGGGCGAAGAGGAGGGGCGTACAAAAGGCGGGGCTTGCGGAAAAGGCAGCCCACAAGATGTACACGAAAATGGTGAAGAATGCGCCGGAGACCATCTGGGCCGCCTTTCAGGTGACCGACGAATGCGTTGGCTGCGGAATCTGCACCAGGGTATGTCCGGCGGGCTGCATCCGTCTGGAGGACCAGCATGCCGTCCATGCCCGGGAGGGGTGCCAGGCCTGCTATGCCTGTGTCCATGCCTGCCCCAAAATGGCGGTGCAGTTCACGCTGCCCAGGCCGGAAAAAAATCCGGCCGCCAGATACCGCAATGAGCATGTGACGCTCTGTGAACTGGTAAAGGCCAATGACCAGACCGAAGCCGGCGGTTTCTCCGGCACATGAAACGAACAGATTGATGGGAGGTAAAGACTATGTACAAAAAAATGATTTCACTACTGCTCGCCATTACACTGTCCAGCATTCTGCTTGCAGGCTGCGGCAGTACAGGACAGCCGACAGGGGCTGCTGAGTCGGTGCCGGATACCGCCGGAGCCGGGGCAGAACCGGAAGAGGGCGAAGCGGAGAATGTGGTGGTTGACCCGGCTCTTGAAAACGAGGTCAAGGTGACATCGGATGAACCTTATGTGATGAGCGGCGACCAGACTTATTTTATCGAAGACAAGGAGCTGAACAATGGCTATAAAATGCCGGTGCTTGGACTCGGCACTTATGCGCTCACGGTGGAGGAGGCGGAAAACTCGGTCTATCATGCCCTGAAGGATGGATACCGTCTTATAGATACCGCAAGGGCCTATAACAATGAAGAGGGTGTGGGAAGAGGAATCCAGCGGGCCATTGAGGAAGGGCTGGTTACGAGAGAAGAAATATTTATAACTACAAAGGTGTGGGATACAGATTTTGGAAATGCGGGAAGCGCATTTGAAGATTCCCTGGCGCGTCTCGGCCTTGATTATGTAGATTTGGTCCTGCTGCATCATGTTCCGAGGCCGAATGATGAGGAAGCCTACCATGAGCTGGAGGAAAAGGTGGAAGAGGGGAAGATTCGCTCTCTCGGGCTTTCCAATATTTACCTTGATAACGATACCTTTGACCGTATGTATGAAGCGGCGGAAATCAAGCCCGTACTGGTCCAGAATGAAAACCATCCCTTCTTCCAGAATACCGAATTCCAGGAGTATATAGGCCAGTACGGACTCTTTATCGAATCCTGGTATCCCCTGGGAGGGCGCGGGTTCACACAGAATTATTTTAATGATGAGACTCTGCTGGGCATTGCCCAGGCCCACGACAAAACGGTAGCCCAGATTCTTCTGCGCTGGCATGTGCAGGCGGGATATATTACAATTCCGGGTTCCAGCAATCCGGACCATATCGCGGAAAACTATGACATCTTCAATTTCGAGCTTTCGGAGGAAGAGATGCAGACCATAAAGGAAATGGACACCGGACATGGCAACTTTAATCTCAGGCAGTAAAGGGATATTCGGCGTTCAGCATAAAAAATGTACAGGAGGAATATCAAATGAAGAGAAGACATATTACAGCTGTTTTGCTGGCAGGCATGATGACGGTTTCCTTGCTTGCAGGCTGCGGCAGCCAGCCGGACACGGCACAGGGGGACACACAGGAGAGTGGGCAGCAGTCGGAGAGCGCACCGCAGGGTACATCGGCGGGCGCAGGACAGGAAGAGGGTGCGGAGCCTGCGGAGGAAGGGGCATCCGATTCTGGCGCGATTCCCTCAGACGTGCTGATGATTGCAAGGCAGGGCATGTTTTCTTCCGGCGGCACGGTCACGGAACCGGTAGAGGGGGAGTACGACCCCACCACCAACTGGATGGATATCACCCGTGCGGGGAATACGGCCCATGTGGACCATGCCAATGTATTTTACCAGATTCCGGCAGACGACAACGGGAATCCCATCGTATACCTGCACGGCTACGGGCAGTCCCGCATGGGCTGGATGACGACCCCGGACGGACGGGAGGGCTGGTCCGATCTGTTCCTGAAGAAGGGCTATGCGGCATTTCTGGTAGATCAGCCCAGGCGCGGGGAGGCAGGCGCAACGACCTCGATGACGATGGACGGATTCCTTGACACATGGGCGGAGGACTCCAAGGAGTATAAGCCCGGCGACCAGGCGTGGTATACCCATTTCCGAATCGGGCGGGTAGCCCCGGAGCGGTACGAGGGCTCCCAGTTCCCGGAGGGGGATGTGGCGCAGGACCAGTTCTTCCGCCAGATGACGCCGAATACGGGCAACTTCGACCAGGCTCTGGATGCGGCCGCCCTGGGTGCGGTGATGGAGGATGTCCATGAGATGACAGGCAGCAAGGCGATTTTCGTGACCCATTCCCAGGGAGGCGCGGTGGGCTGGGACGTGCCGGTGGATAACATTTCCGCGATTATTGCCATTGAGCCGGGCGGAACGCCCCAGCCGGGTTCAGAACAGTACCAGAAGCTGCTGGAGGCAGACATCCCCATCACAATCTACTTCGGGGATTACATTGACAATGGCCCGGAAGACATCATGTCCACAGGGTTCTGGAGGGGAGTCCGTGACGGGGCGGTCCAGTTCGCGGAGAGCTATAATGCGGACGGCGGCGACTGCACGGTGGTCTACCTGCCGGATGAAGGGATTACCGGAAACAGCCATTTCATGTTCCAGGAGATGAACAATGATGTGATAGCGGACCATATTGCTGCATGGCTTGAGAGCAAGGGACTGAATTAAGGCTGAAATAGGGTGGGAAATTGGAGGATATGAAAATAGTGAGAAGAGAGTTCCTGCCGGTTGCCTTGCTGGGGCTGCTGCTGACAGCCTGCGGCAGGGATATGGTTCAGCCGACGGATGGATCCGACAATGCGGAATATGAAAGCCGCACAGTGAATGACGACGCGGCGAATGACAGTGACAGTACGGAGGAAAAGGAAATACCTGTCAACGATGGCGGCATTGTGGCAATCGGTGACGGACTGACCTTCCCGAGAGGGAATGCGGTACCTGGAGGGTTCACGGGAACCGCATATCTGGCTCCTATGATCAACGAAGACGAAGTATACCATTTTCCCCGGACCAACCATATCACATTTGAACCCGGGGCGAGAAGCGGCTGGCACAGCCATGGCGGCATGGTCATCCTTGTGACAGGCGGTGTGGGCTATTATCAGGAGGAGGGCGGGACGGCCCAGATTATCCGGAAAGGGGATGTGATTGAGTGCGCTCCCGGTGTCAGGCACTGGCATGGGGCTGCCCCTGACAGCTGGTTCTCCCAGATGGTGGTCTATGATTCCGGTTATTCCGGGTCAGGCTCCGGTGAAGAACCGGTTACAGATACATACTATGCGGATCTGGAGGCGGAAGAGTATGCAGGGCGCAATGTAACCCCGGACAATGGATTTATGTTCCAGCGTGCGGGGCAGGCTGTGGACATGCAGACATTCAGCGGCCCGGTGTACCTTTCTGTCATCATCGGTGAAAATGTGGCCGGCGCACCGGGCATGCATTATGTCGTGTTTGAACCGGGCGTCATCAATAACTGGCATATCCACGAGGGCGGCCAGATTCTGATCGCAACGGATGGAATCGGATACCACCAGATTGAGGGAGGGTCCGTGGAGGTTTTGTATCCGGGCGATGTGGCGTTTTGCCCGCCTGGGGTCAGGCACTGGCACGGAGGCAGCGCAGAAACGGAATTCGCCCATATCGCCATCAACACGAACCCGGGAGCAGGCGGAGTGGAATGGCTCGGGCGCATCTCAGAGGAGGAATACAACGCGCTGCCCACAGGGAAATAAAACGGGGCGAAGCTGAAAATCAGACGCAAGGGAGGAATTTGTCATGGACAGAAACCGTTTCAGAGTATCTTTCCTGACGGCCGTCATGGTGCTTTCTGCGCTGTCGGGATGCGGGGACCGGTCTGCAGAACGGGAGAAAGAGGATATCCCGGGCAGCGCGGAACAGAGCAATGTACAGGGGACTATAAATGGGGATGTACGGGAGGATCAGGAACCGGATATGGACATAAGAGAAGAGACAAATGTACCAAATGAAACGAAGGAATCGGAAGAACCGGATAAAATAAGGAGCGCTTACGAAGTCAGGGAGGGTGTCTCCGGCTTCACGCTGCAGTACGATGATCTGCCGGAGGTATATCGGGTGACCTCATCTTTCTCATACGAGGCAATGAACCGCCGCCCGCCGCTGCCGGAGGGGGACAGCACGGTCCTGCGCGCTGTGCCGGATCCGGCGCAGACACAGGTTTTCTATCTCTGGGAGGAGGGCGATGCGCCGGCGCGGACCAGCTTTACTTCGGATATGACGGGATATTATGATTCCTATGATTTCCGGCCCTATGTGACGGCGCTGACCATACCGGAAGGGGTTGAGGCAAAGGGGGCCGTGGTGCTGCTGGCCGGAGGCGCTTTCCAGTTCCGGGGAGATTATACGGACACGCTGCCCACTGCGGTCCAGCTGCGGGAGTACGGCTATCGATGCTTTATCGTGGATTACCGCCTGCGGCCTTATTCCCAGGAGGAGGGAGCGCTGGACGTAGCCCGGGCCGTGCGCTTCATCCGTAAGAATGCGGATATTTACGGAATCGACCCGGAGAATATCGCTGTCATGGGGTATTCCGCGGGAGGCATCCAGGCAGGGGAATTTTTCATCAGCGCGGACGGGGAGGTGGACGGCTCTTATCTTGACCCGGGTTATACGCCTGACGAGCTGGACCGGATTCCGGCGGACGCATCGGCCTGCGGCATGATATACTCATTCTACGGAAGGCTCAGCGTGGCCTCCCTGGACGTGGAGCACCTGAAATCCGCAGGGCTGCCGCCCACTTTTTACTGCTATGGCACGGAAGACCCTTTCTACCGCCAGTTTGAGGCCCAGGTGGGGCTGATGGAGGAGGTTGGGGTGGCCGCGGATACCATCGTCCTGGAGCAATGGCCCCATGGGTTCGGCGGAGACGGAGGCTGGGTAGCGGATTATGCCGCCTGGCTGGAGGAAGTGTTTGCGGCTGGAAAGGCGCTGTGAAACCCACCGGCGGAACTTTCACAACAGCGGACGAGAGCTGGTGGCGTTCAGCAAGGGGATTGGATTTCCGGCTACGCCCTATGAACTGACGGACTTAAGAAAAATCGAGAGAACCTTTTACAACATCAGCATGCAGTATATCCCGCTTTTAAAGGAGATTCCTTATGAAATCATCCGGTTTACGGCGGATGAGCTGCAAATGATTCAGGATGAGCTTCCCTGCGAGACATACTCCAATCTGGTACTGACGCTGGCCGACCATATTGCCTTTGTGATAGAGCGGGCGCAAAAGGGAATCTATGTGAAAATGCCGTCGATTTATGAAATAGAGTTGAGCTATCCCCAGGAGGTGAAGGCGGGAAGGCTTCTGCTGGCGGCTGTCAGACAGAGATTCAAGGTTAAGCTTCCTAAGAGTGGGGTGCAGGGGATTGCGATGCATCTGATCAATGCCAGGGAGCGCTCCAAGACAGAAGAAGATCAGGAAAAGGAGCTGCTGCATGAGAAAATCCTGGAGGAGACCACCCGCATCATAGAGGAGGAGCTTTCTGTCAAGGTACAGAAGAATACGTTTAACTATGCCCGGTTCGCTACACATGTGCAGTATCTTGCGGAACGGATGCTCCAAAAGAACCCCATAGATACGGACAATCTTTTGCTGTACCAGTCCGTAAAGGAAGAATACACGAAAGTATCGGAATGCGTGGACAAAATCAGCGCATATTATAAAGAAATCTGGAAATTTGAGCTATCGGAAGAGGAAAAGCTGTATCTCATCCTGCATGTCAACCGTGTGTGCAGCAGGGAGGAGGACAATACGGAAAAAGGATTGTAACCCCGTAGAGCCGGGGGCATGACCTTTCCTGTAGGCAGAGGATATCTGCGTACAAGAAAGGTCTTTTTGTTTGATTGCCTGTATTCGCTGAAAAGTATCTTCTGGATATCCGCGGCATCCGGAGGAAGCTTTTCTTCAGGATAAGCTGGAAAAGGGCTGCGCCAGCAATCCTGGGGTATTTCCTGCCAGCAGAGAATGCGACCATGCAGCTTCTGGGCGTCATCGGCAACACCGCGTTCTATTTCCTGCCTGTCCTGGTGGCTTTTGCCGCGGGTCGGAAGTTCGGCGGCAATCCTTTCCTTGTCACCGCCGTCGTGGCAATCCTGATCCACCCCAATTTCATCGCTTTGACGGGCGCTGAGGGCGGCATCAATTTCCTGGGGATTCCGGTGACGAACTTCGACTATTCCTCCAGCATCATCCCCGCCATCCTTACGGCATGGGTGATGAGCTATATAGAGAAGCTGGTGGAGAAGATCACGCCCGCCTTTACGAAGAACTTCCTGAAGCCCATGCTGATCCTTCTGGTTTCCACGCCCATCGCCTTTCTTCTCCTTGGGCCGCTGGGCTCCTTTATCGGCGGAGGATTGGCTTCCGCGCTGGTATTTATCCAGTCCCATGTAAGCATTGCGGCTTATATCATCATGGCCGCCGCCATGCCTTTCATCGTCATGACCGGCATGCACTGGGCGTTCATTCCCGTGGTGTTCGGCGCGCTGGATACGCCTGCGGGCGAGTCCCTGATGCTCCCTGCCATGCTGATCAGCAACCTGGCCCAGGGCGCCGCCTGCCTGGCTGTGGCGGTCAAGTCCAAAAACAGCGGCCTGAAGCAGACGGCTGCCTCTTCCAGTGTATCCGCAGTGTTCGCGGGGGTCACCGAGCCCGGCCTGTACGGCGTGACCATGCCCCTGAAGCGGCCTCTGGCGGCCGTATGTATCTCCAGCGGCATCACGGGGCTGATTGCCAGCATCATGGGCGTGTCCGCAAGCTCCTTTGCCTCTCCCTCCCTGCTGGCGCTGCCCATTTTCGTCCATGCGGAGAAGGCCAATAATTTTGTGATGGCATGCATCTGCGCCGGCATCGCCATTGTCCTTACCTTTATCGTGACCTGGATTCTGGGCTTTGAAGACCCTGCCGAGAAAAAAGCGGATGACGGGGATGCCGGGGCTTCTGATTCAAAAGCTCTTCAGGCCGGGAAAAAGCAGTCCGTCGGCGCTCCCGTGGCCGGAAGGACGGTTCCTCTGGAACAGGTGAAGGATGAGACCTTTGCCTCCGGTGTCATGGGGAAAGGCATTGCCATCGAACCTGCGGAGGGCAGGGTATACGCGCCCTTTGACGGAAATGTGGAGACGGTTCCGGAGAGTCATCATGCCCTGGGGCTGACCTCGGACGGCGGCGTGGAGCTGCTGATTCATGTGGGCCTGGAGACCGTAAGGCTGGAGGGCAGACATTTCACCTGCCACGCAAAGGAAGGACAGCGCATCCGCAAGGGCGACCTGCTGTTGGAATTCGACCTGAAGGCAATCCGGACGGAAGGATACGATACGGTCACACCGGTCATCATCACGAATTCGGATGACTACGCCGAAATCATTCCGGCGCAGGAGAAGACCGTGAAAGCCCAGGACACCATAATTGAGACTGCGTAGAGAGTGAGAGTGCGCCGAAGGGACTTCGCTCTTAAGAGCCGTCGCGCAGCGACCAAAAAGCGAAGTGGCGAGGCGCATGAGAGAAAATTTCATGAGAGCACTTACGAATGAAATTTTTCTCTCGTGAGAGTGCGCCGGAGGGACTTCGCTCTTAAGAGCCGTCGCGCAGCGACTATAATAGGAGGTTTATATGGATATGGGATTTCCGAAGGGCTTTCTCTGGGGCGGCGCGGTGGCGGCCAATCAGTGCGAGGGAGCCTACGATCAGGACGGAAAAGGGTTAAGCATCCAGGACGTGACGCCCGGAGGGCTCCGGGGGCCCATTACGGAGACGCCCACGCCGGATAACATGAAGCTGGTGGGCATCGACTTCTATCACCGCTACAGGGAAGATATCAAACTGTTTGCGGAAATGGGTTTTAAGGTGTTTCGGACCTCCATCGCATGGAGCCGCATCTTCCCAAACGGGGACGATGCGGTTCCCAATGAAAAGGGGCTGCAGTTTTATGACGATCTGTTCGATGAATGCCTGAAATATGGCATACAGCCTCTGGTCACCATCTCCCATTATGAAACGCCGCTGAATCTGGCCCTCAAATACAACGGCTGGGCAGACCGGGCCCTGATAGGCTTTTATGAACGGTATGTCCGCACGATATTCGCCAGGTACGGCGGAAAGGTGAAGCTGTGGCTGACCTTTAATGAGATCAACTCCGTGCTGCATTCCCCTTTCATGAGCGGCGGGATCCGGACGCCCAGGGAACGATTAAGCAGGCAGGACTTATACCAGGCCGTCCACCATGAGCTGGTGGCCAGCGCCCTTGCCGCCAAAATCGCCCATGAGATGATTCCGGACGCGAAGGTAGGCTGCATGATCCTGAGCATGCCCATCTATCCGCTGACGCCGGCTCCGGAGGATGTGATGGCCGTGATGGCCGCGGAGCACCAGAACGATTTCTTTGGGGACGTCCATGTACGGGGGGCGTATCCCGGATACATGAAACGGTACTTCCGGGAAAACGGCATTGAGATACGGATGGAAGAAGAGGATGAGGGAATCCTGAAAAACACCGTGGACTTTGTCTCTTTCAGCTACTATATGAGCGTATGCGAAACCGCCGACAGCTCCATGGAAAGGGGCCCCGGGAACATACTGGGGGGCGTTCCGAACCCCTATCTGAAGGCCTCGGACTGGGGATGGCAGATAGACCCGAAAGGACTGCGCTATACGCTGAACCGTTTTTATGACCGGTACCAGAAGCCCCTGTTCATTGTGGAAAACGGACTGGGGGCCGTAGACGAGCTCGTAGTCGGGGAGGACGGGATACCCACAGTGGAGGATGATTACCGGATTCGGTATCTGAATGACCATCTGGTCCAGGTGCGGGAGGCCATTGAGGACGGCGTGGAAGTGATGTGGCATTGTCATGGGGAACGTGGCGGTCCTGCGGGACAGCAGGGAGCAGGTCCGCAGGCACAGGGTGGAGGATGTGGAAAGTGAGATCGCCAGGGTGCAGACGGCAATCCAGAAGACCGCGGAGCAGTTGGCGGAATTGTATGAGAAGGCGCAGAAAGAGGGCGGCGAGTCCAGCGCGGCCATCGTGGAAGTGCAACAGATGATGCTGGAGGACGAAGACTATCTGGACGCTGTCTACCATATCATCCGCACGGAAACCGTAAACGGGGAATATGCGGTATCCGTGACAGGGGACAATTTCGCCAGAATGTTTGAGGACATGGAAGATGAATACATGCGGGGACGGGCGGCGGACGTAAGGGACATCTCCGGGCGCCTGGCCAGAAACCTGGCCGGGCAGGAGGATGCGGATTTTGCCTGCATGGAACCCTCCATCATCGTGGCCGAGGATTTGAGCCCCAGCCAGACGGTACAGATGGATAAGGAGAAAATCCTTGCCTTTGTCACGGTACACGGCTCCACCAACTCCCACACCGCCATCCTGGCCCGCATGATGAACATCCCCGCATTGATTTGGGTTCCCATGAACCTGGACGAAATCCGGACGGGGATGAAAGCCGTTGTGGACGGAGCCGCAGGGGAAGTCATTTTTGAGCCCACGGACGACCAGTGCCGGGAGGCGGAGGAGAAAATCAAAGCGGCACAGGATAAATTCCGGCTGCTTCAGGAGCTGAAAGGAAAAGAGAATGTGACCTCCGACGGAAGGAAGATCAACATCTACGCCAATATCGGCAGCGCGGGCGACGTGGGATATGTATTGGAAAACGACGCCGGAGGAATCGGGCTGTTCCGCAGCGAGTTCCTGTATCTGGGCAGGGAGGATTTCCCCACGGAGGAGGAGCAGTTCCAGGCGTACAGACAGGTCGTGCAGACAATGGGGGAAAAGAAGGTCATCATCCGGACGCTGGATATTGGCGCGGATAAACAGGCGGATTATTTTAACCTGGGAAAGGAAGAGAATCCCGCCATGGGATACCGGGCCATCCGCATCTGCTTAAAGGAGCCGGAAACCTTCAAGACCCAGCTTCGGGCGCTTCTGCGGGCGGCGGTCTACGGCAATCTCTCCGTCATGTACCCCATGATCATCTCCGCGGAAGAAGTGATGCGGATTCATGACATTGCAGAGGAAGTGGAACAGGAGCTGAAGAAGGCGGGCGTCCCTTACCGGGTTCCGGAACAGGGCATCATGATAGAGACGCCGGCGGCGGTGATGGTCAGCGATGAGCTGGCGGAGCTGGTGGATTTCTTCAGCATCGGAACCAATGACCTGACGCAGTATACCCTGGCCATCGACAGGCAGAACCAGAGACTGGAGGATTTCTATAATCCCCATCACAAGGCCATCCTGCGCATGATCAAGATGGTGGTGGACAACGCCCATAAATGCGGAAAGTGGGTTGGAATCTGCGGGGAGCTTGGAGCGGATCTGGCCCTCACGGAGGAATTTGTGGATATGGGCGTGGATGAGCTTTCCGTGGCGCCGCCCATGGTGCTGAAAGTACGGGAAAAGGTGCGGGCAATGTAGCAGGCTATGTTTGTGAAGCCGTCTAAGAGATATGTCATTCAAAATCAGTTATAAGCTATGGGTATAAACTGATGAACAAATCGAGACTTCTTATGAGGCCTGGATTCTTCTACAATAGAATCCAAGAGAGGATTCTATTGTCAAAAGGATACAATAGAATCCAGGAAAGGATTCAATTGTCAAAGGGATATCATAGAATCCAGGACGTGAATCCGAAAGGGCAGTCATGAAGGAGAGATGATGATGAAGAGGAAGAAATGCGAAGTATGTTTGCTGGGTATGATTCTGGCGCTGCATATCGCTGGCTGCGGCAGCGCGCAGCCGTCTTCAGACGCCGGGAACGGGAATGCGGCATCTGAAGAGACGGTGCAGAGCAGCGGGGAAAGCCAGGAAAGCATATCCGGTGAAAACACATCCGGTGAAGACGGCAAAATCCTGATTGCCTATTTCACCGCCGGAGAGAACAGCGATGTGGATGTGGTCGCCTCTGCCAGCGTGACCACAATGGACGGGGAGGCAAAGGGGCGTCTTAGGGCAGTGGCGGACATGATTCAGGCCGAGACAGGCGGTACGCTCTTTTCCATACAGACTTCCGTAAAATATCCCGGAGACGGCGGGGCGCTGATTGATTATGCCGCGGAGGAACAGGATGTGGATGCCCGGCCGGAGCTGACCAGCCATATTGAAAATCTGGAGGACTATGACGTTATTTTTGTCGGGTATCCAACATGGTGGTATGATATGCCGCAGGCTTTATACAGTTTCTTTGATGAATACGATTTTTCAGGAAAGACGATTATCCCTTTCAATGTGCATAACGGAAGCCGTTTTTCGGGAACCATTGGAACCATTCAGGATCTGGAACCGGAGGCGGAAGTAATCGCTGACGGTTTTACTGTCAGCGAACAGGATGTGGCAGAAGCAGCCGGTGATGTGGCTGACTGGCTCAGAGGGTTGGGATATTAGCCGCAAGGAGGGGAGCTCTGATGTGGCGTATATGGAGCAAGCTATGAATTTTTAAAACATATAAGAAAACGGAGGAACGTAAAATGGGAAAAGAAGAAGAGAACAGATTCGGATTGGTTTATGACGGTGCGCTGACAGAGAATACTCCGGGCAAGGTAAATATCCGTCCCGTAAAATACGAATTGAGAGGATTAAAAATTGCGGCAAACGTATATGTGCCTGCAGACTTTGATGAAAATGGCCGCTATGCGGCGGTTGTGGTGGCACATCCGAATGGCGGAGTGAAAGAACAGGTTGCAGGGTTGTATGCCCAGAAACTGGCTGATATGGGGTATGTTGCAATGGCATTTGACGCTTCTTATCAGGGACAGTCTGAGGGAATGCCGAGAAATACGGACAAACCGCAGAACCGGGTGGAGGATATTCACGGAGCGCTGGACTTTATTGTGAATTATAAGGGAGTCGACAGAGGACGCGTAGGCATTCTGGGAATCTGCGGAGGCGGGGGTTATACATTGAGAGCCGCACAGACAGATAAAAGAATAAAGGCGGTGGCCACGCTGTCCGCCTTCAACACAGGCATTGTGCGTAAAAATGGGTTTCTGGATTCCCAGATGGATACCATTACGGAAAGGCTTACGGATGCTTATAAAGCGAGGGAGGATGAGCTTTCCGGGAAAGAGGTACGCTACACGCCGAACATGCTGGACACCATGTCGCCTGAGGAAGCGGAGAAGATGCCGTTCGATCTGTACAAAGACGGATATGTATATTATGGGATTACCCATAAACACACCGGTTCCAGCTTTGCCTATACGGTGTCTTCCAATATTGACCTGTTTGCCTTTGACGCCAGAACCGGTATGGAGATGATCGACCAGCCGCTTCTTATGATGGCGGGTAAATGCGCGGATACTTTGTATATGACGGAAGGGTGCTATGAAAGAGCGACGGGAACGAAGAATAAGGAACTGTTCTTAATCGACGGCGCAACACATATCAAGACTTATTGGTACCCTGAATATGTGGAGAAAATCACAGGCAAGCTGAAAGCGTTTTTTGAAAAAAATCTGTGAAAGGTATAAAATGCACATATCAATCTGCGAAAGGAGCCGCCGAGGCGGCCGGTGACGCAGCGGTCTGGATTGACGAGCCGGGATATTAGCCGCAAGGAGGACTCTGACGGGGTGTATATGGTGCAGGTTATCAAGTTTTAAAACAGATAAGATAATGGAGGAAAGCAGGATGAAGATTTTATTTATCAACGGAAGCCCGAACAGGAAAGGAAACACAGCCGCTCTGGCAGAAGCCCTATTGAAGGGAAAAGAGTATGACACGCTTCAGCTGACAGATTACCGAATCGGGAGCTACGGTCAGAAGTTTGAGGACGACCAGCTGGGAGAGGTGATTGCAAAGATGAAAGAAGCGGAAGTGATCGTAATCGGCTCGCCCCTGTACTGGCACAATATCTGCGGTTCCGTCCGCAATATGCTGGACCGTTTCTACGGCCTGGTGAAAAACGGTGAGTTTTCCGGGAGGAAGCTATATTTCCTGTTCCAGGGAGCTTCCCCGGAGAAGTGGATGCCGGAGGCGGGAGAATATACTATGAACCGCTTTGCAAAGCTCTATGGCATGGAATACGCGGGAATGGCAACAAATCGGAGCGAGGCGGAGGAGCTTGGAAGAGGCCTATGAAAACATGGTTGATTACGGGATGTTCCACAGGACTTGGAAAAAGTCTTGTAAGGGCAGTCAGCCGCCAGTCTGATTTTTGAAGGAAAGAAGGGAGCAATGGCCAAATGGAAAGACCTTATGTAATCTGCCATATCTTAAGTTCCTTAGACGGGAAGATAACAGGTCCCTTTATGGGCACGGAAGCAGTGGGAGCCCTGGGCGGGGAATATGGGAAATACCGGACAAAGATGAACGCTGGAGCGCTGTTGTACGGAACCGCCACAACAAAAGAGTTTACCGGTTTCCGCAAGCCTGTACTGGAGGAGACGGAGGAAGTGCCGGAAGGGGATTTTGTGGCGGACGACAAGGCAGACCAGTATTTTGTCTCGGTGGACGTGGACGGCGAAATCGGATGGGAGTCCGGGACGTTCTGCAATAAGGGAAGAGCGCCCGCCCATGTGATAGAGGTCCTCACCGCCTCCACTCCGGCAGCTTATAAAGCCTGTCTGCGGAAAACAGGAGTTTCCTACATTATAGCAGGGGAAGAGAAGCTGGACTGTGAGACGGCGATGAAAAAGCTGTATGAGCTGTTCCACATTGAAAAGCTGCTGATCTGCGGGGGCGGCATGGTGAACTGGAGTTTTCTGCAGGCAGGCGTGGTGGACGAACTCAGCCTCTTCCTGGCGCCGGTAACGGACGGCGGCCTTGGCTCGGCATCCGTCTTTACACAGATTCCCTCTCTTACAGAGGGGAAACCGGTGGAATTTCTGCTCCGGGAGGCGGAACAGCTGGGAGACGGAGGACTGCGCCTGAATTATCAGCCCAAAAACAGAAAAAGCTGTTCGCAGTGACGTGCAATATAAATTTAGAAAGAACAAAGCAAAAAAAGAAGACGGAGGAAGAATCATGGAATATGTAACCTTATCGAACGGAGTAAAGATGCCGATC
The DNA here is from genome assembly GCA_910586515.1 of uncultured Acetatifactor sp. Lineage (GTDB taxonomy): Bacteria > Bacillota > Clostridia > Lachnospirales > Lachnospiraceae > Acetatifactor. Next base: position 40,072 of record CAJUGL010000025.1, read on the forward strand.
CTGGGATACGGCGTCTATCAGGTGACAAAGGATGAGTGCGAGCGGTGCGTACTGGACGCGCTGGACGCGGGCTATCGGAGCATCGACACGGCACAGTCCTATTTCAACGAGGAGGAAGTGGGCTCGGCGATCAGGAAAAGCGGCGTCCCCAGGGAGGAAATCTTCCTGACGTCCAAAGTGTGGGTAGAGCATTACGGCTATGAGGAGGCCAGAAAATCCGTGGAGGAATCCCTGCGCAAGCTGCAGACGGACTATCTGGACCTGATGCTGCTCCATCAGCCTTTCAATGATTATTACGGGGCGTACAGGGCGCTGGAGGACATGTATGAGGAGGGAAAGCTGAAAGCCATCGGCGTGTCCAATTTCTATCCGGACAGGCTGGTAGACCTTGCGTCCTTTACGAAGATTCCGCCCATGGTGAACCAGATCGAGACCCATGTGCTGAACCAGCGCCAGGAAGACCATACCTGGATGGAGAAATATAAGGTTGCCCATGAAGCCTGGGCGCCCTTCGGGGAAGGCCGGGGAGGGCTGTTCGAGAATGAAACGCTGAAAGACATCGGCCGGAAGTACGGAAAGACCACGGCACAGGTGATGCTGCGCTGGAACATCCAGCGGGGCGTGATCGTCCTGCCGAAATCCACCCATAAGGAAAGAATGGTCCAGAACATGGACGTCTTTGATTTCAGCCTGACCCAGGAGGATATGGGCGCCATCGCAGCGCTGGATACGAAGACAAGCGCGTTCTTCTCCCACTATGACCCCAATATGGTGGAGTGGTTCGTGAAGATGGTGGAGGAGAGGAAGCAGCAGCACGACAGCAGCAGGGAAAAGAAGAACTGGTGATGGATGAGGGGCATTGCCATCGACTGAGGAAAGGCGGAAGGGAAAGTGATTTACAGGGATTTTGGGAAGACGGGGTTAAAAGTCAGCGCCATTGGAATGGGCTGCGAATATGTCTGGACAGCAGACGAGAAACAGGTTTATGATCTGGTGCGGGCCGCTGTGGAGGCAGGCATCAATTATTTTGACCTGTTTGTAGGAACTCCCGCAACGAGGGAATATTACGGAAAAGCGTTAAAAGGACTTCGCGACAAAGTATGCCTGGCCGGACATCTGGGCTGTGCGGACAAAGACGGGCAGTATGTAAAAACAAGGGATGAGGCGCTCTGCAAAGATTTCCTGCAGCAGTTCTATGAAAAGCTGGATACGGATTATATAGACGTCCTGTTCCTGCATAACTGTGATGACGAGGCGGATCTGAACGAAATATTAAATGGCTGGATGTATGCGTATGCCAAAGAATTACAGGACACGGGAAGGGTGGGTTTTATCGGCCTCAGCAGCCATAATACGAAAACCGCGCTGGAAGCGGTGAGGAGCGGGAAAATCGATGTGCTGATGTTCCCGGTGAATCCGCTGTTTAATCTGCTGCCCCAGGATACGGCGGATGCAAGGATGAAAGGCAGGGAAGTGAAAGCCATGACAGAGGAGGAAAAGGCGGCATACCCGTCCAAGCAGGAGCTTTACGAGCTCTGCGGGAAACAGGGCGTGCCCATTGTGGCCATGAAACCCTTTGCGGCAGGCAATATTCTCAAAACCTTGAAGAAGGGAGACTGAAAGGCCTTTTGAGCCTTACCCCCGTCCAGTGTATCAGCTACGTCCTTTCGTTCCCCCAGGTGGCATGTCCCGTACCGGGATTTGCCAATGTGGATGAACTGAACCAGTCGCTGGCCTATCTGACGGCAGGCGAGGAGGAAAAGGATTTCAGCGAAATTCAGGAAAGCCTGGTGGGGCAGTTCGCAAACCAATGCATGTACTGCAACCATTGCCAGCCATGCCCTAAAAGGATCGACATCGCCGAAGTGACGAAGCTGGCCGACATGGCGGAGAAGGAGATGACGGACGAATTGAGGGAACGGTATGCGGCCCTGCTGGTGACAGGGGAGGACTGCATTCACTGCGGCTCCTGCACAAGAAGGTGTCCTTTCGGCATTGACGCATCCGAAAACATGCGGAGGGCACAGAAGATTTTCGGCTGTTGAGACAGGGAGCGGTAGCTGCCTGCAGCCAATCGCTTTAGAGAAACGCGCTGTTTCACTGTTGGGGACGGCGTGTTTTTTATAAACATCATAACTACTTTTATATACGAACCTGCTGAGGATTTCCGGGCGCAGAGGCGGCTGGGGATGGTAGGATGCAGAGAAAGAGAGGGAAAATATGGCTATATTTCGCCTGGGTTTCGCATTGGCAGGGATTCTTTTGGGGATATATGTATACTGCTATCTCAAAAGGGTCATGAAATTTTATGGTTTTGGGAGAAAGAAAATAGTCCTTTGGATTCTGACGGCTGCTTTGACAGTGGCCATTGTCCTGGGGTGCAGAAACCTCTGGAGCTTCAGGGCAGTGGTGATACTGCATATGGTTGTCATTGCTGTCTTTCTGGATCTTGCGGCAGCTATCGGGAGATGCTTTTTGGGAAAATGGAAGGAAAGCACGGCGGGCAAAGCCTGCAGAAAGCTATATGGATGCGGTCTGCTGCCTGTATTGATGACGGGAGCCGTATTGTCCTATGGATATTTCAATATGCAGCACGCAGTGAAGACAGAGTATGAACTTGCAACAGAAAAAGGCATTGGGAGTTACAGGATTGTCCTGCTTACAGATATCCATTATGGGACGATTCAGAGCACGAATGTCTTAAAGGATAAGGTGGCGGAGATAAGCGGACAGCGCCCGGACATTGTAGTGCTTGGCGGCGATATCGTGGAGGAGGGAACGTCAAGGGAGCGGATGCAGGAGGTGTTTAGGGTCTTAGGGGGGATTGAAGCCAGATACGGCATTTACTATGTGTTTGGGAATCATGACAGGCAGCCCTATACCCGGAGCAGGAGCTATACAAATGCGGAGTTGGAGGCTGCCATAAGGGAAAACGGCATCAGGATTCTGGAGGATGAGTATGTGGAAATCAATGATGAGCTGATCCTTGCGGGAAGAGGGGATGCCGCATGGGGAAATATTTCAGGCAGGGCTTCGGTGGAGGAGCTGTTAGGAGGTGCGGATACTGACAAATATATCATTGTGGCAGACCATCAGCCGATAGAGGCGGAGGAGAACAGCGCCCAGGGTGTGGACCTGCTGATCTCCGGCCATACCCATGCCGGACAGGTTTGGCCGGTGGGCAACCTATCGGAACTGACAGGAATCTTAAACTACGGGGAATATGATGTGGGCAGCTGCAAGGTGGTGGTTTCCTCGGGTTTTACCGGATGGGGATATCCTGTAAGGACAGAAGAGCATTGTGAATATGTGCTGATCAATATAGCAGGCGGAGACGATTTTCAGAGTGGCGCTGAGGGGGAATCCGGCTAAGCAGCAGACGCAGGCGCTTCGGATGGAGCAGAAGCGGAATGGCCAACATAATGGAATCCGCAAGGCCGCGACATGGTCACATCCAGGGTATAACCTTGAAGTATACACTGATGAACAAAATGAGACTTCTTATGAGGCCTCGATTCTTTTATGATAGAATCAAAGACATGATTCTATGGGATTCTTTTATCAAAAGGATGTTGTATTTATCTGTTGGGAATGTGAGGGAATCGGAATGAAGCCGAAGATGATTTTGAAACTGGCAGTTGATATTGGAATGACGGCGGCGCTGCTTTTGCTTATGGCATACGAGCTGATTGGGCAGGCGGCCCATGAATGGATCGGCATCGGGATGTCTGCCCTTTTTATCATACACCATATCTTGAACGGCAGTTGGATCAGGAACATTTTGAAAGGGAGATATCATCCTGTGCGCATGATGCAGGCAGGGCTTGTATTCTTGATATTTTGTACAATGGTCGGTTTGATGATAAGCGGCATTATCCTTTCCCGCCATGCGCTGTCTTTTCTGCCCATAAAAGGCGGGCGCTCCTTTGCAAGGAACCTGCATATGGTTTCCGCCTATTGGGGGTTTGTGCTGATGTCCGTCCATCTGGGCTTCCACTGGAGCATGATAACAGGGATGGCAAAGAGACTTTTTCCGAAACCGTCTGTGGTACGGAAGTGGGCAGGACGCGTTCTGGCGCTGGTGATTTCAGGATATGGAGTATACGCTTTCATAAAGAGGGACATCGGAGATTACATGCTGCTAAGGAGCCATTTTGTCTTTTTCGATTATGATGAGCCGCTGGTATTTTTCTATCTGGACTATATTGCGGTCATGGGACTGTTCCTATTGAGTGGGAATTATGCCTGTGCGGGCCTTAGAATGATTGGCAGGGGGCAACGTGAAAGGAAACACTAAGCTCGAAAGGACCCCGCTAAGCGTTTTCGGACTTCACATGGAAAGTGAAAAGGTATGGGAATGAAGAAAATCGTCTTTTTTTGCATGATGTATATGCTGATTATGGGGATTACCGGATGTTCATGGAAACAAAATCAAAATATGGCAGAGCATTCGGAGTCTTTCTTTGCGATGGATACATACATGACCTTTACGGCATATGGAATGGATGCGGAGGCGGCTGTCCTCGCAGCGGAAGACAAAATAAGGGAGTTGGAGGCGTTATGGTCCGTTACAGATGAAAACAGTGATATTTATGCGGTCAATCACAGTGCAGGACAGACTGTAACGATAGACCAGAAGACGGCAGAACTGGTTTCCTTTGCGTTAGATATGGCAGAGAAAACAAATGGGGTTTTGGAACCAACGATTTATCCGGTTTTGACAGCATGGGGATTTACGACAGGAGAGAACCGTATCCCCACAGAGATAGAACTGGCAGGGCTTTTGGATAATTTCTAAGGAAAGAACCGGAGGTGGGTTGAATAAGGGGGCAATCTTTT
>CAJUGL010000026.1 GCA_910586515.1 uncultured Acetatifactor sp.
AAATTGCATAGAGCGCAAATTGCATAGAGCGCAAATTGCATAGAGCGCAAATTGCATAGAGCGCAATTTTGACTTCGCGAGAGGGGCTGTCTGAACTGTTACAAATATTCCACAATACAATACTTTTCATTTTAGCACAAACGGACTCAAGAGTCATCGAAATAGCCTGAAAATTAAGAATTGTTTATAGTTATATGTATTTTTCATTTTATCTTGCAGAGGCGGGGGGAAAATTGTATACTATAAGTTCAGATGCAGAATGAAAAACAGTAATCTCTATGTTGCTGTACATTAAATCGGGAGGTAGGACATGGGCCTGTTGAGCGTAATTGTGCCGTGCTATAATGAGGAAGAGAACATTCCTCTTTTTTATAGGGAGATGATAGGGAATCAGGAGTTTTTTCGGGAGAGGGATATTGAACTGGAGCTTTTTTTTATCGACGACGGTTCCACGGATAATACGGTGCGGGAGGTGAAGCGGCTGCGGGAGCAGGACGGCCGCGTCCATCTGATTTCCTTTTCCAGGAATTTCGGCAAGGAGGCAGCCATGTTTGCCGGGCTGGAGCATTCCGAAGGGGATTATGTGGTGGTGATGGATGTGGACATGCAGGATCCGCCCTCTCTCCTGCCGGAAATGTTTTCCCATATGGGGGAGGGATATGATTCCGTAGCCACCAGAAGGGTGAACAGAAAGGGAGAGCCTCCCGTGAGAAGCTTTTTTGCCAGACTCTTTTACCGGCTGATGAAGAGAATATCCAAAACGGAGATTGTTGACGGGGCGAGAGATTATCGGCTGATGTCCCGTCAGATGGTGGATGCCATTCTCTCCATGAAGGAGTACAATCGTTTTACCAAGGGAATCTTCGGCTGGGTGGGCTTTCGGACGAAGTGGCTGGAATATGAAAATGTAGAGCGGGCCAAAGGGGAGACTAAGTGGAATTTCTGGAAGCTGTTTTTGTATTCTCTGGACGGAATTGTGGCTTTTTCCACAGTGCCTCTGATGCTTGCGTCCATTATGGGAGTTTTTTTCTGTATTGTGGCGTTTCTGATGATTTTGTTTATTATTGTGCGGAAGCTCATTTTCGGTGACCCCGTGTCAGGCTGGCCGTCCCTTGTGTGCATTATTCTTATGACCAGCGGGGTACAGTTTTTCTGCACCGGCATTTTGGGGCAATATCTGGCGAAAACTTATATGGAAGTAAAGAGACGGCCTATTTATCTGGTGAAGGAGACATTTTAGGTTTAGAGAGCGGACAACAGTCTCGCGGGCGGAGAATTCGCCGTAGTGATAATATTTTAACAAATTCTTAGCGGCGAATTCTCTTTTCTAAAACTGACATGTGTGATAGAATCGTCCTAATCCCCGTAGTCAAGAAGCAGCAGTTATCATCATAAGAAAGGGGAATTCATATGGATATTACTGCTGTAAAAGATTGTGATCTGGAAAAGTATATTACTGACATAATGTTGGACGTTGGAGTGCCGGCGCATTTGAAGGGATACCATTATCTGAGGGATGCTATTTTGCTGACGGGTAGAAATATGGAGGTAGTTACCAGCGTTACGAAACTTTTGTATCCTGCAATAGCCAGAAGATTTAAGACAACGGACCAGAAAGTGGAACGTGCTATACGAAATGCTATCGAGGTGTCATGGAGCAGGGGAAATGTGGAAACTTTTGAGAAAATGTTTGGATATTCTGCGGTGTCGGGAAGAACAAGGCCTACGAACAGCGAATACATAGCTCGTATCGCTGACAAGGTTCGGCTTGACATCAAAGCGAGGTAGATTTGTTACGGAAGATACAACAGGCGATAGATACGCTTCTTACTGCGAGGGTGAAAGCCGTCGGATGAAAATCCGGCGGCTTTTGTGGACTTAATCGGATAATTATGGTAAAATGCTCCTATGCAGCCGGCGGCCGATACGACATCGGCTGTCCGGCAGACTGTTTCAGGAATCCGCCGGCAGGGCGGATAGAGGAGAGCGGGCGTGAAGGGTGTAATGGTGTGGGATTACCTGATGGCGGGAATAACTGTGCTGGTGGGGGTGGCTGAGGCGGCGCATTTGGCCGGGATGATTTTCGGCTGGTCCTTCGGGAGATGTACCTTACTGTTTGCCGTGCTTCTGGGTATCGGATGCGCGGCAGGGGCGGGCATCTGGTTCCTGTCTGTCCGCAGGCATGGGGCTGCCCTTTATTCTCAAAAAGATCTCAATGGAGCGGCTGCGCCTGTCCGCAGGCATGGAGATGCTCTTCCTCAGGAGCCGAAAGAAGAAGGAAGAGGAAGATTTATATATGTCATCTTTATCTTGCTGGTGATTTCACAGCTTATTTTTATCTGTATGGGGGATACTGATTACCGTGAGGGTGATATGACCGTGGAAACGGTGGGCAGCTTTCTGCAGGAGGACGGCATATACAGGGTAAATCCTTTGACCGGGATGCCTTATACAGCGGGAATGCCCTCCCGGCTGAAGGTGCTGTGTCTGCCCAGTCTGTACGGATTTTTATGTAAACTGACCGGGCTTTCCGCTGCGGCAGTAGTGCGGAACATAGTGCCTGCCGTAATTCTGCTGTGCAGTTATGCCGCTTACCGGGCGCTGGCCTGCAGTCTGTTTCCCCGGGAAGGGGGCAGGAGGCTGCGGCGGGCCTGTTTTATGACGATAGTGTCGCTTCTGATGTGGACTGGGACATATGCCTTCGGCATGGACGGGTTCGGCCTGCTTGTCTGCGGCTGGCGGGGGACTTCTATTCGAAACGGAGTGCTTCTTCCCTGGCTGTTTTCTCTGTGCATCAGACGGAAATGGCTGTGGACGGTTCTGTGTATTGCCGCGGAAGCCTGTATTGTCTGGACGCTGTACGGCTGCGGAACCTGTCTGGGAGTGACGGCGGGAATGGCTGCTGCGCATGTTCTGTCGAAGCGCCTGGGAAGAATGCGGGATGCGTCGAAGAGAACCCCGGAAGAGGAGGGGCTGATATGAGGGAGCTGCTGCGGAACGCCTGGCTGGGGTGGCAGGAATATACCTCCCAGGGAAAATTGGCATGCCTTCTGCTGGCAGCGCTGCTCTTTTTGTGGGCGGGCAGAAGGCGCAGGGAACAGGAGCCGTTTTTGCTCTATGCCACATTGCTGACAGTGTGCTGTATATGTCCGGTGACGGCGGCGCTGCTGATGGTTTATCAGACAAGATTCTACGATTATGAGTGGATATGGAGCCTGGCGCCTCTGACGGCTGCCGCGGCCTGGGGCATGAGCCGGTTTCTTGCGGGACAGTGGGAGGAAAAAAAGTTTTCTGCTTTGCCTGCCGCCGGGCTTCTGGCGGCCGCGGTTTTCCTGTGCGGAAGTCTGGGGGGAAATGGTCTGTCCGGGGACGGGGCAGACCGGCAGGAGGCTGCGGGGGCGCTGAATCGGCTGGAGGAGCTGTATCCGGAGGCGGAATTGTGTCTGTGGGCGCCCAGAGAGGTGATGGAATACGGGAGAGAGACGGATGCGTCTCTACGTCTGCCCTACGGAAGGAACATGTGGGACGATCATCTCAACGCCTATGCTTACGACACCTATGACGACGGGTTAAAGGCAATGGCCGGCTGGATGGACTGGGCCGAGGAAACGGGGGAGGCGGACTGGAAGCGGCAGGCATCCTCAGGGAATCCCCGGAAAGCAGAGACGGTCAGGCTGGAGGACTGTGCGCGGAAGGCTTTGGAGAGCGGGGTCAACTGCGTTCTGCTGCCGGAAAATGTTCTGCCGGAAACGCTGCGCCGCATGGAGGAGGCTCTGGGGACAGAAGCCCGGAAGCTGGAGAATTACTATCTGTTCCGCGTAGAGGAGAGGGCGGCTTTCCGGACCGAATCCCGCCAGGGCGCCTCCGCATTATACTGCAGACCGCCGGGATTTACAGTGATGCCTCCGGGAAAATACCTGGCCGGCGGTCTGCAGTCGGGTTGCACTGCAAATTCAATCGGTGTGCAGTATAATTACCGGGCAGGCAGGGAGCGCCGATTGCCGGAGGAGTAATGCGGCGGGGGACGAAAGCGCTGCGCATCATACGCGAAAAGCATGCGGGGGTATACTTATGGACAAGCTGGTCAGTATCATTGTACCTGTATATAATGCGGAAAAATATATCCGGGAGACCATTGCCTGCGTCAGGGAACAGACTTACGGAGAATGGGAACTTCTGCTGGTGGATGACTGCAGCAGCGATCATACAAGGGAGCGGATCGAAATCTGCGCGGAGGAGACGGGCGGGGAACGGATCCGCCTCATCAGGCAGCCGGCCAATCTGGGGGCTGCCAGAGCCAGGAACCGGGGGCTGCAGGAGGCAAAAGGGCGCTACATTGCTTATCTGGACGCGGATGATCTGTGGGAGCCGGAGAAGCTGGAGCGGGAGCTGGCGTTTATCAGGAGCAGAGAGGCCGCCTTTGCGTTTACCGGATACGAGTTTGCCGACGAGACGGGCAGGGGGACAGGTAAGGTGGTTCATGTGCCCGAGCGGATAAATTACAGACAGGCCCTGAGCAATACCACGATTTTTACCAGCACAGTGCTTTTCGACACTGCGCGGATAAAGAAAGAAATGCTGGAAATGCCTGTAATCAAGAGCGAGGATACCGCATTGTGGTTCCGCATTCTTCGGGCCGGTTATACTGCCTACGGTCTGGACGAGAATCTGGTGCGGTACCGCAGAGCAGGAAACACGCTGTCCTCCAATAAGCTGGAGGCCCTGAGGCGTATCTGGAACCTGTACCGCAGAGCGGAGGGGCTGGGGGTGGCGGAGAGCGCGTATCATTTCTGCTTTTGGGCGGTGAGGGCAGTGAAGCGGAGGATATAGGCAGGAGAAAGCCGCGAGATAACACTCAGGATAAGGGGAGACAGAAACCGAAGGAGGCAGGCTGTGAATATATGCATTAACGAGGGGAAACAGAGACAGAGGGAGAGTTTTAAGAGGCTGATCAACCTGGGACTTACCGCGGTATGCCTGGGGCTGGAGATCGGTGTGTTTGCCTACCACTGGCTGGTTCATTTTCAATTCAGCATTGTGGAGGAACTGAGGAATTTCTGGTTCAAGGGACATTTGCTGGAAATAGCCATATACGCGGTGATCCTGTTCCTGCTCTCCTCCATGTACGGAGGTATGCGGCTGGGGTATCTGAAGAATGTGGAGCTGATCTTTTCCCAGGTTTTTGCCACCCTTATGGCCAATGTGCTGATCTATGCGGAGCTCTCCGTGATGGCCTATCAGCTTTTTGTGCCGGATGTATTTATTCTGATGATGGTGGAGCAGACTGTGATTGTGATCGTTTATATCAACGCGGCAAACCGGCTTTACCGGGCGTTTTTTCCGCCCAGGAAGCTGCTGCTGGTCCACGGGGACAGGCCCATAGAGCGGATTTTGGACAAATTTGAGAGCCGCAGGGACAAATACCTGATCACAAAAACCGTCCATGTGGGGGAAGGGGTTGAGCGTATCTGCGCAATGATTCTGGACAGCTGCGGAACGGGAGAGTGCAATGCAGTGGTGCTGGGAGATATCTCCGTAGAGGATCGGACTCCTCTGATCAAATTCTGTTACGGCAATTCCGTCAGGGTATATCTGCTGCCCAAGATAACGGATGTGATCCTGATGGGGGCGGAGGAACTCCATGTGTTTGACAGCCCCATGCTGCTCACCCGGGAATACAGTCTGAGCGTGGAACAGCGTATTGTGAAGCGGACTATCGACATGGCATGCGCCATGTGCCTGCTTATTGCGGCGTCCCCCTTTATGCTGATTACGGCTGCGGCCATAAAGCTCTACGACAAGGGACCCGTTCTGTACAAGCAGGTGCGCTGTACCCAGGACGGAAGGGAATTCCTCATTATGAAGTTCCGCAGCATGAGGACGGATGCGGAGAAGGACGGCGTGGCCAGGCTGGCCAGCAAGAACGACAGCCGGATAACCCCCATCGGCAGAGTGATTCGAAAGTGCAGGATTGACGAGCTGCCGCAGCTGTTCAACATTCTGAAAGGGGACATGTCCTTTATCGGACCAAGGCCGGAGAGACCGGAAATCATCGCTCAGTATCTGGAGGTGATGCCGGAGTTTGCCTATCGGATGAAGGTAAAGGCTGGACTTGCGGGATTTGCCCAGGTCTATGGGAAGTACAATACCTCGCCCTACGATAAATTGAAATTGGACCTGACCTATATCGAGAATTATTCTCTGCTGCTGGACATTAAGCTGATGCTGCTGACTTTGAAGATTATCTTCTGGCCGGATTCTACGGAGGGGATAGAGGGGGAGCAGATTACGGCTCTTCGGGAGGAACGGCAGAAGCAGGCGGGACAGGCCCGGGGCAGGGACGAGGAGTAAGCAGGCGGGAGGCATGGGAATGAGAGAAGAAGGATATAAGCCGGCAGGGGGATGGAAGGGCTGCTACGGGACGGAGCCTTTCGATCTGCGGCTTACGGTTCTGCGATTGGTGCGGAATCTGCCGGCGGCGGCAGTGTTGACGATTTTGAGCATACTGCTGTTCGGCGGAGGGTATTATGTGAAGAATGTGCTTCTGGGCGGCGTGCGGATGTATGCGGCCACCTCCTTTTTTCGGGTGGAATATGCGGTGGATAATGTTGAGGATATGATGACGGTCTATATCAACGAAATGAGCTGGAATACTTATCTGCAGTCTGATTTGTTTTTGGATATGGCCGGCAGATACCTGGGAGAAGGGACGGACAGCCGGGAGCTGGCGGATTCCCTGGAGGCCTTTGTTCTGTCTGATCTGAGGGTACCCAGTGTCCGGGTTACCACGGATTCGGCGGAGAGGACAGAGGCGGTGATCCGGGCGGTGGAAGAGGCCATGACCCGGGATTTTCCGGGTGAAATAGAGGAGATTGCTTCCGTCAGGGTCATTGACTCCGGGCAGGCGCAGGAAGTGATTCCCGATGTGCGTCCGGGAAGGGCCTTTTTGCTGAGCGGAGTGTTGGGCTGTTTTTTTGCGGTGACGGTTCTGCTGCTCAAGGAGACGGGAGACGACAGTATCTGGCTGCCTGCGTCCGTCTGGAAGCGCTATGGCATCCGGTGTCTGGGGACCATGAAATCGCCTGGGCTGGAGAAGGAGCTGAAGGAAGTATTTCCGGAGGGCGGGGCGCTGTGCACGGTACAGGCGGGACAGGACCCGGAGGCTGTGCTGGAGAGTCTTCGCCGGGCCTGCCCCAAAGCGGCGGGAGAGGGATGGTACGGGGTGGCTTCCCCGCTGGAAGATGAGGAGGCAGGCCGGAAGCTGCAGGGGGCAGCCGGCGTTTTGCTGGCGGTGAAGGCCGGAGCTCACGCGGGAAAGCAGCTGGAGTATGCGGCGGAGTATCTGGAACAGCGCGGATGCGCTCCGGCTGCAGTGGTTTTGTGGGACGCGGACGAGCGGCTGATCAGACAGTACTATTTCGGACGAAAGTAGCCTTCGGCGCGGACAGGGAGTGTGGAGATGAAGGTTCAGGTGTTGGCATCGGTGATGCAGGAGGATTTGGAGACGCTTGCGGCGCGGATGCGTCTGGCGTCGGAGGCGGTCATTATCAATCAGTGTGACCGCCTGGGATATGAAGAAACGGTATACGGGGGGCATCGTGTGCGCTTTTATTCCTTTCCCGAGAGAGGGGTGGGCAGGAGCCGCAACGAGGCCATTATGCGGGCGGACGGGGATATCTGCCTTTTTTCGGATGCGGATATCGTGTATGAGCCGGGTTACCCGGAGGCCGTGGAGGCAGAATTTTCCCGCAGACCAGATGCAGATATGATACTTTTTAATGTTACGGTAGAGGAGAATCGCCGGACTTACCATATCACGGAGCGCAGGCGGGTTCGCTGGTACAATTGCGGCAGATATGGGGCGGTGAGCTTTGCGGTCCGCAGGGAGAGTCTGCTGGCCTCAGGGGTTATGTTTTCCCTGCTGTTCGGAGGAGGCGCCAGGTACGGCAGCGGCGAGGACAGTCTGTTCCTGAAGGAGTTCATGGCCAGAGGGTATTCGGTGTATACCGCGCCGGTTACCATCGGACGGGAAACCGCGGGGGATTCCACCTGGTTTACGGGATATGACGAAAAATTTTTCCGGGACAGGGGCGTGCTCTATCATTATCTTTACGGCGGTTTTGCCTATGCCATGGCGCAGCGCTTTCTTCTGGCGCACAGGGAGAGACTCTGCCGGGAAGTGTCAGGGGCGCAGGCCCGCCGGTGGATGGGGGAAGGCATTCGGGAAGCCCGCCGCAGGAGGGAAGGCTGTTGATTACTAACGTTGAAGGGAGGTTCCCATGGAGTGGAGCGCATCGGTTTACCTGATTCTGATCTTGCTTGTGACGGCTCTCGGGCTATGCGTGGACAACCGGGAATATGTGCCGGGAAATATCCGGGGCGGCAGGGCGCGCGGCAGCTGTCCCTGCACGCGGAGGCAGGCCAGGAACCGGATCGCCGTATTCGGGATATATTGTCTGCTGACAGGCGTGTCGGCATGCCGGATTGCTGTGGGCAATGATTACTGGGTCTATCGGGACAATTTCAATCTGATCGCTCAGGGCAGGCATGTCTCCTCTGAACCCGGCTTTAACTGGGTGGTGAAGGGGATTCAGGGATTGTTCGGCTATGACCAATATCTTCCTGTGTTTGCCTTTTTTTCCGCGGTGACCGTGTTTTTCTTTGTGAAGGCGCTTCAGGATCAGGGGACGGACTTTGCCCTTTCGCTGTACCTGCTGATGACCGGGGGGTATTATTTTAACAGTCTGAATTCCGTCAGATATTATCTGGCGCTGGCTGTGGCGCTGTTTTCCATGAAGTATGTGCTTCGGGGCGAATACGGAAAGTTTATACTGCTGATTTTGGCAGGGGCCATGTTTCATAAATCCGTGCTCCTGGTTCTGCCGGTATATCTGGGAGCGCGCTTTCTGGCAGGGGCGCCCCTGAAGAGGCGACATTATGTGTGCGGCGGTCTGGGCCTGGCCACATTGGTGTTCGGGCAGAGCCTGTATCGGGAGATTATCTTTTTCTTCTATCCTTTTTATCGGGATTCCGTATTCGACGACGGGAAGCTCTCTTATGCAAATATACTGAAATGTGTCTGTGTTCTGCTGCTCTGCGCCCTCTGTTACAAAAGGAGTCTGAGACAGAACAGGGTAAATCGTTTTTACTTTTTCCTGAACCTCTTCGGGCTGGTTGTGTATTGCTGCGGCTCTTTTATTCCGGAGGTTTCCAGGGTAGGCTTTTATATGATTATCTCGCAGGTGTTTCTGCTGCCGGAGCTGCTGGCGGAAATGCCGGCGGGCAGGTGGCGCAGATTCTGCCGGGGCGGGGTAATTCTGGCTTTCGGAGGGTATTTTCTGCTGCTTATGCGGGAGATGTATGCGGTGGACGTGCGTCTGCTGCCTTATCTGAACTGGATTTTTAATTAGGCGCCGGAGGTTTAGACAGATGAAAGTTTTGTGGTTATGTAATATTGCGCTGCCCATGATTGCCCGTCAGCTGGGACTGCCCGTTTCCCACAAGGAGGGGTGGCTGAGCGGAATGGCGGAGGCTTTGCTGGCAGGGAACGGGGAGGTGAAGCTGTATGTGGCATTTCCCGTTTCACCCGGTTCCGGACAGGAGGTATGGGAGCGGGTTGTCCGGGCGGAGGGTTCTGAGGCTTTCCTGATCTGCTATGGTTTTCCGGAAAATGCGGACCAGGCGGAAAAATATTCCCGGACTCTGGAACCTGAACTGAAAAAAATCGTCGATAGAGTGGAGCCGGATGTGATTCACTGCTTCGGCACGGAATATCCTCACACGCTGGCCATGTGCAGAGTGGCGCCGGAGAAGGACAGGCTGCTCCTGGGTCTGCAGGGACTTTGTACCTGCTGCGCGGAGGCCTATATGGCGAATCTGCCGGAGCGGACGGCAGGTTCGGCGACTTTCCGGGATATCCTGAAAAGGGACAGCCTGCGGCGGCAGCAGCGAAAATTTTTCCTTCGGGGCGTCAGGGAGCGTGAGGCGGCGGCTTTGGCCGGAAACGTCACGGGGAGGACGCTGTGGGACGAAAGTCAGACGAGGAAATGGAATCCCCGGGCCCGCTATTTCGGGATGAACGAGACTCTGCGGACGGTGTTTTACGGCCCGCGCTGGCGGGAGGAGAACTGTGTGCCCCACAGCATTTTCATGAGCCAGGGGGATTATCCCCTGAAGGGGCTTCACTATATGCTGCTGGCCATGCCGGCCGTATTGGAAAGGTATCCTGACGCAAGGCTGTATGTGGCCGGCGCAAGCCTGGTGGAGTGGAGAACGCTGAAACAGAAGCTGAAGCTTTCGGGGTACGGAAAGTATCTCCGGGAGCTGCTGGGAGAGTATGGGCTTTGGGATAAGGTTACTTTTCTGGGAAGACTGGATCAGGAGCAGATGCTGGCCCGGTATCTGAAAAGCAGCCTGTATGTGTGCGCTTCCTCCCTGGAAAATTCTCCCAATTCGCTGGGAGAGGCCATGCTGCTGGGCATGCCCTGTGTGAGCGCGGATGTGGGAGGCATTCCCAGCATGTTCCGTGACGGAATCGACGGAATAACGTACAAAGGATTCCGGCAGGAAGGGGAAGAGGGGCTGAGAGAAACCGCCGGGAATTTGGCTGAGGCAATTTTGCGGATGTGGGACAATCCGGAGAAGCAGAGGGAATATTGCGAAAACGCAGCGGCGCATGGAAGAGATACCCATGACAGAGAGAAAAATTACCGCAGACTGCTGGAGATTTACCGGGAGATGGGAGAAAGGAAAAGGGAGAAGGCAGTTCGGGTGGTCTTTGTGTCCAATTACATTAATCACCATCAAATCCCTTTCTGCAATGCCATGGACAAGCTTCTGGAAGGCGGATTTACGTTTATTCAGACAGAACCAATGGAGGAGGAGAGGGTGCGTATGGGGTGGCACGCGGCCCGGCGTCCTTCTTATGTGCACTGCTACTACGAGGAAGAGGATTACTGCAGGGGGCTGATCGCGGGCTGCGACATACTGCTCTTCGGGGGTACGGACGACGAGAGTTATGCCGTTCAGCGGCTTAAGCTGGGCAGACCGGTTATCCGGGTCAGCGAGCGCCTGTACAAGACCGGACAATGGAAAGCGGTTTCCCCCAGGGGGCTTATCCGGAAATACCAGGACCACACCAGATACCGCAGGGGGCCGGTGTATCTTCTCTGCGCCGGGGCATATGTGGCTTCCGATTTCCGTATCATAGGGGCCTATCCCGGGAAAAAGTACTGCTGGGGCTATTTTCCGGAAACCAGGCGCTATGATGCGGAGGCGCTTCTGGCCGGTAAGGGCTGGGGAGAAGACCGGCGGCCCTGCCTGCTCTGGGCGGCCAGGATGATAGACTGGAAGCATCCGGAGCTGGCGCTGGAGACTGCGGCATATCTGAAGGAGAGAAAGCTTTCCTTCCATATGAATATCATCGGAGACGGAGAACTGCGTCCCCGGATGGAGGAGACGGCAAAAAGGCTGGGACTTGAGGACTGGGTCACTTTTCTGGGCTACAGGGAGCCTGAGGAAGTGCGGGAATATATGGAGAAGGCGGACATCTTTCTGTTTACCAGCGACAGACAGGAAGGCTGGGGGGCGGTGGCCAACGAAGCCATGAACAGCGGATGCGCTCTGGTGGCGAATGAAATGATCGGCGCAGTGCCCTATCTGGTGAACAGCGGAGAAAACGGGCTGGTGTATCAGGACGGCAGACCTGAACAGCTGTTTTCCTTGACAGAACGATTGGTAAAGGATAAAATTCTATGCAGAAACTTAGGAAAAAATGCCTATGAGACCATAACGCAATGCTGGAACGCGGAAAATGCGGCGGAGAATCTGATGAAGTTGATCCGGTGTATTTTGAACGGAACGGCCGGGAGGGAGAAGCTGCCATCAGGCCGGGAGAGCGCGGTTCCCTGCGGGCCGGCTCCGATGATTGGGGAACCGGGCATGAGCGCAAAACGGATATTCGGGAAGCGCCGATAAGAATGGAAAGGATGCAGCATGAGTGATTCGCCGCTGATTACGGTTATTGTGCCGGTTTACAATGTTCTTGAATATTTGCCCAGATGCGTCCGTTCCATAACGGCCCAGACTTACCGCAATCTGGAGATTCTGCTGGTAGACGACGGTTCCGGGGACGGAACAGGGGCGCTTTGCGACGAGCTGGCGGAGGAGGATTCCCGCATCAGGGTATTTCACCAGGAAAATGGGGGAACTTCCCGGGCGAGGAATCTGGCTCTGGCCCATGCCCGGGGGGCGTATGTTGGGTTTGTGGACAGCGACGACTATATTTCGCCGGATATGTACGAAAGGCTTGCGGAGGCAATAGAGACTTACGGAACGGGCGCAGCCCAGATTGGCAGGGACGAGATCGGAGAGGACGGAAATCCGCTTCCCGATATCTGCCGGCCGCCCCGGGAGCCGGAGGTGATTGAGAGCGTAAAATTTATGGAGGAACTGCTGATGCACAGGGGGGATTGTTCCTTCTGTACGAAACTTATCCGCAGAGATCTTTTTCCGCCCGAGGCTTTTCCGCCCGGGAAGCTGAACGAGGATTTCCATCTTCTGGTGCGGATGCTGCCGGAGATGGAGCGGATTGTGTCCCTTCCCGGACAAGCCTACCATGTATTTTACCGGATCGGCAGCAACTCCCGCAAGGCGGACAGGGAGAGCTTTTCACGGGTTTACGCAGACTGTGTGGACAATGCGGACATGGCTGCGGACATTGTGGAGCGGGATTACCCCGGGCTGAGGGAGACGGCTTTTCGATTCGGCATTTTTCAGCGGCTGGAGTATCTGCTGCACATTCCCCTGTCCAGAATGCGGGGGGACAATGATGAGTATCGCAGAATTGTTAAGTATATGAGGAAAAAATGGGCAAAATCCATGAGAAACTCCCTGTTGACGGGGAAGAACAAAGTATATCATACACTGTTTGCCCTGACGCCCGGGGGGATCAGAAAACTGCATGCCTTTCTGCGGCGGAAGGCAGAGTGAACCGACACTGTTCAGAGGCAGTCCTGCCGGGGGAGATCCCAACCCGGGCGGCCTGTGGGTGTGTGGAAGAAATTACCGCGAAAAAACAGCGGATAATATGATATGATACCAGGGTCAAAAGGTGATGGATGACATGCTTTGGGTTCGACAACAATCGCAGAAACGCGGAAATATGTCTGGAATATCGGATTTCGGATATATCGAAGAAAGGTTTGGTCAAATATGAAAAAACATCTGAAGTACATATGCGGGATTCTGAGCGCAGCTGTTGTGGTGGGCGGAGGGAACTGGCAGACGGCGCCCTCGGTATTTGCCACCGAAACGTCTCCTGCGGAAGAATCAGGTGAAGCCGGGGAAAGCATCTCCGGCGGCAAGGCAGAATCGGCAGAAGGGACTCTGGGGGACGGCGCGGAAGAGATGAGTCCGCCGGAATCCTCTCAGGAAGAAGGAAGCACCCCGGGAGACGGGGTTTCGTCGGAATCTTCTCAGGAAGAGGAGAATACCCCGGGAGACAAGGTTTCGCCGGAATCCTCTCAGGAAGAAGGAAGCACCCCGGGAGACGGGGGTTCGTCGGAATCTTCTCAGGAAGAAGGAAGCACCCCGGGAGACGGAACCCTGCCGGAATCCTTCCCGGGAGAGGAGAATACTCCGGGAGACGAGGTTTCGCCGGAATCTTCTCAGGAAGAAGGAAATATCCCGGGAAGCGCCGGGGGAGATACAATCTCCGGTGAGGGAGAAAACAGTTCGGAGGAGAATACGGATGCGGCGGAATGGGTGAGGGCAGCAGGGGAAGAACTGATCCGCATTGCCGGGGAGAGGGACATTATGGCGCTGGTCTATCTGCGCGACGAATATCCGGTCCGCCGGGAACCTTCCCATGACAGTGAGACCGCTGCGGATGTGCTCAGCGGGCAGCTGGTAAACATCCTGGATGTCCGAATGGATGAGAACGGAGAGATCTGGCACTATGTGAAGTTTGAGTACAAAGGCCTGGAGATGAACGGCTATGTACAGCGATCTCATCTGGCCTGCTCGGATAACCGCTTTCTGGAGTGGGAGGAGAATTACGGGATGAATCACAGCGCCCAGGCTTATACCATTGACGGGGAGGCGGCATCTGTATATCCGGATATTGCCCAGTTTCCGGAGAGTTACCGGCCGGCCCTGACCGCGCTGAAGGAAAAGCATCCCACCTGGACTTTTGTGAAGATGAATACTACTCTGGACTGGGAGACCTCTATCTACCAGGAGTTGCAGAACGGAAAAAGTCTCGTATACAAGACCTTTCCGGACTGGGCAAAGGACGGCCTCTACGACGACGGGAACTGGTACTATGCCACGGATACGATTCTGCGGCAATATATGGATCCCAGGAATAACCTCACGGAGGATGCGATTTTCCAGTTTGAGCAGCTTACCTATAACGAGGCCTGCCATACGCTGGAGGCTGTGGCGGCTTTCCTGAACAATACATTTATGAACGACAGCAGTCCGGCTCCGGACACAGATATGACCTACGCCCAGATCTTTTGGAATATCGGCAGGGAGGAAGGCCGAAAGGTAAGTCCCTTTCACCTGGCGGCCAGAGTGCTTCAGGAACAGGGGGCCGGGACATCGCCGCTGATTTCCGGCAGGCATCCGGGCTATGAAGGCTATTATAATTATTTCAATATCGGAGCTACCGGAACCACCAGCGCCCAGGTCATTACCAGCGGCCTGAACTATGCGAAGAATCACGGCTGGCAGGGGGCCTATCACTCCATTGCGGGAGGCGCGGATTTCATTTCCGGCAATTATATTAAGAAGGGCCAGGATACCCTGTATCTGCAGAAATTCAACGTGAACCCCAACGGTGCATACGCCCCTTATACGCATCAATATATGCAGAATATTTCCGCTCCCACAACGGAGGGGCTCAGTATCAAAAGGCTTTATGCAGGGGCAGGCGCGTTGGAAAGTACATTTGTATTCAAAATACCGGTA
This sequence comes from uncultured Acetatifactor sp., assembly GCA_910586515.1. Lineage (GTDB taxonomy): Bacteria > Bacillota > Clostridia > Lachnospirales > Lachnospiraceae > Acetatifactor. The sequence goes on from CAJUGL010000026.1 coordinate 14,974, forward strand.
TACGAAAATATGCCTGGGGAGCCGGGCAATATCCCTGCGGTATCTACGAATGTGGAGCTGACCTTACCCGAGGGATATGGCGGAACAGCCGTATGGCTGGACGGCCGTGCATGGGAAGGGACGCTGCAGGACGGAAAGCTTACTGTCACGGCTCCTGACGTGAACGCGAAGACGGCCGTAGTCTACAAATATAACGAGGCAGGGGTGCCTGCGGGCATGTATGTGTGGAGTCTGCGCCATGACGGAACAGCCTATACTGCCACCCCGGAACCGGAGCTGGAGGATCTGCTGACTTACCACGGTTTTTCCATCCGTATCACAGGCAAGTCCGGGATACGGTTTAAGACAGGGATTTCCGCGGACCTGCGGGCGAGACTTCTCTCCACGGGAGTGAACGGCTATCGGCTGAAAGAGTATGGCACGCTGGTGATGAACGAGGCAAACATGAGCCGCTATCCCATGGTCAAGGACGGCGAAAAGGTGGCGGGAGGGATATCCTACGGGGTGGACGCAAACGGAAACCTGCAGGACGTGATTTTCGAGGAGGCGGAAGGAAGGTATCGTTTTGCCTCCGTACTGGTAGGCGTGCCTGTGGAGCAGTACAAGGCGCAGTACGCTTTTCGAGGCTATGCCGTGCTGGAAAAGGACGGCGTCCAGGTTATCCTGTACGGTCCCCACAGGGCCAGCAGTATCTATACGCTGGCGGGAATCCTGCTGGAGCGGGGGAATTATGAACCGGGAACGGAGGCGCATGCGTTCCTCCAGAAAATTATAACCGATGCGGATGCGCTGGAGTCTTTGAACTGATGAGACTTCGGCGGAGGAAAGGGAAAACAGTAAGTAGTGCGGCCGGTTGTCGAACCGGAACAGGAGGAGTTTTCATTATGGGAAAGAAATGGATATATGGTGTGGCCGCAAGCGCGCTGCTGGCCGTTTTGTCGGCAGGCTGCGGAGACGGCAGCGAAGAGCTGTCGGCGATGAACAGCATTGACGTGGTAGAGCCGATAGACCTGGGCTCGGAGATGGCGTCCGGTGAGGAGAGCGGGGAGGTTGGCGGAACGGCAGAGCCCGTTTCCGCAGTGGAGACAGCCGCTCCGGTGCAGGAGAACGGATTGAGCTATGGCACCGGCGATCTGTCCCCCGAGGCGGAGGCAGCGGTCCTGGAAGCCATGACGACGCTGCAGCAGAACCTGGAGCTTCCCGAGTATGTGGGGGAAGGCATTCACATGGTGAGCAGCAGAGAATGGTTTGACAGCATGGCGCAGGGGCTGTATGAGGGCAGCAGGAACTATGTCCTGAGAAGCGGGAACGGAGTGCTATCGGCCCAGATCGGATTAGACGTGGAAGATGAACCCTATGTGAATATTTATTATCAGGCGGGAGAGGGAGATATACTGCTGCTGAAGCAGGCGAAGGATGTGACATGGCTGCTCCGGACCACGCTGTCAGGCGGAAAATATGAGGGGGCTTTCGACAAATGGCGTATCGAGAGCAAAACCGGTCATATTCTGCGGGAACAGGGAACCTATTCAGGGGGAGTCATTGTGGGAGAGTACAAAAAGTCCGAATATACCGGGTCTGCAGGAGAGGCATTCGATCTGTGGACAAACAGGGAAAATTTCACCTATAAGACTACGGTAGTGCACTATGACGAGAACGGGGAGGTAATGGTTACTCCGGCGCCTACGGCTACGCCCAAACCTGCCAATACCGCTACCCAGAAGCCGCCTGCCACAAAGGCGCCGACACAGGCTCCTACCCAGGCGCCGCCCCAGCCTACGCCTGAGCCGCCTCAGGAACCGGAACCGCCTCAGCAGCCTGAGCCGCCTCAGCCTACGCCGGAACCGCCTCAGCCTACGCCTGAGCCGCCCCAGCCCACTCCTGAGCCGCCTCAGCCCACCCTGGCGCCGCCCCAGCCCACGCCGGAACCGCCCCAGGAACCCTCCGTGGGAGATACGGATATCGGCTGGTCACCGGATCTGGATGTGTAGCGGAGTGAACACCGACTCTTAAGCTGTTACTTTTTATGGGGTGGGATTTCGCTGGCAGATGGCCGTGAACAGAAATCCTTAAGCTGACGAAAAATAAGTTCGAGCGTATGCTCGAACTTGTTTTTGTGTATATTTGATGGTATACTGGTGAAAACCCGATGGCAAAACATAACGGTATGAATGCTTTTGGCAAGGAGATAATAGATGAAAAAGCTGAATGATATCAGAGTGGGCATTCTTCGGGTGCCCATTACCAGAATAGCTCTGCTGATCATAGTGGACCTGATTTCCATCCTGCTGGCTTCCGGGCTCAGCCTGTATGTGCGCTATGATTTCAAGTTCATGGATGTGAAGAGGGAGTACTGGGAAGCCATATTGGAGTGCTATTTTCTGAACGTGGTAATTCTGCTGATTGTATTCAGTATATTCCGGCTGTACAAGAGCGTGTGGCGGTACGCTTCGGACACGGAGCTGGTGAATAATATCATTGCGGTATTTTTCTGCGCTATTATGCAGCCGGTAGTGCGTTTCCTGATGGGGGTAAAGCTGCCCGAGAGCCATCCTTTTTACTACGGCATATTTCTGCTGATTTTTACCGCGGGGATTCGGTTCAGCTATCGGATTCTGCGTCTCGTTCAGAACAGGCGTCTCAGCAGGAGAAGCGGGCTGACCCGTTTCAACTGCATGATTGTGGGGGCGGGCGCTGCGGGAAATGCCATTCTGAAGGAAATAGAGACCAGCCATTATCTGAACATGCATGTATCCTGCGTTGTGGACGATCATCCGGGCTGTCACGGGAAATATCTGCGGGGAGTCCCCATCGTTGGAGGGAGGGAATGCATACCTGACTGTGTGGAAAAATATGACATAGACGAGATTATCATCGCCATTCCCTCGGCCAGCAGGACGGTTATCCGGCCTATACTGGAGATCTGCAAGGAGACAGGATGCAGGCTGCGCATCCTGCCCGGAATGTACCAGCTGATCAACGGGGACTTGAATGTGTCCAAGCTGCGGGAGGTTCAGATCGAGGATTTGCTGGGGCGGGATCCGGTGGAGGTCAATGTGGAGGAGATCATCGGCTATGTCCGGGGGCAGGTAGTGCTGGTGACCGGAGGCGGAGGGTCCATCGGCAGCGAATTGTGCAGGCAGATAGCCGGACATGAACCCAGACAGCTGATCATATTTGATATATATGAAAACAACGCCTATGAGATACAGCAGGAGCTGAAGATGAAGTATCCGGAACTGGATTTGGCGGTGCTCATCGGCTCTGTGCGGAATACGGCCAGGGTGGAGGATGTGTTTGCAAAATACCGCCCTGATATTGTATACCATGCGGCCGCCCACAAGCATGTGCCGCTGATGGAGGACAGTCCCAGAGAGGCGGTTAAGAACAATGTATTCGGCACACTGAAGGTGGCCAGGGCAGCGGGGCGCTGGGGCACAAAGAAATTCGTCATGATCTCCACGGACAAGGCGGTGAATCCCACGAATATCATGGGGGCCAGCAAGCGCATCTGTGAGATGATTATTCAGAACGAGAATCTGAAGGCCGGGACGGAATTTGTGGCGGTGCGGTTCGGGAATGTGCTGGGCAGCAACGGCAGCGTGGTGCCCCTGTTTAAGAAGCAGATAGAGCAGGGCGGTCCGGTGACTGTGACCAGCCCGGATATTGTGCGGTATTTTATGACTATACCGGAGGCGGTGTCGCTGGTGCTTCAGGCCGGAGCTTACGCCAGAGGCGGAGAAATCTTCGTTCTGGACATGGGAGAACCCATGAAGATGGTGGACATGGCCAGGAATCTGATCAAGCTCTCCGGCTTTCGGGTGGACGAGGATATCAAAATTGAGTTTATCGGTCTGCGGCCGGGCGAGAAGATGTACGAGGAGCTTCTGATGAACGAGGAGGGCCTGAGGGAGACGGCAAACCGGATGATTCATATCGGCAGGCCCATCGAATTCGATTCGGCGGAATTCGAGAGACAGCTGGAGCGGCTGCAGGAGGCATCATTGAAGGAAGACGGTGATATCCGGGAGACGGTGAGGGAGATCGTCCCTACTTACAGTTACGATACAGAGGGCTGACCGGGGCCGTATACGGATCATCCTTCGGATAAAGCGGATTGGGAAGGACTTGGAGGTGTGGAATGTACCTGAGAATAAAGCGGGGGTTGGATTTTTTTGCGGCATTGATGGGGCTGCTGATTTTGTCGCCTGTTTTACTGGTTCTGGCCGGGGCGGTGAAACTGGATTCCCGGGGGCCGGTGCTGTTCAGACAGAAGAGAGTGGGGATTCACAAGACTTATTTTCACATTCTGAAATTCCGCACCATGCGCACGGATACGCCCGGAGATATGCCCACCCACCTGCTGAAAAATCCGGAACAGTATATTACCCGGATGGGAAGATTTCTGCGCAGAACGAGTCTGGACGAGCTGCCTCAGATCATCAATATCCTGAAAGGGGACATGTCTCTGGTGGGTCCCAGGCCGGCGCTTTGGAATCAATATGACCTGATCGAAGAGAGAGAGAAGTACGGCGCCAATGATGTGCGCCCGGGGCTGACGGGATGGGCCCAGATCAACGGACGGGACGAACTGGAGATTCCCGAGAAGGCGAGGCTGGACGGAGAGTACACGGAGGCTCTTGGCCGGGGCAGGGGATTTTTCATGGACTGCCGCTGCTTTTTCGGCACGTTTCTCAGCGTTCTTCGGGAGGACGGCGTGGTAGAAGGCGGTACGGGGAACATGAAGAAATAGAGTCGGGGAGATCAGAGGCAGCGGAAGATGAAGAGAATTTTGGTTACGGGAAAGAGCAGTTATATCGGAACCTCCTTTGCCCGGTATGCCGGACTGCATTATCCGGAGGAGCTTGAGATAGAGGCTGTAAGCGTGCGGGATGAGTCGTGGAAAGACATGGACTTTTCCGGCTTTGACGCTGTGCTCCATGTGGCGGGCATAGCCCACGCGGATGTGGGACATGCCACAGAGGAGGAAAAGCAGGAGTATTACAGGGTCAATACCCGGCTGGCCCTGGAGGCGGCGGAGAAGGCCAGAGATGCCGGCGTGGGCCAGTTTGTGCTCACCAGCTCCATGATCGTGTACGGCGCCCGGGAGCATGTGACCCGTCAAAGTCAGCCCGCTCCGGTAAATTTCTACGGAGACAGCAAGTGGAAGGCCGACAAGGGTGTGCGGGAGCTGGAAACATCTAAATTCCGTGTGGCGGTGCTCCGTTTACCGTTGGTGTACGGCAGGGGGAGCAAGGGAAATTATCCCGTTCTGGCCAGGCTGGCGGGAAAGCTTCCCGTGTTTCCCAAAGTGGAAAACCGGCGTTCTGTGATTTATGTGGAGAATCTCTGTGAATTTCTCTGCGGGCTGCTGCTGGACGGCAGGGGAGGCATCTTTTTTCCGCAGGACAGGGAGCAGGTCAGCACGGCCCGGCTGGTGAAGACAATCGCTGCCTGCAGAGGGCACAGAATTCTGCTGATGCCGGCCCTTGGTCCGCTGGCGGCACTGGGGCGGCGCCTTCCGGGAAAAGCGGGAGGACTGTGCAGAAAGGCTTTCGGCAGCAGCTATTACGATTCTTCCCTGAGCGAGGCGGATTGGAACTATCATGTGGTTGATTTGGAGGAGGCTGTCAGGCGGACGGAGGGAAGAACAGCGGATACCGGCTCCGGAGGGGTTTTGGAAACCGGGGAGAGAGGAGGCTCCGGCCCCCTGGTTTCTGTCACTACCGTAACCAGAAACAGCGAGAAAACCATTGCCAGAACCATAGAGTCCGTGCTGGCGCAGACCTATGACAGGGTAGAATATCTGGTGGTGGACGGACTCTCCCGGGACAGGACGGTGGAGATTGCGGAGAGTTATCGGGAGAAATTTGCCGGCCGGGGCTATGAGTACAGGATCATATCCGAGGCGGATCAGGGGATGTACGATGCCATAAATAAGGGTATCCGTCTGTCAGAGGGAGAGATTATCGGCAACATCAATTCGGACGATTGGTACGAACCCCAGGCTGCGGAGCGGGCCGCGGCTTTTCTGCAGGAGACGGGAGCGGACTATATGTATGCGGATCTGCGGATGGTCAGAGCGGACGGCACAGGGTTTGTAAAGCGGGCGAAGCTGCAGAGAATGGCCACTTCCAGGGGATGGAATCATCCCACCCAGTTTGCCAGGAGAGCGGTCCACGAGAGATTTCCCTATAAACTGGAGAGCCTTCATGACGACTTTGACTTCTTTCTGAAGGTGCGGAAATCGGGTCTGAAGATCGGGGTGTGCAATGAGGTGCTGGCGAATTTTACCATGGAGGGGATGAGCCATGAGAAATCGCTTTCCGCAGCCATAGCCAGGGGGAGATGCCGGTACCGTATCTACAGGAATAACGGCTACGGGCGGCTGTATGCGCTGGAGTGCATTCTGATCGAGGCGGCAAAGCTTCTGCTGGCCTGAGGAGACGGACTCGCCTGGCTGAGAGGGCTTCGGAAGCAGAATCAGGGTAATAGTTCAGCGTCCTGTCTGAACTGTTACGAATCAGGCGGTAAACCTCCGGGGACTTGGGGCCTTCGGGGCGGGAGGACCGGGCAATAGAGCATTCGGATATCAGGAAGGAAGACATGATGACCATATCGGTATGTATGGCGGCCTATAACGGGGCAAAGTATATTGAAGAACAGCTGAAATCTCTGCTGGACCAGAGCCGCAGGCCGGACCAGGTGGTTTTGTATGACGACGGTTCAGAGGACGGCACAGTGGAAATCATTCGGCAGTTTATCGGGAAGAACGGTCTGGAGTCCGGGTGGCGGCTTTGGACCGGGGAGAAAAACCTGGGGTATCCGGCCTGCTTTTACCACGCCATGGACCTGTGTACGGAGGATATTGTATTCCTGGCAGATCAGGACGACATCTGGGACAGGGAGAAGGTGGAAAAGATGAGCCGTCTCTTTGAGGAGCATCGGAATCTGAAGGCTGCGGTGTGCAAATTCGGTCTCATTGACGCGGAGGGAAGGAGAATCCGCACGGTGCTGGCGCCTACGCGGAATAAGAATACAGGGGCTCTGCGCCATGTTTCCGTGGAGGCTGTGCTTCGGAAGGGAGAATGGCCCGGCATGGTGATGGCTTACAGACGGGAGTGGTACCGGAGCTGGGCCAGGGGGAGTAAAGTTATCCCTCATGATCTGCTGATCAGCGTCAAGGCGGCAGAGGAGGACGGTTTTCTGCAGATTGACGAAGTAATGGCCTTTCACAGACGACATGACGACAATGCCGGCGGGGAGGAGCACAGGGCCGAAACTCTGCTGAACAGGGAACGAAAGCTTTGGGAGATTCGGGTATATATGGACTACCTGGAGGCTTTTGCCGGGGAGCGTATTCTGGAGACCGAGGCGGGCAGAGCGCAGATGGCGGAAAAATACCGGACCATGCAGGACAGATACGCGGCGCTGAAATCAGCCAGGATCGGCAGAGTGCTGAAGAGCGCGCTGAAGCACAGGAGACATGTGAGACCGGCCACTGTGGTGTGCGATGTATTGATCTGCAGGCAGAAAGAGCGGAAGGGCGGACAGTCTTTATGAAAAAACGGATAACCGGCGAGAAATCTGCAAATCCTGACAGGAGGGGACAGTTTGAGGATAGTGCATATTAACAGCCATTACGACCAGGGCGGCGCCGCGCGGATTGCGGCGTGCATTCATCGGGAGCTTCTGCGGGAAGGGCAGGAATCCTACGCGGCCTACGGAAGGGGCGGCGACAGGCAGGAAAAAAATGTCTTCCGGTTTGACGGCAGGGCGGATATATATGTCTCGGCTCTGCTGAGCCGTGTGACGGGACTGAACGGATACTGGAACCGGGCAGCCACCAGGCGCCTGCTGCATATCCTGGACCGGGTCAGGCCTGATATCCTCCATCTGCACGCGCTTCACGGTTATTATCTGAACCTGGAGATGCTGTTCGGCTATATCAATGCCCACGAGATTCCCTGCGTATGGACCTTTCATGACTGTCATGCGTTCACGGGAAACTGCGGCTACTTTTTTGATTGCGGAAGGTGGAGGGAAGGCTGCGGCGGCTGTCCCCGGCTGGGGGGTTATCCGGCCAGTCTTTTCCTGGATTTTACCGCGCAGATGCTGAGGCATAAGCGTGAACTTTTTACGGCGGGAAGCAAAAAAATCATCGCATGTCCGTCGGAATGGCTTACGGAAACGGCAAAGCAGTCCTTTTTCGGGAAGTATCCCTGCCGCACTGTGCGCAACGGCATAGATGTGCGCAATGTGTTTTATCCCAGAGACAGAGACGCCTGTCGGGCAAAATACGGTTTTTCCCCGGGAGAGAAACTGGCCCTTGGTATTGCGGCAGGCTATAAGGACCCCAGGAAGGGGGCGGAGTACATTCTGCAGACGGCCCGTGACCTGAGGGGGAAAGCCAAGGTGATTCTCATCGGGTGGGACAGAAAGAAGGGCGCCATGGCTTCCGGGCCTGACAATGCGGTGCTGCTGCCGCCCACGGAAAGCGCGGATATGCTGGCGGAATACTACAGTATGGCGGATGTGTTTCTGCTGCCCTCCCTGGCGGAGAATTACGCCACGTCTACTCTGGAGGCCATGGCCTGCGGCACGCCGGTGGTGGGGTTCGCCGCGGGAGGCACGCCGGAGCAGCTCAGGGGAAAACGGGGAATCGCGGTGAAGGCCGGCAGCCAGGAGGAATTAACGGCTGCGGTGGACAGCGTTCTGGAGGGAGACTGCGGTCTGCTTCAGGGAGAGGAGCTGGCCCGCTCCATTCGGGAGGAGAATGCGGCGGAAGTGATGGTGAGGCAATACCGGGAGCTTTACCGGGAGCTGTGTTGTGTAACAGTTCAGACAGGGCGCTGAACTGTTACGAGAATGCACACAAAACGCGAAAAGAATGCGTTTTGGCGCCTGCAAGTCTCACAAAATTGCACAGAGCGCAATTTTGACTTCGCGAGAGGGGCTGTCTGAACCGTTACTGTGTTGTCTCTGAAAAAAGGGAAGAACGAGAGCAAAGGCTTGTTTCGGGCAGGGTTCTGTGCTATAATTCAAAAATCGGCATCAGGTTGGCAGAATTTGGAGAGGTGTATAAGGTCAGGGATGGGAATATGTCGCGTTTGTTGAGAGGGTTCGGAGAAGTTCTGGAGAAGAGAGAGCTGATCGTCTCCCTGGCGGGAGCGGATTTCAGGAAGCGTTTTGTGGGTTCGTTTTTGGGAATCGTGTGGATGTTTATTCAGCCCATTATCACGGTGCTTATTTATTATGTTATTTTTCAGCTGGGATTTAAGTCTCAGCCGGTGGCGGATGTGCCCTATGTGCTGTGGCTGATTCCGGCGATCGTGCCCTGGTTTTTCTTTAACGATGCCTGGGGCGGGGCGACCAACTGCCTGTACGAGTACAGACATCTGGTGAAGAAAATGGTATTTCCGGTGGGGATGCTGCCCATCATCAAGATTGTGGCATCTCTGTTTGTGCATCTGATATTTATCTGGATTCTGCTGGCGGTCTATCTGCTGGCAGGGACGGACCCGTCGCTGTGGTGGCTGCAGAGTCTGTATTATTCCTTCTGCGCAGCATTCCTGGCCCTGGGACTTTCTTATCTCACGGCGTCGGTGAACGCCTTTTTTAAGGATATGGGACAATTTGTGCAGATCATTCTGCAGATCGGCATGTGGGTTGCGCCGATTATGTGGGATCTGAATATGTTTTCGGAATCGATTCGCTGGATTTTCAAGCTGAATCCCTTTTATTATATTGTGGAGGGGTATCGGGACTGCTTTATCGATCATGACGGTTTTTGGCAGCGGCCGGCGCTGACTCTGTATTTCTGGTGCGTGGCGGGAGCGGTTTTCTTCATCGGCACAGGACTTTTCCGGAAGCTGCGCCCTCATTTTGCGGATGTGCTTTAGGAGATGCATATGGACGTAATCAAGGTAAATGACGTGAGCAAGGTCTATAAATTGTATAAGGATCCCAAGGAACGGTTTCTGGAGGCCATCCATCCTTTTCACAAAAAGTACGGAGAGCCGTTTTACGCGCTGAATCACGTTTCCTTCAGGATAGGCCGGGGGGAGACTGTGGGCATTATCGGCACCAACGGTTCCGGCAAGTCCACTGTGCTGAAGATCATCACCGGGGTGGTGCAGGCCACGGAGGGCACGGTGGAGGTGGAGGGCAATGTGTCCGCCCTTCTGGAGCTGGGCGCGGGATTTGACATGGATTATTCCGGGATAGAGAATATTTACATGAACGGCAGGGTGCTGGGCTTTACCAGAGAGCAGATGGACGCAAAGAAGGACGAGATTCTGGCTTTTGCGGATATCGGAGATTTTGTACATCAGCCGGTGAAGACGTATTCCAGCGGTATGCTGGTTCGACTGGCCTTTGCTCTGGCCATCAACGTGGAGCCGGAGATTCTCATCATTGACGAGGCCCTGGCTGTGGGAGACGCTTTCTTTCAGGCAAAGTGCTTTAACAAGCTGGAGGAGATCAAGAATTCCGGCACCACCATTTTATTCGTGTCTCACGATATCGTGTCGGTGAAGAAGCTGTGTTCCCGGGCCATATGGCTTGACCGGGGCAATCTGCGGGAGGTGGGCGACGCCAAGGAGGTATGCGAGAAATATCTCAGCATGCAGATCGAGGAACAGAACCGGGAGAAGGCGCAGCTGATACGGCAGATGAAGCTGGGAAATGTGACGGAATCGGTAGAGACGGAACATGAGAGGAAGGAATTCCGGCGTATAGACTTGAGCAATGCCGCAGGGGAATCGGGAACCAGAGAAGGGGAGATCCTCTCTTTTTATATCCGGGACAACCAGGGGAATGACGTGGCGGTTCTTCAGACGGAGCACACGTATCACTTTGGACTGCTGACGAAATTCAATACAGATATGGACAATGTACTGTTTGGCTTTGAGATGGAGAATACCAGAGGCGTAAAGCTTTTTTCGGTGAATAATTTCCTCTCCGACGAGGTGCTGGCCCATGTAAACAGGGGGGAGATCTACGAGGTGTCCTTTGCGGTGAAACTTCCCAGGATATGCGCCACGGAGTACCTGGTGAGTCCTTCCCTTGCGGCGGGAGACCAGACCAACCACGTGGTGCTGCACAGGATTCACAATGCGGTGAAGATAGACGTGGACAATCAGGGCTATAATCTGTCCGTGATCGAGCTGGATACCCGGGCAAGCTTTGTGCGGCACGGGGAAGAGGATATAATGTTATATTAGAGCGGGCATGGAGGTGAAAGGATGAACGGGAACGAATTGTTTACGGGGGAAAGGTTTATACCGGGGATTGACGACGATAAGCTGGAGATGGAACATTACCAGCGCTATCTGAGCGTAAGGGAGCTGGTCCGGGGCAAGACGGTCCTGGACGCTGCCTGCGGAGAAGGCTACGGCAGCAGCCTTATGGCTTCCGTAGCCGGGGAGGTGACCGGGCTGGATATCGACGGGGAGACCGTGGAGCGGGCCAGGGAAAATTATAAGGACCGGAAAAATCTGCGTTTTCTGCAGGGAAGCATTGCCTCCATTCCCCTGGAAGACGAAAGCGTGGATGCGGTGGTATCCTTTGAGACCATCGAACATGTGCCGGAACTGCTGCAGTTTCAGTTTCTGGGCGAGATCGGCAGGGTGCTGAAAAAGGACGGCATTCTGGTGATGTCCACCCCCAACAAGGCGATTTATTCCGATTTATACGATTATAAAAACGAATTCCATGTGAAGGAATTCTATCATGACGAGTTTCTGGCTTTTCTGAAGCTGAAGTTTAAGTATGTCAGGCTGTTCAACCAGAACTTCCAGATTGCTTCCGTCCTGAGCGACTGCCAGGGAGAGGAGGGGGCGCTGAACTGCTACCTGCGCAGTCCGGGATATGATAAAAACGGGAAATATTATATCGCGATTGCGTCAAATTCTCCGGTGGAGACAGGGCGGTTCGGTTCGGTGTACCTGGGAGATTCGGGGGAGTATGACAGCACGGTTCAGCGGATTCTGGCTCTGCAGAAGGAGGAGGAAGTCCGCAACGAGCATATCGGCAGGCTCAACGGAGAGATCCGGCAGGCAGGGGAAACGATTCAGCGGCTTCAGGAGGAGACGCAGGAGCGGAATGCCCACATCCGGCATCTGGACGGAGAGATTGCCCGAAAGGATGAAGAGGCGCTGGCGGCTGGGGAAACCATCCGCAGGCTCCAGGAGGAGAGCGAAGAACGGAATGTCCATATCCGGCATCTGGACGGAGAGATTGCCAGGAAGGATGAGGAGGCGCTGGCGGCTGGGGAAACCATCCGCGGGCTGCAGGAGGAAATCCGCCGGATCAACGCGGAGTGGGATGGCCATGTCCGACAGAGGGATCAGCAGATAGAAGACCAGAGAAACGAAATCCAGGAGCTGCGGCAGACTGTCCGCAACAAGGAAGGCCATATTGAGCTGCTGCTGGAGGTGGAGAGAGCCTATGAATGGGAGAAGACTACCCGTTCCTATAAATTCGGCAGAGGGCTGCGCCGCACGGGGGAATTTTTCCTGCCTCCGGGCAGCAGAAGACGCTTTTTTGCGCGGGTATTGGCGGATTTGGTAAAGAAGCCGAAACTGATGCTCCATGTGATACGGCCCAAGCGGATCAGGAATTATTTCTGGTGCATGAAAAACGGCGGCATGGACAGTGTAAAACAGCATTACCGGGAGACGCTGAAGAATGAATCATACATGATGGACCCTTCAGGGGAACTTACCCTGGAGGATGTGGCAGGAAAAAAAGCCGGCGCGGAGGAAAAGAGCGCCGGAGAGTATGAACGGCTGACACTGCCTTTCAGTGAGGCACCGTGGGTGTCCGTGGTTATTCCGGTGTATAATCAATTTGAATATACTTACAACTGCCTGAAATCCATCATTCGGAATTCGGGGGATATTCCCTATGAAGTCATTATCGCCGACGACTGCTCCACGGATGTGACCAGAGAGATCCAGGGGATCGTCAGGAATATAAGGCTGGCAACCACGGAAAAAAACGTACGTTTTCTGCTGAACTGCAATAACGCGGCCAGGCAGGCCAGGGGGAAATATATCCTGTTCCTGAACAATGACACCCAGGTCCAGGAGAATTGGCTGGAGCCCCTGGTGAGCCTTATGGAGCGCAGCGCGGATATCGGCATGGTGGGCTCCAAGCTGATCTACCCGGACGGCTTTCTTCAGGAGGCGGGAGGCATTGTGTGGAAGGATGCCTCCGCCTGGAATTACGGCAATCGGCGCAATACCGAGGATCCGGAATTCAATTATGTCAAGGAGGCGGACTATATCTCCGGCGCGGCCATCATGATCCGCAGGAGCCTGTGGGAGGAGATCGGCGGATTTGACGAGCGCTTTGCGCCGGCCTATTATGAGGACACGGATCTGGCTTTTGAAGTGAGAAGGCGCGGATACAAAGTGCTCTATCAGCCTCTGTCCAGAGTGGTTCATTTCGAGGGCATTTCCAACGGCACGGATGTACAGAGCGGGTTAAAGCACTATCAGCAGGTAAATTTTCAGAAATTTTATGAGAAATGGCGGGATGTGCTGGAGGCGGAGCATGAGGTAAACGGGGAGAATGTGTTTACCGCCAAAGACAGAAGCGGCAGGAAAAAGCATATGCTGGTGGTGGACCACTATGTGCCCCATCACGATCAGGACGCCGGAGGGAAATGCACCTATATGTACCTGCAGACATTTGTGAAAATGGGCTTCCAGGTGACGTTCATCGGCGATAATTTTTACAAGCATGAACCCTATACTACCCAGCTGAACCAGATGGGGATAGAGGTGCTCTACGGCAACTATTACTATAATAACTGGCAGCAGTGGCTGAAGGAGAACGGACATTATTTCGACTATATTTATCTCCAGAGGCCCCATATTTCCATTAAGTATATCGATATCGTAAAGAAGTACTCCAGGGCGAAAATATTCTACTTTGCCCATGACCTGCACCATATCAGGGAGTACAGAGAGTATGAAATGACAGGAGATCCGGAGAAGCTGGAATCCGCGAAAAAGTGGAAGAAGATCGAGTATGAGCTGTTCGAGAAGGCGGATGTGGGCCATGTGGTGGGAAGCTTTGAGCAGCAGAAGATGCAGGAAGTCTTTCCCGGGAAGCCCATCCGCAACATTCCCCTGTATATTTATGAGAATACGCCGGGGGATATCAACAAGGACTTCGCCTCAAGACATGATCTGCTCTATGTGGGAGGTTTCGGACATCCCCCTAACATCGACGCCGTATTGTGGTTTGCCCGGGAGGTATTTCCCAGGGTGCTGGAGCGCTGGCCGGACATGAGATGGCATGTGGTGGGCGGAAAGGCGACTCTGGAGGTGCAGGCTCTGGCCTCGAAGAACATCCTCATCGAGGGATTCCTGCCGGACGAGGACCTGGAGAAGCTCTATCGGGAATGCCGCATGGCCGTTGTGCCCCTTCGCTACGGAGCCGGCGTAAAGGGCAAGGTAGTGGAGTCTGCCTATTACCAGATTCCGCTGGTCACCACCTCCATAGGGGCGGAGGGCTTAAGCCGGGAAGAAGCCTTTATGGCGGTGGAAGACGATGGAGAGAAGCTTGCGGAAACCATCTGCCGCCTGTATGAAGACTACCCGAAGCTCAGGGAAATGTCGGATAACGGAGTACGGTTTATCGAGAACCATTTTACGCTTGCGGAGGCGCAGCGGGTGCTTGAGATGGATGTGGAGGTTTAGGGACAGATATCATTTTGGGGATTTCGCGGGACTTGGTCTTCATCGAGTATGGAAAATTTGCCAGGAATAAAACGGTGTGCCTATGGTATAATGTGAACCGTTGGAGCCCCCTTTGTATGAGCCGATACATGGGGGCATGGCCTGGCAGATTGAAGAGGAAGCGGTGAACATATGAGTAAAAGAGCTAAGAAATTTTCGGGATATATTTCCGCGGGCGTATTGATTTGTTTTTTTGTGCTGATTAATTTAACCTTTGGAAATCATATTCTTGCGAATGAGAAAACGGAACAATCAGGTAAAGAATATACGGAAAGAGAAGAATTTATTTTCTCCGATATTTTTCAGTCGGAAGAGGACTACATAGAACAGAAGTTTATCCCCCAGAGGGAGGGACTGGACCAGATTAAGATTAGATTGGCCATAAATTACGCCGGTTTACCGGACGAGATGGTTGTAAAGATAGATTTGTGCCAGGAAGATCGTGTGATTCAGTCAGAGGAAATTGACAAAGAACAGATAAGAAACTGGCATTATTACGACTACAATATCAAGGAGAAACTGGCGCCGGGGGAGGAGTACACGGTCAGAATAAGCCAGCCCATAGGGCCGGAAGACGAGAAGGACGGAAAATACTGGGTGTCCTACGTTATATTTCACGCGGCGGAACATGTGGAGGAAAATGCGGAAAGCTATTTTTATAACGGGGAAGAAGTTAAGGGTGAATTTGAGTTATGTTATATATATCATTATATAGATCAGGGGTTGGTCACCGCATGGGTGGTGACGGACGCAGTTTTTGCGGCCGCAGCCGCAGCGTTGATGGTCATGAGGAAACATGTCAAAATAAAGGAAAAAAATAAAAAGAGAATTTGCGCCTTTCTTTATTTTATTCTTCCGGTGTTTGGTTTTATTTCCGTTGAGCAGATTGCCGGCAATCTGCTTACCATGCAGCTGTGGAGTGTCATAAAGAATCTCCTGTTCAGTTATCTGATCTTCTTTCTTCTGTCCTTTGTCTTCAGGCGAATCGGAACTCTGGCCATTGTGTATATGGCGGGGTGTGCGGTGGTGGGACTGGTGCAGTATTTTGTGCTGCTGTTCAGAGGAAGCGCGTTTACGATTCAGGATTTTTTTGCCTGGAAGACCGCGGCAACGGTGGCAAATAAATATATATATGAAATAACGTTTCCGATATTCCTGAACCTGATTCTTTTCCTGTTTCTTGTCTGTACATGTATGCAGGTGAAGCGGACGGTTTTTTCCGTCCGTCATAAGTTTGTTTTTGTGCTGAGCGCGGTGGGCGTTATGGGAATGGCCGGAAGTCTCAGCGGCGGTTTTCTGATCTCGACGCATTTGATCAATACATGGGATTTGGCGGCCAGCTACCGCAAGTACGGCGTAGTGCTGACTCTCGCCTCGGAGGTGCAGTACCTTGTGGGAGAGAAACCGGAGGGGTATTCTGTAGAAAAGGTGGAAAGTATTCTGGCGGATATGGACAGCCGGACAGAGAATGAAACGATTGTGCCGGACAATATTATCCTGATCATGAACGAGAGTTTTGCGGATCTTGAGTATATTCAGGAGATTGCAACGGATACGGAGCTGCTTCCCTATCTGCGGGGCATGAAGGAAAATGTGGTAAAGGGATACCTGACCGTTCCTGTATTCGGCGGGGGCACTTCAAATTCCGAGTATGAGGTGCTCACGGGAAACAGTATGGCGTTTTTATCAGGAGGAAGTCCTTATCAGACGAATGTATCCGCTCCGGAATATGGTTTGGCTTATACATTGAAAAGTCAGGGGTATTATACCGCGGCCGCCCATCCTTATCTGGCGGAGAACTGGAACAGAAGAAAAGTATATTCTGATATGGGATTTGATATATTCATCTCCGAAGAAAACTGGGGAAAAGAGAATTTGATGCGTTGGTGCGAGTCCGACAAGGGCGCCTATGACAAGATTATTTCCCTGTATGAGGAGACGGAGGGGAAGTTTTTCGCTTTTCTGGTGACGATGCAGAATCATGGCGGATACGGGGAAGAGTTTGACAATTTTCAAAATACCGTGAAGCTAAACTATGCCGAGTCATATCCTCAGGCGGAACAATATCTGTCCCTGCTGCAGGAATCGGATAAAGCGTTTGCCGAATTGATTTCTCATTTTGAGGATGTGGAAGAACCTACGATGATTGTCATGTTCGGAGACCACCAGGCGACGCTTGAAAACGAATTTTATGAAGAACTGTTCGGCATGCCCAAGGAAGAATTGGGCCTTGAGCTTGTACATAAACGGTATGCCACGCCTTTTGTCATCTGGACAAATTACGACATTGAGGAAAAATACGATGTAATGATGAGCTCGAATTACTTTGGAAGCTATATTCTGAATATTGCAGGTGTGGAGCTGACGCCCTATAACCGATTCCAGCTTAAGGCACTGGAAGAAGTCCCGATTATCAGCGGAAGAGGCATCTGCGACAGTGAGGGGAAATGGTATGCCTGGGAAGAGGCTCCGGGGGCCTGTATCGAATTCACCGATGCCTATCGAATCCTGCAGTATAATAATATATATGATCGAAAAAACAGAGTGGATTCGTTTTTTTCGGTAGCTTCGGGGGGATAAACAAATGAGTGGAGAAAAGCAAAAGGGCAGAATTGAATGGTGTGATGTCTATAAGGGAATCGTTATCATTCTTGTGGTGCTGGGGCATGCTACAGGTATGTTTAATCTGTATATTTATCAGTTCCACATGGCTGCCTTTTTCTTTATCTCCGGCTATACCGGCAGGATGCGTGAGCATTCCCTGTTGGAAGAATTCATCAGGAAGCTGTACAAGCTCCTGATTCCTTATTATGGGATAAGCATTGCCGGACTGGCGGTGTTTTGGACCCTGGACAGGGCGGAACTGCTGGGTTTTGTGTCGGGCACGGATTATCCGGAAAGCTTCTGGAAGGCGCTGGAAGCTTTGTTTGGCAGAAATGTGATCTATTGTGACTGGCTGGGAGCGATATGGTTTCTGCCGGTGCTGTTTTCGGCAAACATGATTGTAAAACTTCTGACTGCATTGTTTCGTTCGGATTATCTGGTGGGACTGGCCAGTATTTTGCTGTTTCTGTATGCGGGGGAGCTGAAGGGGGATACTATATACCGTATTGGTCTGGATCTGGCATTCAGGGCGCAGGCTTTTCTGGTAATGGGTTATCTGATGCGCAGGATAAAGGAAAAACCGGAAAAAAGTTGGCACCTTGGCGTAAAAATCGCCCTGATCTGGATAGCATGGCAGGGATGGATTCGGCTGGGATTCCACTATGGAGTGGACTGGCCAACCAGAAGCTTTAACGGGCCGGTTGATCTGGTTCAGCCGGTTTTCGGGATATTGCTGACGATAAATGCTGCCAGACTTATCTGCGGTAATCAGCGGTTAAAGAAATTCTTTCGGTATCTGGGACAAAACAGTATGGGGATTATGTTTTTCCACTTTATCGGATTTAAGGCCGCGTATCTGCTGCTTGTGGGTCTGGGGGTTGTGGGAGCGGAGAGGATAGCTTCCCTTACTCCGGGGACGGCGCTGAAGGCCTGGTGGCCGCTTACATTGGCGTCCGGAGTTGCGGTAAGTCTTTTCCTGTGGAAAGCGCTTAACGGAATACCTGGGGCGAGGCTCCTGCTGGGCGGAGGGAGCGCCGGTGCTTTTTATCAAAGAGTGACGGCTTTTAAAGGGATTCGCCTGGTGAGGCAGGGGTATGAAGCTCTGGCGCTGGGGATAAATGCTCTGCTGGAGCGATGGAGAGCTTTTTTATGCGCAGGCCCGTGCAGTGGAAGTTTGCCGCTGAAGGAGCGCAGGGGCGGCGCGCCGGCAGGGATAAACTCTCTCCTGCTGGATTTGACCGGGAAATGGCGGAAAGCCGTTTTCTACATGGCTGTGACAGGAGGAGCCGTGTGGGTTGGATGCGGTTTGCTGCCGACAAGGGTGGAGGTGACTTTTCCCTATGAGGGGGATGCTGCAGATTTCAGCGGAGGATGGCTGAACCAGAGCGATGGGGAGACGTATCGGTGGTTTGAGGGGGCCGCTCAGGTGGGGATTATGCTGAAGAGGCAGAAAAGCCTGGAAATACATGGATATATTCCGGAGTCGGTAGAGAATATTACGTATATGGCAGTGTCGCTGAACGGGGCGGAGATCTATCACGAGCCGGTCTGCTGCGGCAGTGCGATCGACATACAGCTGGATATAGGAAAATATGTCTTTCCGGCGCAGGTAAACCTGCTGGAGATCTTTACGGACGGCATTAAGATAGCGGGAGAGGATGATGCGGATAAAAGGGACTACAGCGCAATGGTAAATTTGATTCTGATATATTGATTTGGAGGGACATTTGCGGAGAACGGGCATGAACAACAAGGGAAGACGGAAGGGGTTAATCACGGCAATTTTATTTGGGATTTTTTTCCTGTATTTATATGTACAGCATCAGTTTGTCTATCTGTATTTTGACGATTACGGATATGCCAGCTTAAGTTATGGGTATACGGAGACTCACGCGCCCATGGACTATTCCTTCATGAATGTGCTGCGCTTTCTGAAATGGCACTATCTGGAGTGGGGCGGGCGTGTTCTGTATTATTTTTTCGGCATATTGTCCATGAGGGCAGGGCTTTGGTGGATCAGGCTGCTGCAGTCCGCGCTTATTCTGGGGTTTAGTCTGTTCTCCTATCTGCTGGTTCGAGAGGGAGATAACAGAAGAGACAATGCGGTGATCGCCCTGGTTCTGATTTTTTCCTATGGAGCTGCAGGTATCGGTACCTTTCAGGAGGGGATCTTCTGGTTCAGCGCAGCTATGGGCTATGTGTGGCCGCTTTGTCCTTTATTCGGGGCGGTGTACTGCCAGAGACGCTATCATGAGGATGGCAGGTATCTTCCGGCGGCCTGTATTCTGTTCTTTCTGGCGGCCTTCTCTTATGAACAGACAGCCCTGCTGACTGCGGTGTATGCGGTATTGTATTATGGATTTGCGTGGCTGCGGGAGCGAAAGTACATCAGAGGAAGCATTCCCGTTCTGGCTGCGGCATTTCTGGGGAGCGGCCTGGAAATTCTGGCTCCCGGGAATTTTGTCCGTGCCGGGGACGAAGCCAATGCGGTCTTTAACGGATTATCCGTATTCGGAAAAATAAGAGTAAATCTGCCGAAACTTCTGGAGATCAATATAGGATACGAGAATCGGGTTGCAGCGTTGATTTTTCTTCTGTCGGGAATTTTCTGCGCGGCGCTGCTTCTCTCCGAAAATCCGGAAAAACCCTGGAGAAAATACAATATAGGAGGCGGTATCGTACTGACTGTTCCGGTCATCTGCGGCTGGTATATTCCCGCCGGGCGATATCTGTACATTGCATTGATTCTCTGGGCCGCATGGTATACCGTTAATATGACGCTGCTTCTCTGGGGGAAGAAGGATTGGCTGCTGGCGCTTTTTTACGGGGGACTGTGTTCCCAGGCCATGATGCTTGTATCGCCCTCGGTGCCGGCAAGATGCCATATTCCCATGGAATTTATTCTTCATATAGCCGCGGCATATGTGACCGTGGAATTTTTGAGAAGATACCGGAACAGAGGCGTATATGCTTTATTGATCTGCGTTATGCTGCTTTCGGCCTGGAATACTTTTACCATAACAAGAGGATATTATCGTAATTCCGATCTGAATAAAATCAATCACCGGAGACTGCTGCAGGAAGCGGAGGCCGTCAGACAGGGGGCGGAGCCGGGGACTGTGGCGCTCTATCGGATGAGGGATGACAGGTATGCCTCTCAGATGCCCTATAACCAGCAGTTTATTCAATATTGGATGAAATTGTACTATGCGCTGCCTCAGGAAACCGTGTTCCAGTGGACGGCGCCGGACGGTGGACAGTAATCCTGAAAACGGGAGGAAGAGCCAAATGAAGAAGGGAATTAAACTGGCAATAGCCGCAGTATCGGCGCTGGGCCTTTGCTGGTTCGCGGGACAGCAGATGAAGCAGGCCAGACAGGAGACGGGGATGCCGGCGGAACAGGAGAGGGAATTAAGCGCGGATTCCGGGACAGGTACTTCGGAGCAGCAGGAGTGGAGTCTGAGAGATCATGTGGACGGCGCACAGATTATGGGGCTGGTTGAGAGTGAGGATTATCCCTATGGCTACAATGTGGGCGCAATCGAAGACGAGGCGGTGGGCAGGGCGGTTCTCCTGACGCCGGGCACTGCCATTGCCTGGGAGGGGGTAATTTCCGGAGAAGCGGTATTGGAGCTGACATACGGGATTCACCCCTGGGTGGCGGAAGAGTCTGACGGTGCGGTATTGAATATTGATATTTCAGCGGACTCAGGTGTGCGGAATTATGTATATAATGTAGAGACTGCTTTTCAGGAAGAATCTCTCCCGCTGAAAGACTTTGCAGGAGAAGAGGTTCTGGTGGAAGTGTCCGTGTCAAACCAGGAGGGAAAAGACGACAGCTGCGACTGGGTTGTGCTGAGCCGATTTGCTTTCGGCGCAGGAAGTTTTGCGGAGAGCGCCGGGGGAGAAGCCCCTGAGCCTGCCGACAGCGCCTATGCCAGATCGGCCACCTATTTCGGGGAGGAATGGCCTTTGAATTTCTGGAACAGTGAGTTCAGCTTTCTGGAGAGAGATATGGAGCAGATCAGGAATGATGGTTTTGACAGTATCATTCTGGTGATTCCCTGGAGAGAGTTTCAGCCGCAGACAGAGCCGGCGTCCTATAATGAATATGCCTTCCGGAAGCTGGATCAAGTCATGGAAGCCGCAGGGAGAGCAGGGCTCGGCGTGTATGCCAGAGTCGGATACCTGTGGGATTACCATGGGGACGGGGAGGAAGATATCAGGGAACGTTTTTTCCGGCTTATGGGGGGCGGGGCGGAGCGGGAGGCCTGGCATGAATATCTGACCAGAATTTACTCTGCTCTGAGCGCTCACGAAAACTTTCGGGAGGGTTTCCTTACCTGGGAAGATTTCTGGTACAGTCTGGAAGTCTGTGACGAACCGGAGGAGAACGGCTGGCTCTGGGGATACGGCAGAGATATTGAGGAGATCAGACAGGAGATGGCTGCTTTCACAGGCTACCGGAAATGGGTGAAAGAAAACTATGCCCTGGAAGGATACAATCAAAACTACGGCACCGCATACACCAAATACGAAGAGATCCCCATTCCAGGAAGGACAGAGCCTGCCATGGCAGCCATGTACGGTTTTTTCGATTCCTTTTTATGCAGTCTGCTGGAGGCTTCTCAGAAAAGCTTTCCGAATCTGTCCATGGAGGTGAGAATGGACTGGGATATCGTCAGGGGCCCCGGGGAGGAAGTGAGCTATTATCGGCATAACAGCACATATTCCTGTCAGGAGTCCTCTTTTACTGCGGTGATGTACGGGATTCCCATGGGCTTTGAGAATGTGGGGGAACGGGTAGGATTCAGGGAAGCCATAGAAAAGACAGATTATATTCTGGGACAGCTGAAGCAGGAGAACGGCGGGAAGCCGGTGTTTATTGATCAGTTCATTTTTGCGGACAACACGCCTTTGTATTCCGGTAATGCACAGATTAAGGAGGAGGAGCTTGGCGCGTATCTGGAGAATGTGCACAGGGTTCTGCTGGAGCATTCAGAGGGATACGGCATTTGGGCTTATCGAAATTACCGCACAAATATGCTCTACAATCCGCAGTTTGCGCTGGAGGAAGAGGGATGGAATATAGCGGGCAATGTGTCTTTTGAGGAGACAGGGGGCTCCAAGGTCTGCAGATTGGCGGAGGAGAGCAGCATCGGCCAGGCCGTGCCCGATGTCCGGAATCATTTTGACGATGAAGAATATATTCTGGAACTGGATATCGTTGAGGTGGAAAAGGCAGGGGAGCTGCGGGCTGCTGTGGGAGATGAGGAGAAGACGGTGGATGCGGTTGAGGAAGGAAGAATCCGCCTGACCTTTTCCAGAGGGAGTTTCTTTGATGTGAAAATTGAATCCGGGAATTGTATTGCTTCTATTGATAATATTCGCTTATATCCCTATGTACACGAGGGGTATCTGTACAGCGAAGACAATCAGCCGTTGCTGTGCCTGGATGCAATCCGGAAGCTGAACGGCAGTCTGGCCGGAAGCGGGAGATAAAACAACAGTTCAGACAGGGCGCAATGTTGACTAAGCGAGAGGGGCTGTCTGAACTGTTGCGGCAAAACCGCGGAAACAGCGGACAGAGCAGTAGAAAGAAAAAGACGGCAGGACAGAGAATAACGTCAGGATATAAAACAACGGCAGGATAGAGAATAACGGGGAGAGAAGATGGAAGAGGGACAGGGAAGGGGAGCGGGAGGGATTGCGGCAGGCAGGATTGAATGGTGCGACATTTATAAGGGAATATCCATCAGTCTGGTGGTGCTGACCCATGCAACCTTCGAATTCAACCGGTATCTAAATCAATATATTTACCAGTTTGTCATAGCAGGGCTGTTTTTTATCTCAGGGTATACGGCCGGAATAAGGAAGCGTCCGTTTGGGGAAGAGGCGGTCCGGAAGTTTTATAAGCTGATGGTTCCTTACTATGTACTGCATTTTGCAGGGCTTTGGATATTCCGTGTTTTTGAGAAGGCAGGGATTCTGAACGCAATCTCTACCACCAGGTATACGGTAAGTTATGGGGAAGCGCTGGGGAAGCTGCTGGAGGGAAATAACTTTATCTACTGCGACTGGCTGGGCGCAATGTGGTTTGTGCCGGTGCTTTTCGGCGCAGAGATCATCTTTACGCTTTTGGCCCGGGTGTGCAGGAGGGACGGCCTGCTGTGCCTGGCGAGTCTGCTGGTCTTTATGGGAGCGGAATGGGTCACTGCCAGGACGGCGGTGACCGGGATTTATTTTTACAGTTTTGATTTGGCAGGAATTGCCCAGGCCTTTCTGGTGATGGGGTATATGTGCCATAAGGTTCAGGAGCGGGAGGAGAGAGTCTGGCAGCTGCTGCTGGGAGCCGTCTTGATCGGAACAGCCTGGTGGGCAAGCATACAGCTGGGATTCCGCTATACCTTTGACTGGCCGACAAGGAATGTAAACGGTCCGGTGGATCTCCTGCTTCCTGTGTACGGTATACTGCTGACCATGACCGTATCCAGGCTGTTTGCAGGGAATGCCCCATTAAAGCGGCTGTTTGTCTATCTGGGACAGAACAGCATGGGGATAATGTGTTTTCATTTCGTAGGGTTTAAAGCGGCTTACCTGATTCTGATTCTGCTGGGGCTGATGGACGCAGGCGAGGCATACAGGCTGATTCCCGGCCCCATGATGGCGAAGGGCTGGCTGCTTATCTTTGTCATGGGCATAGGGGTGAGTCTGGTGCTGTGGAGGGGGCTGAACCGTATTTCTTTTGTGCGGCTGCTGCTGGGAGGCGAAAACGCCGGATTGGTTTTCGAAAAGCTGAAAGTCTGGACAGGCAGAATTCGAGCCAGGCTTACAAAGCGTTTTCTGACAGGCGCCGCAATGGCAGCAGCGGCAGTTCTGCTTTTGGCGGCAGGCCTGAACCTCTTCCGCCACAGCGGCAGGATAGCGGTAAGCTTTCCTTATGAGGGCAATATGGTGTCTTTTCAGGGAGGGTGGCTGCCACAGGGCGAAGGGGAGGATTATCGCTGGATGGAGGGCAGCGCCCGGCTTAAAACCATTCTGATAGGACAGAACGCATTGGAAATCAACGGCTACATTCCGGATACAGTGGAGAATATAAGCTGTATAATAATAAGAATAAACGGAAATGAAGCATATCGGGAACCTGCCGGCCCGGGGCAGCTGATAGAGCTGCGGCTGGGGCTGAACGAATACAGGAAAGCCTTCCGCAGGAATACGGTGGAGATTGAGATAGACGGTGTCAGGATACCCGGGGAAGAAGATGTGGACCAGAGGCGATTCAGTGCGTTTATCCGTTCGGTGGAAATATACTGAGCCGCTGAGATAAACGGAAGATTCTCGGGAGGATAATCTGATGAAGGAGCGCTTTGCGATAAGGCTTTATGATTGGGCTTTATGATTGGGCATTAGTTACAGCAATCGACAGAATGGCCGTAAAGATATATCGTGCTCTATGGTGAATTCCACGGAAAAAACCGAAGATATTGGAAAAATCTGGAAGTATTTTTTTTGAAAATGCTATTGACTTATTGGGAAAGCTTGATTATAATAAGCTGTAGTTGATGTGGCCTATCGCATTTCCGGGTTGTCATTTTTCCGGAGGGCGAACCGATTTGCCAAAAAGGATGAAACGGATCTATCCATTCGACATCTAAGAGGTCATCGGAATGTCTAACAGTATAAGGCAAGGGGGTACATAAAATGGCGGAACACAACAACAACAATGGGCGAAAGGAGGTAAATAAAGTCGGGATTATCGCTTGTGTGGTGGTAGTAGTACTTGTTGCGGTGATTGCAATTCTGGTTGTTTTCTTAATGAAGCGACAGGAACCTGACGTACCAAATGTACCATCAAGCGAACAAGGAGAGGTCGGTGTTGGAAAAATTGGCAATAAGACAGATGCCAGTGAATCGGAGCCAAGCGATTCGTCTGATGCCGAAGAGGAAAATGTGTACGGTGAAAATTTATTTGTGTCAATGGACGGAGGGGATTGGTATTTCCCGTCTGCCACGGAAGCATCAACCAATGCGGTTGTAGCTAATTCAGAGTTAAATCATTGTGATTTTTATTTTGAACTAACGGTGGATTCCACACAAGAACTGGTTTACCGGTCACAAGTATTGACACCGGGTGACACTCTCACAGGTATTGTCTTAGGAAAAGAGCTGGAGAGCGGAACATATCCATGCACATTGGTATATCGTCTGGTTAATTCCGACACGGGAGAAGAATACGAGGATAATGTAGTACTTGGCTTATCAATAATTATTCAATAAACGAGGAGAAACAAAAAATGAAAAAGAAAAAAGTAATGGCATCATTGGTTCTTTCTGCTATGATGATCGGAACTCTTGGAACTAGCGTATCCGCAGCTTCTTGGAAGCCCGACGGAACACCTGGAACCAGCGAAGTGGGCGGACAGGGTAGCAGCTCAGGTGTTGGTATTGTGACTCGTGAGAGACATGAAGAGCTGTTCCTGGTAGCTGTTCCTACAAGCGCCAGAAAGTATGAGTTCTATGCTGACCCTACCGGAAGCACTCTTGATAACAAAGAAAAGTTCCAGTTCCAGAGAGAAGCTCAGAAATGGGTAGAGAAGGATGAGAAGACTGGTAATGAGAATCCTGCAAATGAGCAGCTTACAATCGAACCTGGACGTGCTAATTTCAGTAACTGGGTAACTGTTTATAACGCAGGCTCTAAGGATGTAATTCTGAATGTAAGCGCAGTTCCCAGCATTCGGAATGCGGCAGGCGGAACAGTAACTCCTGAGAAAGAAATGATTACAATTGATGTAAAGTCTGTAGTGTTGAAGAACAGACCTAATGATGGTAAAAATTTGACAACAGACAGTTTTAAGAACTGGAAGGTTGGTAACACAGCCGTAACAGCAGAAACTGCTCTTAACAATGGTTGGGCTGTTCAGGATAAAGATACAAAGACTCTGTGGAGCGTAAAGATTCCTGGAACAAAGGCAGTAAGTGAGGGTCAGGAGCTTCCTGCGGATGCGCATAAGTGGATTGGCACAGAAACAGTGTATACACCTGGCGGAGTTAAATATACCAAGGACTATGCTATAAGCTTGGAAACCTACAACTCATCAGCTAAGGATGAAGAGAAATTGAAGGAATTCAAGTATCCGACAGCTTTGTTCGCATTAACTGGTAATGCATTGAATCCTGATTACTATATGTGGGATGCAGATATCACAGCTCGTCTGGCTGTAAAGTGGTATATTACTGATCCTACAGCAAGCGGTCCTTCCATTGAGCAGTCTATCGTTATTACCGATATCGAAAACGGAAACAAAGTACCTGTATCTCTGGGCAAGGGTGATGGTGCAATGAATGATATCTCTTCCGTTAAGTGGGTAGTAAGCGCTGAAGAAGATCCTAACAAGGTAGGATTTACTCAGGAACTGCTTGGCTCATTGGTTAAGTATGTACCCAGCTCTGGAAGCACTGGCAATCTTGTATTTGATGAGACCGCACTGCGTACTCTGTACAATTACGAGTCTCTGAATGGTGCAACCATGGTTGTAACATTCACAAAGCCTGGTGTTGAATCCAAGACTGTAAGCTTCGTACTTTGGGTTTACTAATTAAAACCATAAAAGGTCTCCCCTTTGGGGAGGCCTTTTTTAATAGTATGATGGGCAGGTTATCAATCTGTGGTGAAGTTCCGCTTAGATGTAGTTGTCAGTCCGGGCGGCAGACCTCGCCTATTGCAGGCCCCTGATGATTTTGCAGGTGATTCTCTTCATCACATCATCGTCCGGCTGTTCGCATTCCTCTTAGAATCTTCCGGATCTCCTTTTTACTTAAGCGAGTGGGTCATCTGTAATTTCTAAGAGTTCAAAATTCTTGTAAATTCTCTTTGCGTTTTTTAATGTAATTTTCTTTTCATTTCGAAAACCTTGTTGTCCATAATAGATAGGAGCTTTGAGTTGTCTGTCATAAAAAACGGTAAGAACTAACGAAATCTTGACAAAATCTTAACATCGCAAATATTGATATAATCTAACAAAATATAGTATAATATGTAGACAAATTATCATATTCGAGGCAGAAAGAGCAACTTTCTATAAATGATAAAACTGTCCTGGATGAAATAAAATGCAGTAATCGCGGGTTTATGTGTATGGCAAACAGGCCTCCCATTAGAGGACGCGGCTTTGCACTGGACAGAGGAGGGGCAAAAACGTCGTATTCTTTTCAGGTGCCATCAAAAGCAGGCTGGCGTTTTGTAACAATAACTGTCAATAGTTAAAAATTTAACCAGAATTAAAATATTAGGAGGATAAAATGGATAGTAGCAAAGCTTGTGCAATTTGTAAAAAAGAGTTAAATGGTTATTTTTCTGAGGAAGACATTGCATCCTTATTGGATGTTGCTAACCACATGGAAATACCCTGACAGTCAAACTGGACGGCTCTCATTGTGGCTCCCATACTGTCATCCGTTATGGACATAAATGCCGGAAACAAAGGTTTTTCTGTAAATCCTGCGGAAAGCGACTGGCTCTTACAGGGAGACTGCCAGATGGCGGCTATGGGAAAGTACTGGTTCTTATTGGAAGATACTCTATAATGTTCTGGAAGCTTCTGGTATGGAGACCATGGTGATCAATGCCCGCCATATGAACACTGTACCTAGACGGAAGACGGATGTCTAGGATTCCGAGTGGATCGCCGATTTGTTGCACCATGGCCTTCTACAGCCAAGCGATATCCGATAAGGCACAGCGCGAGATTCGGAAGATTGTTGTTTATCGCAAAAGCCTTGTCAGAGATAAAACGGCCGAACTCAACCGGCTCCAGAAGATGTTTGAAGGGGCGAACGTTAAACTTTCCGGCACGGTTAGTAACAGTTCAGCGTCCTGTCTGAACTATTACCACGGTTGCTGACATCAACGGTAAAAGTGCCCAAAATGTCCTTGACATAGTCCAAGCCGACGAAGAGATCACTGTCGCCAAGCTTGGAGAAATGCGGGAAAAGAAGCTTAATACCTACCTGAAAAGGCGAAAAGCATTAGGCTAGGTGGAACCTGTTGCCATGGAGAGACAGTCCGCTTAATTATAGGAGGCGATCCCAAGGGCCTAAAAAGCTTGAGAGGAGCAGTCTGCGCTTTTATGCTAGACCGGGGGTATGTTTCACAGTAATATGATAGGAGGAAGTAATGAAAGAAGCAAAAAAAATTGACACAGCTAACCTTAGAATTGAAAATAATATAATTTCAGTAAATGATATAATGTTACAGGTTAGCAACATATCTCAAGTAAGTATAGAATCAATTCCTAAAAAGGAGTTTAACCCTATTGCTCTTATTCTGCTATTGTTAGGTGTTTTAGGAGTAGGACAGAGAAATGAGGAAATTAAAGTATATGGGGTAACATCAATAATAATACTGATAGTGTATATTGTTTGGATAGTTGTGACAAACTTAAACAATAATGGACGTTATCTATATATATATATGAATTCAGGAAATTGTTATTATATATATTGCGCCAATGAGGTTTTTTTGAAAAAAGTAATTGAAGTGTTAGAGTATTGTATTAATAATCATTGGATTCAGGAAGTCTACATAGATTTTGATAAATGTCTATTATATAACTCACCAACAATTGTTGGTGATGAAAATAAGGTGAATTAATGTCCACACATGTTAAGATTAATAATAGTATATTAAATAGTAGTCCAGTGGTAGTTGGAGAACACAATCAGGTAATAGTATCTTCAAATGACGAGTTAAATTGGAAATATATTCAGAGTGAATTGGAAGGGGTCTGTAGGAAGTTATCAAGTAATTCTATAGAGTATGTTGTCACTAAAGAGGCTATTGACTATGCGAAAAAGAAGGATAAAGATGGACTAAAAGGTATTTTTAAAAAATATTCCGTATGGTTTTGCTCAGATGTATTTAAAGGAATAGTAAGTAGCGGAATAGTAGAAATTATAAAGTCATTAATAGGTAAGTAGGTAATCATCCGTATCTGTTATTCCCTGTTTTTTTGATACAATACCATCAAAACGTTGGAGGTATTGCAGGAGCCTGTCTTT
The DNA here is from genome assembly GCA_910586515.1 of uncultured Acetatifactor sp. Taxonomy (GTDB): domain Bacteria; phylum Bacillota; class Clostridia; order Lachnospirales; family Lachnospiraceae; genus Acetatifactor. The sequence continues at coordinate 44,391 of CAJUGL010000026.1, forward strand.
GCAAAGCTCCCTTCTGCATCTGAAATCGTGAGGCGGGATACCGTGGTCGGAACCGCAGCAGTCCGCATCCTTATTTCAGGATACATCCGGATTGAGGTGGCCCCGTCCTGTACTCCGCAGTTGTTCCAGGTGCTGATAAGGACTTTGAAAGAAAATGCTTGACCTTGCGCTGTATGTTTGTGACAGCGAAAACCATTTCGTACTCCATATACAGCCGCAGCGGGATAGGAGCAGAGGAATATGGAAAGCGCAAAAGGGCGCGCTGGGGAGTGGAGAACAGCCTGCACTGGGTGCTGGACATAGGATTTCGGGAAGATGAGAGCAGGATGAGGGCTGGGAATGCGGCAGAAAATGTAAATGTGCTGCGCCATATAGGTACTAACCTCCTTAAGCAGGAAAAAAGTTGTAAGATGGGAATTGTTGATGGGAAAGAGGGAGATATCATAAATCAGTATGTGGCCTTTACAAAGATATATAATGAACAGGTGAAACTGCATGGAAGGACCAGAGAA
>CAJUGL010000027.1 GCA_910586515.1 uncultured Acetatifactor sp.
ATTCAGTCCGTAATCGACCAGAAATAATTTATCTTATAATTAAGGATTGTCAATTAAAAGCCGGATGAAGAGGGAAGGGCTGCGCTGCGAAACGGATATAAAAGGAGAAAAGATAGGCTACAAAATCAGGACGGCCCAGATGGAAAAGATTCCCTACATGCTTGTGGTGGGAGAGAAGGAAAGCGCCACTGCAACGGTCTCTGTCCGGCAGCGGGAGGCGGGGGACCTGGGAAGGATGCCGGTGGGCAGGTTCTTGGAAATGCTTCAGGAGGAAGGTATCTGCTTTCACGGCGGGCTGTCTGACTGATAGGGTTCCCTGTCTGGGGATGCCGAAGGATTGAAGCAGACTTGTGCATGGTGAGCTGTTTCTGCCGTGACGGAGACAACTTGCTGCGGCTCGTGAGAGTAACTTGAAATATAGGCAGAAAAGGGGTATAATGGGACGGAAAGGCGGGGGACTTTTTCAGGAGGGTCTCCGTTATGGGGAAAGGACGAAAATGAGGAACCAATATGACAAAACCATAAGAGCCTGTTTCACGGGCTACATTGTACAGGCTGTGGTAAACAATTTTACGCCCCTGCTATTTTTGTTTTTTCACAGAAGCTATGAGATACCCCTTTCCCGGATTACCTTATTGGTGACGTTCAATTTCGGGATACAGCTTCTGGTGGACCTTCTGGCTGTAGGGTTCGTGGATAAAATCGGGTATCGTGTGTCTTTGGTTGCCGCCCATGTTTTATCGGCGGCGGGCCTGATTTTCCTGACCATTCTGCCGGAGCTGCTGCCGTCGCCTTTTGCCGGGATTTTGATTTCCGTCATGGTCTATGCCGTGGGCGGCGGGCTGTTGGAAGTCCTGGTGAGTCCGGTGGTGGAGGCCTGCCCTTCCGATCATAAGGAAAAAACCATGAGCATGCTGCATTCTTTTTACTGTTGGGGGCATGCGGGGGTGGTGCTGCTTTCCGCCCTGTTTTTCCAGGCGGCAGGTATCGGGAACTGGAAAATTCTGGCCTGCCTGTGGGCGCTGATTCCGATTGCCAATGCCGTTGCCTTTGCCGGGGTGCCCATTGCGCCGCTGATGGAAGAGGGGGAGCGGGGGCTGACGCTGGGGGAACTGTTCCGCCTGAAGATATTCTGGATTTTGCTGATCATGATGGTATGCGCAGGGGCAAGCGAGCAGGCGGTAAGCCAGTGGGCGTCCACCTTTGCGGAGAAAGGCCTGGGACTGTCCAAAACGGTGGGAGATCTGGCCGGGCCTCTGGTCTTTGCGGTGCTGATGGGAACATCCAGGTTATTCTACGGGAAATACGGAGACCGGATTCACCTGGAACGGTTCATGGTCTGCAGCAGCTGCCTTTGCATTTTTGCCTATCTGGGCATCTCTCTTCTGCCGCCGCTTAGTCTGGTATGCTGCGGAATCTGCGGGCTGTCGGTGGGGATTATGTGGCCCGGAACCTTCAGCAGGGCATCGGCTGCTCTGCCCAGGGGAGGTACGGCTATGTTCGCTCTGCTGGCCCTGGGCGGGGACATCGGCTGTTCGGCAGGGCCGACTCTGGTGGGAATGGTATCAGGGATGTCCGGAGATGACCTGAAGATGGGCATTCTGGCAGGCGTTATCTTTCCGGTGCTGCTGTTAGCCGGAATTTTTCTCTGCGGGAGACTGAAAAAAGCATCTGTTTGAGGGCAGGTGCATGGCAGAGCGAAGCAGGGGTACCGGGGAACCGGAACAATGGAAAACTTGCCCGGGGATTCACGGGGCGGCGGAAGTACGGTTACAGGCCGCAGTTTTGTATGCGCAGGCCCGCGCAGGGGAAATATGCCGTTTCGGCGGCGCAGGGACCGCAGGGCGGAGCGGGCAGTGGAGAAGGCCATTTCCCTGTTTGATTGGAATCAATGGAAAGCAGACGGTATGACGTCGCAGAATAACAGGAGGAAAAGACATGAAAACAACGAAGTATGCGGGAACGCAGACAGAAAAGAATCTGGAGGCAGCATTTGCGGGGGAATCCCAGGCCAGGAACAAGTATACCTATTTTGCCTCTGCAGCAAAAAAGGAAGGCTATGAGCAGATTGCAGGCCTGTTTCTGAAGACTGCGGAAAACGAAAAAGAGCATGCGAAGATGTGGCTCAAGGAGCTTGCCGGTATCGGCGATACGAAGGAGAATCTTGCCGCGGCTGCAGAGGGAGAAAACTTTGAGTGGACCGATATGTATGCGGATTTTGCCAGGACGGCAGAGGAGGAAGGCTTCCCGGAGCTTGCAGCCAAGTTCCGCCTGGTAGGAGAAATCGAGAAGCATCATGAGGAAAGGTATCGGGCGCTGCTCCGGAATCTGGAGACGGCAGCCGTATTCGAGAAGAGCGAGGTGAAGGTGTGGGAGTGCCGCAACTGCGGTCACATTGTAGTTGGGACAAAGGCTCCGGAGGTGTGCCCCACATGCAATCATCCCCAGAGCTATTTCGAGGTACATGCAGAGAACTACTGATTTCAGGGAAAAATGGCATAACAGGACGATTTTCAGAGGGGCGGAGGATTCTGCTCCTCTTTTCCGTTCCCCTGCTCGATTGCACACGGGCATCCCGGGAAACAGAAAAAATCCAATGGAAATAGGAAATAAGTTAAAGCGGGAAAAACGAATCTGTGCTATGCTGTAAAGAGGGAACAGTTCGGCGCGCTGTCTGAACTGATACGTAAAAAGGGAATTCGGAGAACGGAAACAGGGAGTGGGGAAGGTTGTTATTTGATGTAAAAGAGAGAATGCTGCAGGTACTTGACCGCAGACCGGAGGGAAAGCTGATGCCGCTGTTGGAAAAGCACGGGGTAGGAGCGGCGGCCTACTACGGGAAAGCCTGCCGCCGTATCTATGAGGCTTTCCGGGACTATCCAAGGACCCGGGAGGGCGGCTTTATCCATGTCAGGAATGGGCTGCGCGGGCAGATGTGGGTGGACGGCGTCTTTATGGGGCAGATGTTTTACTGCCGCTACGGAAGAATGTTCCGGGAACCGGCCTGTTTTGACGCAGGATAGTATGGGATCATTAAATATACCAGACAGGTATCTGGAGTAGATTTTCCCGCAGTACACCCACATCAGGGCAGTTGCATACAACCGATCCCACGCCGCGTTTTTTTCCCGGAATTTGATCTAAAATGGGAAATGCAGATGTCATCATTGCCTTTGCCTGTGTGCTTTTTTTTATTTCTATGGGGTATAAGATTCCGTTTTCTTCAATAATCATATCGATTTCTATTTCTGTTTCCTGGATTTCGTGGCTTTCCGTTACCTTTTTCCTGTCGCGTCCGCGATAATAGGATACAAAGTGACGATAATCCAGGCCTTCGTTGGCAAAGGACTTCAATATTTCGGATATCACGAATGTTTCAAACATGGGACCGCTCATTGCTCCGTAAGCGAGCGTTTCCGGCGTCAGCCATCTTGTGAGATAGCAGGCAAGGCCGGTATCTCGGAAATAGAGTTTGGGCGATTTAATTGCCCTTTTTAAAACATTGGAGGTGTAGGGTTCCAACAAGTAAATAATGCCGGAGGTCTCCAAAATCGAAATCCAGTTTTTTACGGTTGTCACGTCTTTCCCGATTTCTGACGCAATGGAGGTGTAGTTTAATATTTCTCCGGTTCTTGCCGCGGCAGCTATCATAAATTGTCTGAAAATATTCAGGTCCTGTACGGCTGCCAGTTCTCTGACATCTCTCTCCATATAGGTTTTTACGTAATCCGAATAGAATGCGCTCCATTCCTTATGGGCATCCTGCAGTTCGGGGTATCCGCCCCTGTGAATCATTTCCCAGATATTTGCAGGGTTTCGGGCAGATTCCCGCCTTTTTGCCACATATTCCGGGGTTGGAAGGAAGTGCTCGTTAAAAGGATCCCTCATGCTCTCACGCATGGACAGGCCGGACAGTTCGAGAATCCCGATTCGTCCGGACAGGGATTCCGAAACATTCTGCATCAAATGAAAAGGTTGTGAACCGGACAGGCAGAACAGGCCTTTTTCCTCACTTTCATCGCATTTGATTTTAAGGTAGCGGAATAATTCACCTGCCCTTTGTACCTCGTCAATTGTGACTGGAGGCGGATTCAAGGTTAAAAACATGCTTCCGGCTTCTCTTGCCTGCTGCTCCAGAAAAGGATCGTCCAAAGAGATATATTTCCTGGAGGGAAATACTTTCTTCAGCAATGTGGACTTTCCTGTCTGGCGTGGGCCTGTCAACAGAATTGCCTTATATGTCTTTTCGTATTTACGTAATCTGTTTTCCAATGCTCTTGGAATATAGTCCATCATTTTCCTCCTAATATAGTCGCTGCGCGACGGCACTAAAGGGTAAAGCCACTTCGACGCACTTGACATTTCTTAGCCGGACTGTTCCGGTTCCGCTATGAATGTATTTTCTGGAATTTCAATCTAAATCTGTCATCATTGTATCATAGGATATGTTATTTTTCAACGGATATTCGGAGAGACAATCCTGCTTTCCGAGGGAGATCTGCGGGTGTCATCCAAGGGCATTCACAATGTTTTCCCAAGAGTCGAATGTGCAGCCGCCTAATTGCCGAAAGCCCATGGCCGTATAAAAGCCAACGGCTTCTGGAGTGTCGTCTGAGGTCAGCTTAATCTGGCGTACATGGCGGTACCTGTCCAGAACCGCCCGTATGAGGGCAGAACCTACACCCTTCCGCTGATGTGTGGGGAAAATCAGAATATCCTGAATAAATACGATGGTCTGTCCGTCTCCAACGGTGCGGATTATCCCCAGGAGCTGTCCGTCTTCGTAAGCCGCCAGTGTCAGCATGGAATTTTCAAATCCTTTTTTGAGAGTTTCCGGGTGGTCCGTATATGCCGTCCACCCTACGCTTGCATAGAGTTTCAAAATCTCCGCTTCGTTATAGGAGGTATATTCCTTGATTTCCATGAAATCTCCGTTCTGTTTTCGGTTTGTCTGAAGTTACAATTCGCCCAACCATTCCCGCAGGGCCGATAAGATCTTTCCGTTTCGCAGTGCATCCAGGGATTCTTCCGCCCAGGAAGGGAGCTTTTCCTGTTTACAGGCGCTGACCAGTGTAACTAAAGGCCCAAGGAATGCGTCTGCTTTCCGTTCTTCCTCCGCAAAGTTCATTCCGTATTCTTCCAGAAAGGCTTGGGCAGCATCCGGTGAAAGGGAACTGGTTACATTGCGGATATCCCCATAGGCAGTACCTTTGCCCAATAGATTGTAATCGAACATAAAAGCGCTTTCCTGGTCCTTGGAGACAATCAGGTTTGTCCAGTAAAAATCGTTATAGGTAAGCGTCCGGGGCAAGGCGTTGATGCGGTCACGGATTCTGTCAAAGTGCCGGGCTGTTTCCTGCCAGAGGGCATCGCCTGCTGTGCCGGTTCTGTCTGCAACCTGTTTCAGGGTGTCCAAAGTGAGGGAATCGGATTCGTCATACAGGGAAATCGCATTGCCGCTAAGATATTCACGGCCTTTCGCATGAAGCGTTTTATACCATCTGGCAATGACTCTTGCCGCCTGGGGATTGCGGAGGTCATCCTCCCTGCCAAGTCTATAATTGGCAGTGCCAAGTCTGTAATTGGTATTTTCATTTTCGCTACCATCCCCCACCTCCGGCAGTAATATGGCATTTTGTGTGCAGCCAAGCAGAGGCAGAGTGGGGATGCCCAGGGAGGAGAGAATCCTGTAATTTTCGATTTCCCTGGTATCTTCCTGTTTTTCAAACACCTTCAGTATCAGTCTTTTCCCTTCCGTCTCCACCCGGTACAGGGAAATTCCGGCTTTGGAGCGGAGCAGTGAGCAGGAGGGGATGGGCAGGCCCATCTCTGTCAGCGCAAAAATATAGGAGGAGGGCGGCAGTTTACAGGGAAGTCCCATCTGCGCCAGAAGTTTGTTCAGCTGTGCCAGGCTCTGTTCGTTCATGCCTTCCCATTCCAGAATTTCCCTGCCGCTGTAACGGTGCAGTTGGCCCACATACCGAATGCCATGGGCCTGAAATGCCTGTCTGGCCTGAACGGGGAGATGCTCCGTCAGGCAGTCTGCCGTCAACAGCCGGGCCGGTTCTTTGGGGGCAAAGTTTTTGTCAAATTCCGCCGTTTCTTCCGGGTCAACCGCATATACGGCATCCTCAAAAAACCGTCCTGTTATGCCTTCCAGGGCGTTGTCATACAATTCCATGGCCATCAGGGCGTCCGGGGTACTCCCGTCGGCTGAGGTAATGCCGTAACTGGAGGCACGCCGGAAACCGAATCTGGGGTAATAATCAGGATGCCCATAGATCAGAATGGCTCTGTATCCCAATCGGGATGCCTGTCTGATGGAATGGCGCATCAGAGCGGAACCGATGCCCTGTCTTTTATAGTCAGGATGGACGCTGAGAGGGCCGAAACTTAGAACCGGGATTTCCAGTCCTTCCGGCGTCACCACTTTCGCCAGGCTGTATATGATGTGCCCCACAATCATTCCGTCCGTCTCCGCAACCAGATCGAGTTCCGGCACAAAACAGGGCAGTTTTCTTAATTTGTGTACCAAAAGATGCTCTCCGTCGCAGGTGGGATGGTCCATGCATCCCCAGAATGCCTCCCGGGTCAGATTCTCCACCGTGCGGTAATCTGCCGGATTCTCTTTTCTGATTTCAACAGGCAATGGGTGTTCCTCCGTATTTTTTGACTGAAAAGGGTTTCTGATAACAAGCATAGTTTGTTTCGCCTGATTTGTCAAGGATGGAGAGGGGAAGCTATAGATAATAATCTTGCGGATGCAGGGGGGATATGGTAGGATAAAGGAATGGGGAACCGATTTCAGGAGGGAAGCTTATTATGAAGATCTGCAGGTTTAGTTCAGGAATACGAAAAACGGAAGGGGTCTGTCAGCCCCGAAAGCTGTCTGTGAAAATAGCGGTCCTGCTGTCCGCATGTATGTTGGTCTTGCTGTGCTGCGGCTGCGGGGGGCAGGAGAGCAGCCGGAAGTCCCTGAACCAACAGGGGATGGAACTGATCGGTCTGATGGCGCAGATGGCTGCCAGTGAAGAATATGGTGCAATTATGGGAGCTGAAAATCCGGCTTTCGAAAATCAGCTCCGGGGAATAGCGTCCGGGGATTACAGCGTCCCCAGGACCATATATGAAATGACTGTTCCGTCCGTGGGGGAATTTCTGTCAGCCATTGACGGAGAGGAAGCTCTGGACGGACTTCCGGATTCTCTGAAGGAGTTTCTGGATGCGAAAAGCGCTTCCTTATTGTTAAATCAGCTCAACGCCCGGGAGGGAAGCAGCTCCCTGGCTCTGGCGTCCCTGTATACGGCGGAAAAAACTTTTGTCAGCAGTGAATTGGAGCAGGACAGCATTTATCTGTATTTTTTTGAGGACGGATATCCCATAGCCGTGGCTTTCCACAGAGGTGAGGATGATACGGTGAAGGCTACGGGCGTGTTTGTTCTGGCGGAGGGCATGGAGGAAGCGTCCGTTGGACAGTTGGAGGAGGTGTTTGCCCTGTTGGGCCTGGACTGCAGGTTCCGGCTGTTGGAAGGGCAGGAGAAGTAAGCGTACTATTCGTTTTTCCAGAGAACTTTCTCCGCAGTCTGCCGCAGGGAGGTTTCTTTAATACCCGGTTCTGTGCAGTTTTGTGAGATTTGCGGGCGTCTCCACTTTCGGAAAAGAAATCTGTATTTCAAAGCCCTGCCCCCACTGGGAGGAGGCCTCCAGGGAAAGTCCGATCTCCCTGGCGATTTCGGCTGCCAGATACAGTCCCATGCCGGTGGCCCGGTTCCGGTTCTCGCCGGAGTCCCCGGTAAAGCCTTTTTCAAAGATATAGGGAAGATCACAGGCTTTTACGCCTGTGCCGTTGTCCCGGATATCCAGTCTGCAGCCGGAGGCGTCCTCCCGGTAATCAAAGCAAAGCGCGGGAGACTGGGCGCTGTATTTCACGGAATTGCTGACAAGCTGCCGTATCAGGAACAGCAGCCCCCGGCGGTCCGTGTATACATGGGCTTCGGCGGAGGGAAGGGTGATCCGGAACTGTTTTTCCTCCAAAAGGGGGCGGTAGTCCTCCAGAATTTCCCTGATGCAGGGCAGCAGGGGAAAGCGCTCGAATAGATAATCCTTCCGGGCGCTCTTGAGGCGGGCATAATACAGCATCTGGTCTATGAATTCCTGCATGCGGTTCCGCACATAGTCCAGTCTGCGCACCACGGGTTCAGGAAGGCTGTCTCTGCGGTTGTCCAACAGGAGGGAGAGCAGGGAGAGGGGCATCTTCGTCTCATGGGCCCAGGACTCCACATATTCCTCGTATTCTTCCAGGCGGGTTTCCAGATGCCTGCAGGCATCCCGGCGTTCCCGAAGATTTGCGCCCAGCAGGCGGACTGCATGGGCCTGTGATGCGCCCAGGCATTTTAGAAGCAGCTCCTCCTGATATTCGTCAGGCGTCTCCAGAAAGGCCAGGAAAGCTTTTTCGCGGCTGTTTCCCCGGCAGGCAAGCACGGCGCTGACTGCGGAAAACAGGAGGAGGGATGTCAGCAGGATTGCGGCGGACAGAGCAGGGAACGCCCGGGAATCCACTACCCAGAGCAGAAAAGACGAAAAAACGTCCATTCCAAGCAGCAGAAGCAGCCAGGGCAGAGCGTGCTGTAAGTGTTTCAGGTATCGTTTCATAGGTTCCCCCTTTTTCATTTTTATTGGTAACAGTTCAGCGCCCTGTCTGAACTGTTGCTGTTATTGCCCGGTATCCTCCTGCTTTGCCGGGACAAGGCGGTAGCCGGTGCCTCTTATGGGGATAAGGCGGCAGTCCATGTCAAGGCCTGCAAGGGTTTTCTTCAGCCGCGTCAGATTTACCTGCAGGGCATTTTCGTCGATGAACCGGGTAGTGCCCCATAGCCCCAGGCATAATTCTTCCTTGGTAACGGCATCGTCACCGTGGGACAGAAACAGTTCCAACAGTTTTCCCTGATTTTTGGGAAGGATTACGGACCGGCCGTGGACGTAAAGCGTATAGGACTGTCGGTCCAACAGGCAGCCCGGGCCTTCCAGCAGGTTTGGCCTGCCCTCAAACCGCTTCAGCACATTGGAGATGCGCGCCAGAAGACGCTCCCTGGGGCAGGGTTTGGTCAGGTATTCGTCCGCACCCAGTTCCAGGGCGTGGAGTTCGTCCCGCATCTGGTCCCGGGAGGTGAGCACCAGGACGGGGATGGCGCTTTTCCGCTTCAGTTCCCTGCAGATCTGGAATCCGCCTGCGCCGGGAAGGTTCAGGTCCAGGAGGACAAGGTCCGGGGAAAGGTCCAGGAGCGCCTGGGCCGTGTCCTCAAATTTTTCGACTGGAAGGGGCTTGTAGCCTGCCCGGCTCAACAGTTCGGACAGTTCCTCCCGCATAAATACCTCGTCCTCCACAATGGCAATTCGTTTCATCACAGCCTCCCTGTCCCGGGCAGTCCGGGAATTTTTTTCCAACAGCCCTATTCCTCCCGCTCCGGCGTCATCAAAGTGAGGAGATAACGGCATGCGGAGCGTCTGGCTGCGGCTATATAGACAGATTCTACCACAACCAGAAGGAAAATCATAGTGGCAGATACGCCCATCAGCTCTATTGCAGTGGCTGTGGTCAGATAACCCAGTATGCCAGTGAGCAGAGAGCGGATGCCGAACAGGCTGCTGATAACCGCAACGGCGATGGGAAGGCCGAAGTACCAGTTCAGCTGTTTTCCGGCGCAGCGGCAGAGGAGTTCATAGGAGGCGCCCAGGCGGATGAGGGTTTTGTACCGCCTGCCGGATTTCTGCTGACTCATTAAAAACTGTACGCCCATTACCGTATTTGCGATAATCAGGAAGATGACAGTGAGATAAACGGTAAGGTAGCCTGCAGCAACCGCATAGAACAGCTTTCTGCCCATATTTTGGAGGTGGCTTTCATATTCCAGGCCTGCTTCGTCCAGGCGTTCGTTCATATCCATGATAGCGTTCATCAGGCTCCGGGAGCGGAGCAGCTCCGGATTCAGCACTGCGTTCAGGTAGGTGCTGTAATCCCCCTGTGTATAGCGGGCGAATACCTGGTCCGGTACAATCAGGGCAAAGGACAGGGAGATGGCGCGGTCCGTGACCAGGTTCAGGGTCTGGACGGTTCCGGTGAGATAAAAGGTTTCCCGGTCCAGGGTTACGGCAGGCCGTTTTTCCAGGATTTCATTCATCAGCTCCAGACGGCCCGGGGTGCTGTCTTCATGATTCATATAGACTGCGGCCTCGTTTTCCGCCAGAGTCAGTGCGGGCTGTTCCGCCAGGGAGAGCAGATGGTTATAGCCGCTGAGGGAAATCAGGTAGGGATGGACGGCATAGCCCAGGTTGTTCAGCAGCACATCCCTGTCCAGGGATGCCTCCGCCTGCTCCAGGGCTTCCAGGACGGATTCCATGGTAAAGTCCCCCTGCTGACCGTCTCCTGTGCGGATGTGTCCCAGGTTTATCTCGAATAACTGGGAAAAACAGGCGCCCAGGTCATTGCTTTCGATCTGTCTGAGGGTTTCCGCGCCCTCCTGGTATTCCGGAAAGGTATAATCCAGGATGTGGGAGTCGGTTTTCCCGAAAAGGGAAAATACATTGCTGTCCCTGTTGAAATAACCGGACACAGCCGCGCCTGCCCCAAGGCAGCATAGGGCTGCCAGAAGCAGCAGGGAACTGACGGCCAGGCTGCCGGAGCGCAGGACGATATTCTCCTGAATCTGCCGGAAAGTGAAGGTATGGAGCCGCCGGTTCCTGCCTGTGTGATTTACCAGGAAGCCGATTGCGGAGCCAAGTCCCAGGAAGAGAAGCATGGTTCCGGAAAAGCCCAGAAGCAGGGTGGTTCCCATCTTTTTCAGATTATACCAGGAAAGTCCCCGGATGGCCATGGCGTAGGCGGCAGCAAGGAAGAAAAGGCCCAGTATAAACGAAATAACGTATATCGGAGCGGCCAACCTGCGCCTGGCTCCCTTTGGCGCCTCCGACAGCAGCGCCCCCAGTTCCTGTCCGGCAATCCGGCCGCTGAGCAGAAGGAAAGCTCCGAGTTTTATGGCAAGAAAACCAAGGACAGTCCACAGCACAGCCGTGGGGGAGAGGGTAAAACGATGTCCCACAATGCCCATGCCCACAATTCTTGCAGTAGCCAGGCTGATCAACTCGGACAGCAGCACTGCGGCGGGCAGGCCCACAGCCAGGGAGAGGAGGCTGCTGCGGAAATCCTCCGCCAACAGCAGGAGGAAGAGTTTCGGCCTGCGCATGCCCATCATCAGGTAGACGCCGAATTCATGCCTGCGCCGTTCCAACTGGAACTGTCCGGCATAGTAGACCAGAAAGAAGAGGATGAGCAGCGTCATACCGAAGAACAGGGGTATCATCTGAAAGAGACGGTCCACGGCCTGGCTCTCCATTTTGCCCAGGAAGATCATCACATCCTGGCGGGGCAGGGCGAGTATAATGTAAAAGGCGATAATGGAAACCAGTAAGGAGGCGAAGAACAGTCCGTTTTCCTTCCGGCTTCTTGCGCTGTTGCGGGTGATCAGTTTATAAAACATTTGCGCTTCCTCCTCCCAGATGCGCGGTCACATTGAGAATCCGCTCGTAGAAGTCCGGGCGGGATTCCGCTTCCATGTCTCTGCGCAGTTCGTGAAAAATCATGCCGTCCTGGATAAACAGTATCCTCCGGCAGTAGCTTGCCGCATTGGTGTCGTGGGTAACCATCAGGATGGTGGTGTTTTTGTCCTGATTTAAACCGGAGAGCTTCTCCATCAGCGATTTTGCGTTCCGGGAATCCAGTGCGCCGGTGGGTTCGTCCGCCAGGATAATGCCGGGCGTTAAAATCAGGGCCCTGGCGGCTGCCACCCGCTGTTTCTGGCCGCCGGACATCTGGGCGGGAAATTTATCCAGTACATCTCGGATTTCCAGATAGTCGGCCAGGCTGTGCAGGCGTTTGCGGCTTTCCTTCTCCGGCACATTCTGGATGGACAGGGGCAGGAGGATGTTTTCCTTTCCGGTGAGGTTATCCAGAAGCTCGAAATTCTGGAACAGATAACCGATTTGCCTTCCCCGGTATCCGGCAAGGGCAGCGCCCTTCAGTTTCAGCACGGAAGCGCCGTTCATGATAATGCTGCCGCTGTCCGGCCGTATCACCGTGGCGATGCAGTTCAGCAGGGTGGATTTTCCGGAGCCGCTGCTTCCCATAATGCCCAGGAATTCCCCTGCCATGACCTGGAAGGTGATGCCGTCCAGGGCTTTGGTGGGGTTTGCGGGCTTTCCGTAGTATTTTTTCAGTGCGTTGATTTCAAGTACAGGTTTCATGTCTGAGCCTCCCGGTTGTTTGTAAGTCTGGTCTGCATGTTTGTTTTTCGGCATGCCGATTCCGCTGCGGTGATTCTATGGTAACACAGGAAGGGGAAAAAGAATACTTACAGTAAATGAAAGGTATCGGATGAAAAGGGTGTTTTGCCTGGGAATGTCATGAGAATGTCTGGAGGAAAAAATTAGATTTCCGGGAGTCCCGGGCCCACGGGAGGATCAGCCCCATGGCCTGGGAGCCGTAAGCCTGCAGTTTTCTTTTATTTTTCAGGAAAAAATATCCTGGAACGGCATAATGCAGGACCGGGAGGCGGATTTGTCCAAAACCGCAAAGATAACCGTCCGGAAGGTATCCGGGAAGTGGTTTTCCAACAATTCCTGCCACCATGCAGCCACGTCTTCGGGGTCATTGCGGAATACGCCGCATCCGTAGGCTCCCAGGATCAGGTGAGGGCATTTCTGACTGGCAAAAATGGCCAGGGCAAGTTTCATCCGCTCCCGCATTGCCTGTTTTGCGGAAGCTGCATCCTCGCCTTTCAGCAGTACCTGACCCATGTTGACTGCGGGCAGGGTCAGAACGGAGGCGGTGACGGGCTGCTCCAACAGCCGGAAAGCGCCGTCCCGGAAAAAGACTACATCCGGGGAGTAAATAGCGTGGTTGGTGTACATCATGGTATTGCATGCCCGGTTATTTTTGTAGTAGGTTTCGTGGGCGATTAAAGTGTTGTAGAGGCAGCTTGAGGCGGCAAGGCTTTCTTCCTGGGCCATGGCGCCGTTGATGAATCCGCCGCCGGGATTTTTGGCACTGGCGAAATTGAGGACTGCTATGGGAGAGCTGTTCCCTGGGGAGGGGATGGGGGCAGTTTTGACCAAAACAGAGGCGTCCTGGTTCAATTCCCGGGACAGCTTCAGGATGGCATCCACAGTGGAGCAGTTCCAGACCCGGACAACGGTTTTGGAGGATGGGGCTGAGGTTTTGCTTTTCTGGCAGGGGTTGTCATATTGTTCCAGTAAGATCCGGCCCTGTTCCGGGGTCAGCAGGAAGCTTTCTTTTACGGAATGTTCCTGGAGCGCTTTGATATCTATGGATGTATTGTGCGTTTCATAGAATCCTTTTTCCATGATATCCAGGGTTTCCCTGGCGATTTCTTTTCGGTTCATAATGGGTTTCCTTTCTTTGAGGTCTGTGCTGATGAGTGCTGCAGTGCGGCTTTCCTTATTTTTACAGTAGATTGTCGGCAATCCACCTGGCAACGCCGTCCTGTTCATTGCTTCCGCAGATTTGGTTGGCGGCAGCCTTTACTTCCGGCAGGGCGTTGTCCACTGCAATTCCGATGCCGCAGGATTGCAGCATGTCTATATCGTTGTAGTCGTCTCCGAAGGCGGCTATCTCTTCCGGAGAAATTCCATAGTGGGCAGCCAGGATTTTGATGCCGTTTGCCTTGGTTGCCTGCCTGTTCATGATCATGGCAACCAGATTCTTTTCCTTTCCGGCGGGGCGTTTTGGATATTTTAGCATATCGGAAAGCAGAGGGCAAGGGGGTGATGAAAATTGGGGAAGGCGGGAAAGATGGGAAATAGAGGCGGCTGACTGATCGAAAGGGGCGGATAAAGAAAGGATGGCATATTCCGAAAAGAAGTAGTAAAATAAAAACATGGCAGAGAATAGAGGATTTATATAGATTTTTTCATAAAGATGGTTTGTTGAATGGAAGGTCACAGGGTAATACAGGAGCCGTTAGGAAAGGGCGGATCAACAGGAACGGGTTGGGATAACGGGAATCAACGGATAGGAGGAGACTGGCTATGGAACGGTGCGGATGGTGTCTGTGCAATGAGAAAATGATAAAGTATCATGACGAGGAGTGGGGCGTGCCGGTGCGGGACGACAGGAAGCAGTTTGAGTTCCTGATGATGGAGGTCATGCAGTGCGGGCTGAACTGGAATATGATGCTCCAGAAGAGGGAGATATTCCGGGAATGCTTTGACGGGTTCGATTATGAGAAGGTGGCGGAGTACGGAGAGGAGGATATTCTGCGCATATTGGGGACGGAGGGGATGATCCGGTCCCGGCGGAAGGTGGAAGCGGTGATACATAATGCCCGATGTTTTCGGAAGGTGCGGGAAGAGTTCGGGACGTTTTCGGAGTATCTCTGGGGATTTTCCCAAGGGAAGATGATTCTGTACATGGGGCATCAGAAGGGGCAGATTCCGGCCAGAAACGGGCTGTCGGACCGGGTAAGCGCGGATTTGAAGAAGAGGGGATTCAAGTATCTGGGATCGGTGACTGTGTATGCGCATCTGCAGGCCTGCGGCATGGTGAATGATCATTGGGAAGGGTGCTTCCGGTATGGAGAGGTTATGGAAGGTGCGGAGACCGCAGGGGAGGAACGGGAGAAGGAAGCTTAGGGTAGAGCCGCTTCTATGGCTTTCCCCTTTTTATGGTAATATATTATCAGAAAGTTTACAAGATTTACAAGAAAAATTTTGGAGATGGGCCTATGATCTATTTGAGCAGCTTCTTGTTTTCGGAAGAGTCGGTGCAAAATCCTAATATTTATCCTTATCATGTATTTGCCGGGAAAACGGAAAGGCGGCTGTATTTCGGTCCGATAACCATGCTGTACGGCAATAATGCTTCGGGAAAGTCCACTGTGCTGAATATTATTGCCAATAAGCTGAAACTGCAGGGGCAGGAGTATGCAGCCAGTAATAAGTACGGAAGAGTGCTTTATTTTGAACGGTTTGTGGAGGAGTGCAGGTATACCCTGGGGGAACGGGAGGACGGCAGATCTTTTCGGGAAATTCCTTCGGGCAGCAGGTATATCAAGAGTGAGGATATTCTGTACGAAATTAAAAAGATACAGCAGGAACAGGTTCTCCAGGACGGTTATGTATACGAGCATGTGAGAAGGGGAATGGACAAAGAGGCGGTGAGAGGGGCGTTGGATTCCTATGGGACACGGCAGCGGTTGGAGAACTTGATATATGCCCAGGAAAAGTATTCGAATGGGGAGACTGCATTGCAGATGTTGGAGGATTTCATAGAGCCGGATGGGCTGTATCTGTTGGACGAGCCGGAGGTGTCGCTTTCACCGGAGAATCAGGTATTGTTGGCCGAAAACTTGAATCGGATGGCCAGGTTTCTGGGGTGCCAGTTTATTGTTGCTACCCATTCGCCTTTTATGTTGGGGACGCTGCAGGGGAGAATTTATGATCTGGATTCCAGGGACTGGGTGGAGGCGGAGTGGACGGAGCTTGAGAATGTGAGGTATTTTTATCGGTTTTTTGAGAAGAGGCGGGGGGAGTTTGAGAGAGCATAAATAAATATTGTATATTATGATAATATACTTGGAGCTTGTATCGCGTCAAAAAAAGATTGAGGTATTTTGAGGGACATGCTACAATATCCATAAGTGGTTTGTAGCCGGAAAATCTGGTTTTTCTAAAGACGCAGGATGTCTTCAGCAGAAATAAGTCTAAATGAGGGTTTTTAGCGGATGATTTGGGAATCATAATCATGTATGTATAAATGTCAGAGGTGCATAAATGAAGATTAGTACATTAAAGTTAAAAAATTTTATGCTGTTTGAAGAAATTGAAATTAACTGGTCGAAAAATATCAACATTATCTGCGGAGCCAACAGTACAGGAAAAACAACCTTACTGAAAGTGATGTATTCCATGTTAAAACCTATAAGCAAAGGGGCTGTCAAACCTACATCAAGGGAAATTGGAGAGCAGCAGTTTGTGGAGAAATTGCAGGGAGTTTTCCGCCCGGATGAGATGAAGATTGGCAGACTGGTGAGCCGAAAACGCGGCAGTAACAGGGCTGAATTTTCTGTAGTTTTGGATAGTGGACAGAAGATTTCCATCGGATTCGGAAATCGCCAGGAGAACCATGCAGATGTGGAGATAGAGGGAAAGATTCCTGCAGGCGGATTTGATGCAATCTATATTCCAACAAAGGAAATGATTTCGACTACAGAGCATTTTACTGCTTTATATGAAGAATACCACCTGGACTTTGAAGAGATGTACTATGATCTTGCAAGATTTTTGGACCGCCCTCTTTCGAAAGGAGCTAATACGAGTGAGCAGGATGAGATTCTGAAAAATTTTGAAGATATCATGAAAGGACAAATAGTCCAAAAAGATAAAAAGTTCTTCCTGAAGGTAAAGGGTGGGGGCGAGTTTGAGATGGGTTTGCTTTCTGATGGCTATCGAAAGCTTTCTATGATTATCTATTTAATTTTATCCGGCAGTTTGAACAGGGATACGGTCTTATTTTGGGATGAGCCGGAGACAAATATGAATCCTAAAATGGTCAGGCCGGTGGTGCAGGCTATGGTTGCTCTGGCCAGGATGGGCGTTCAGATTTTCGTGACGACACATGATTACTTTGTTCAGCAGGAATTCAATATGCTGAAGGTATATCCGGAATTATGCCCGGATAATTTGGATATTCGTTTTCTGTCCTTGTATCGTGAAAAAGAGTCGCAGGAAGTGAAGTGTGAGATGGAACGGGCAGCGTCGGATTTGAAGCATAATGCTATTATGCAGGAATTTGATGCGATATATGATAGGGAGCAGAGGGTTATTTATGGTACTTGAGGAAAGTAATATGCAGTTTGAATTTCCGGACAGCCTGACGACTGTGAAGTTCGATGAGGAATCATTCTATCGGAATAGTTTCAATAAGTTTCCGGAATCAAAAGGGGTAGATTTTATTACTGACGGAAACGAATTCATAGCATTTATAGAGGTGAAAAACTGTCGGGGACACGAGGGAGATAACCGGTGGCGTATTGCTCCTAATAATATGAAACGAGATACTGTACATGTTTCCCATGATGTAAAACAGCGGGACAGTCTCGATATAGAAATTGCGCAAAAGATGGCGATGACACTTGCGGCTTTATGCGGTGCATATTCATTTGGAGATAGGAAAGATTCGTTGGGAAAGTTAGGAAAGATAGCGGCTTCTATTTCGGAAGAAAAATTTGCAAAGACTTAGAAAAAGAAGTTGATTATATTAGTTTTAGAGGGAGACTTCGGAACCCATACCAGACCCAAAACAGTTATTATGTCCGAATTGCAGAGGAATATTATGTCAAAATTGCAGTGGTTGGATTGTAGGGTTTCGGTTGTTGACTCGAGTACATATTGTAAGAAGGTTTTTAAGATGAATGCTTAGATGGTAAAATAGTATAGTTAAGAAGGAATAAAACGAGAAAGATGAAAAAATGTATTGAAGATACAATTGTCTATTATAATAAGAATGCAGATATATTTGTTGAAGGAACAATTAATATTGATTTCACTCAAAAACAGACCCATTTTTTATCTAAACTTATCAGTGGTTCCCACATCCTTGACTTTGGCTGCGGATCCGGCCGCGACACAAAATATTTCCTGGAGCAGGGATACCGGGTAACCGCAGCAGACGGTTCTATTGAACTATGCAAAGCCGCGGGAAAATACACCGGTATACCAATAAGGCATATGCTGTTCCAGGAACTGAACGAAACCGAAATATACGACGGGATCTGGGCATGTTCCTCCATTCTCCACCTGCCATTGCCGGAGCTGAACGATGTTTTTCATCGTATGGCAGCAGCTCTGAAAGAGAGGGGCGTAATCTATACCTCATTCAAATACGGCACCTATGAAGGCGAGCGAAACGGAAGATATTTTACGGATATGACAGAAGAAAAATTGTCCTGCTTTCTGCAGAACATAAAGGAACTGGAACTTGAAGAGCAGTGGGTAACCTCTGATGTAAGACCGGGAAGAGGCGATGAAAAATGGCTGAATATAATATTGCGGAAGAAGTAAACGGAGAAGTATTTGAGATAGAAACAACGGATGTCATGACCGGTGACAGGAACCAGAACCGTTATCTATATTATCAGCTCAAAATGAGCATCAGGAATGCAAGGAAAATCGACATCATTGTGTCGTTCCTCATGGAATCCGGAGTGCGCCTCATTTTAAGGGATTTAAAATCGGCATTGGACAATGGGGCGGAAATTCGTCTGCTCACCGGAAATTATCTTGGAATTACACAGCCATCGGCTTTGTATCTGGTGAAGAAAGAACTGGGTGACCGGATTGATTTACGATTCTATAATCAGAAGGACCGTTCTTTTCATCCAAAGGCTTATATTTTTCATTATGAAAGAGGAAGTGAAATTTACATAGGTTCATCCAATGTATCCAGAAGCGCACTGACTTCCGGTATAGAATGGAATTATAGGTTCAGCAGTACAAAAGATAAACGCAATTTCGATTTATTTTACCATACATTTACGGATTTATTCGAGAACCATTCCGTGATAATTGATGATGAGGAGCTGAAAAGATATTCCAAAACCTGGCATAAACCGGCAGTTTCCAGGGATTTGGAAAAGTATGATAATCTGGAGGACTTTCCGGAAGGAAAAGTTACCTCTCTGTTTCAGCCCAGAGGGGCGCAGATAGAAGCCCTGTATGCCCTGGAGGACAGCCGCAGGGAAGGGGCTGTGAAGGGCCTGGTGCAGGCAGCGACAGGTATCGGAAAAACCTATCTGGCGGCTTTTGATTCCGAAAAATACGAACATGTCCTGTTTGTGGCACACAGGGAGGAGATATTGAAACAGGCGGCGGTATCTTTTCGGAATGTACGGAATTCGGAGGACTATGGCTTTTTTTACGGCAGGCATAAGGATACGGACAAGGCTGTGATTTTTGCGTCCGTGGAAACTCTGGGGAAGGAAGAATATTTACGGGAGGCATACTTTTCACAGGACTATTTTGATTATGTAGTGATTGATGAGTTTCATCATGCTGTAAACGCCGGGTATCTTCGGATAATCAATTATTTTCGTCCGAAATTTCTACTGGGCTTAACGGCTACGCCGGAGCGGATGGACAACAGAAATATTTATGAGATATGCGATTATAATGTGCCGTATGAAATTTCCCTGAAGGATGCTATCAATAAGGGGATGTTAGTGCCGTTTCATTATTATGGGATATATGACGAGACGGATTATTCCGGTTTACGGCCGGTGCGGGGACGTTATACGGAAGGGGATTTGAATTCGGTTTATATCGAGAATGCCAAACGTTACAATCTGATATATAAGTATTATATGAAATACCGTTCAAAAAGAGCATTCGGTTTCTGCGGATCCAAGCTTCATGCAGAGGCCATGGCAAGGGAATTCTCCAGGAGGGGGATATCGGCGGTTGCGGTATACAGCAATGCCAACGGTGAATTTTCAGAGAACAGGGAAACGGCGCTTGAGCGGCTGCGGAATGGGGAAATACGGGTTATTTTTTCAATAGATATGTTTAATGAGGGTGTAGACTTGCCGGAAGTGGACATGGTTCTGTTTCTTCGGCCCACAGAGTCCCCGATTGTATTTTTGCAGCAATTAGGCAGAGGTCTGCGCAAAAACAGGGGGAAGGAATATCTCAATGTGCTTGATTTTATCGGCAATTATGAGAAGGCGGGAAAGATTCCGCAGTTTCTCGGCGGAGAAGCGTATCGCGCAGGGGACAGCAGGGCACAGGAAATAGAGTATCCTGATGATTGCATTGTAGATTTTGAGATGCGTCTGATTGACCTATTCAGGGAGCTGGACAGGAAGAAACAGACGATTCACGAGCTGATTAACAGGGAATACTTCCGGGTTAAGGATTTATTGGGTGGCAGGGTGCCCACAAGAATGGAATTGTTTTCGCGCATGGAGGATGATATTTACCAGATGTGCATGAGAAATGCGAAAGAAAATCCTTTCCGTAGATATATGGATTTCCTGCATGAACTGGGGGAGCTGTCCGCAGATGAGGAGACAGTGTATAATGGACTTGGACGGGAATTTCTGAATTTACTGGAAACCACAGATATGCAGAAAGTCTATAAGATGCCTGTTTTGTACAGCTTTTATCATGATGGGGATATCCGGATGGCGGTGACGGAGGAAGAGGTGCTGCAGGCGTGGAAGAAGTTTTTTTCTGCGGGAACGAACTGGAGGGATTTGCAGGAAGGCATTACTTATGAACAATATCTTGGGATCACGGATAAACAACACTTAAGCAAGGCCAAAAGCATGCCGGTGCGGTATATGAAGGCATCGGGGAAGGGGTTTTTCACTGACGCAGAAGGGTATGTCATTGCGCTTAAGGAGGAGTTGGAGCCAATAATTGGGAGTATTGTGATAAAGGAGCAGATGAAGGATATTATTGAGTATCGCACAATGGAGTATTATAGGAGACGGTATCAGAATGGCGAGTAGAGGAAGAGCAGGAAGAAAAGTGAAACAATAGACCTGCCAAAGATAAGAAAAAGGGGAATTTTATGGATACAACATTTAGCGTAAAGCTGTCAGGTGAGCAGCAGCTATTCATTGAAAAAGCATTGCAGGGAAAAAACATTCTTGTAGATGCCTGCATAGGAAGCGGAAAAACCACTGCCATTCAGAATTTGTGCAATGCGCTGCCGGGTACGAAAAAGGTCTTGTATCTGACTTACAATAAGCTTCTGAAACTGGATGCAAAGTCCAAAATCAAAAAGAGAAACGTTACGGTAACGAACTATCATGGGTTTGCCTATATGGTTTTGAGCAGAAATGGTGTATCCGCAGGAATTTCCGATCTCATACAGACTTTCATTCAGCGGAAACCTTCGATCAATAAATACGATATTCTGATTATTGATGAATATCAGGATATTGAACAGGAACTGGCAGAGCTGCTGCAGCTGATAAAAGACTGCAATCCGGATATGCAGATTATTGCAGTGGGTGATATGGAACAGAAAATATACGATAAAACGACATTAAATGTCGAATTATTTATGAAGGAATTTCTTGAAGATCACCTTAGATTGCGGTTTACCCAGTGTTTTCGCCTGTCTGACGATTTGGCGGCAATGCTTGGAAGGGTGTGGAAGAAAGAAATAAGAGGAGTGAATACCGGCTGCAGGGTGGAAGAAATGGAGAAGGAAGAGGTTCTGGCTTTTTTGGCAGAACAGGTTCCCGGGGACGTTCTGTGCCTGGGAGCAAGAACAGGAGCGATGGCCGATACCTTAAATACTTTGGAAGAAAGGTATCCCTGCAAATTCAATAAGCAGACAGTCTATGCAACCATATCCGATAATGATTCCATGGGAAAAACGGAACCCAAAGAAGATTCCGCGATCTTTACAACATATGACAGCAGTAAAGGGTTGGAAAGAAAAATTTGTGTAATCTTTGATTTTACGGAGAGCTATTGGAGCGTAAGGATTTCAAAACCCCAGCAGTCCTATTTCATTTTGAGAAACATTTTCTGTGTCGCGGCCAGTCGTGGGAAAGATCATATTATTTTTGTGAAACCGGATGAGGCTATGCTGTCTGAAAGAACACTTTCAACACCCCTTGACACAAACCACAAATTTGAGGATTTGGATATCAGTGAAATGTTTGATTTCAAATATAAAGAGGATGTAGAAAAATGTTTTTCACTGTTGAAAATCAATAAGCTGATATCGGAAGACCCTTCAACAATTGAGGTGAAAAGCCGGGACGGGCTGATCGATCTGTCTCCCTGCATCGGAATATACCAGGAGGCAGTTTACTTTAAACATTATGAAATAGATGCGGCTATCAAGTTAAAGATTTTACTGAATCCGAAATTGCACGGAGTGTATACAGAAGAGATAAAAAACAGCACATTGGATGAGAAAATATTATTCTTGGTGTCGCTTGATACCAGGCAGAAGAGATACCGGATGCAGGTGGAGACTCCCTTTGTCAATGAAGAACAAAGTGAGCTTATCAAATCCAGGCTGAAGACGCGGTTGGGCAGAGACGAGGCCGCCCAGGTGGAGTGCCGAATTGATTTTTATGATGAAAAAAGTGATCAGGTCAGGTTTTCTGTCAAGGGTTTTGCTGATGCGGTTAAGGATGATATTGTTTATGAATTAAAATTCGTATCGGAATTGACGCATGAACATTTTCTGCAGTGCGCCAGTTATATGGTTGCAATGCAGAAACAAAAGGGGATTCTGTGGAACACCAGAGATAATACGTCCTATGAGATAGAAGTGCCGGACCGAAAAGCCTTTTTGAATGCAGTCACAAAAGCAATTACCAAGGGGGCCATGGAAACCTATTTTGAACCGGATCTAACAGGAGAGAAAACAGCAGCGGATCAAAGCGATCAGTTTGCGGTAATTGATACCGAGACAAACTGGAATGATGAGGTAATGTCCATTGGCATTGTAGTTGCCGATGCAAAAACCAGGGAAAGAATCGACTCCAGATATTACATAATTGATCCGGAGTACAGGGTGGGCGGAATGTTCTCCGGTGAATTGAGACTTGCCGAGAAAGGCGTGCGCGTTACCGGAAGAAAGCAGGCCTTGAAAGAAATCAGCGAATGGTTTGCTTCATATCAGATACAGAAACTTTTTGCCTATAATGCTTCTTTTGACAAGAAACATTTGCCGGAATATTCAGGGTATGAATGGTATGATATCATGCGTTTAGCGGCGTATCGTCAATATAATAAAGCGATTCCGGATTCTGCGGAATGCTATAAAACCGGAAGAATGAAACAGGGATATGGCGTTGAAAATATATTGAAAATGCTCAGCAGGGACAAGGGATACCGCGAGACACATAATGCTGTTTTGGATGCGGAGGACGAACTGAAAATAATGCAGTTACTGGGATATGATATAAGCCAATATGATATTGCGCTTATTTCAGCCGGGAAAAATCCGGTTGCGGAACAGCAGGAAAAGGCAGCGATAGTACCTGAAAATATTCCGGAAACTTCTAAAAAGAAGAAGGGGATTTTGGCTAAACTCTTCAATAGAAAATAAAATGGCAGGTTGCAGGATAAACCGCATGCAGTTTTGGGTACTGGCAGAATTTCGGTATCCTACACATCAGATTAGTTTTCATACACTATCGGCACTTAATTGCCTGACTTTTAACAGGAGTGAAATTGTATATGACAGAAAAGCAAAAAAATGATTTTTTTATGTCTGTTCTTTAATTGAATATATTGCACGCCAAACGCAGAATAAGCGCGGTACTATTGTTAAATTATTTGGGAGGAAAGGGATTGATAAGCAGCTATATGATGCGGATATTGTATTGCATTATGATTGAAGATTGTGCGGAAGAGGGAAAAGAAGTTGACGAATTGATGAATATTTTTTCTTCCTTTATCAGTGATAAAATATCTGATTTTCAGACGGGTATTTATTATCAGAATCCAAGTTATCTGGAATGCTCTTATCGGGCAGGGTGTTTATTGGACTAAGAAATCATATATGATTTTATGGTGATTAGAAGCCATTTGCTGACGAACACCATAATGATTGACATATACGTATAAAGTATGTATAATCGACAAATAAGGAGAGCATGATTGAAACAAAGAGATTTGATTAAAAAGTTGGAAGCTGGCGGGTTTGTTTTTGAACGTCATGGAAGTAATCATGATGTTTATAGAAGAGGAACAGAGAAAGAAGAAGTACCAAGGCATAAAGAGATTGATGAACGGTTGGCAAATGCAATTATCAAGAGAAGGGGATTATAATAACATATATAGTATATAAGGTCCTGGAAAGGGAAAAGAATAATGAAAAATATATACCCTGTGTTTTTTACAAAGACAGATACGGTTATATTAGTAGAAGTTCCGGATTTGGAAATATTAACAGAAGGAAAAGATATGGTAAATGCGGTAGAAATGGCTAGAGATGCTATAGAATTAAAATGTGTATCAATGGAAGATGATGGGATGAAAATTCCTTTACCGTCTGAAATTAATTCTTTAGATGTAAATAGCGGAACTTTTGCAGAAGAAGGAATTACGGTTGTATCTTTAGTTGATATTGATTCTGGAGAATATAGAAAGAAGATTGACACAAAAGCAGTTAGGAAAAATGTCACTATTCCCAGTTGGCTCAATTATGAGGCTGAACATGCGGGAATCAATATATCAAGGGTATTACAAGAAGCATTGATGAACGTGCTTAATATACAACGTAAATTTTGAGTCAAAAATTTATACGTGCATTCTCGTAACAGTTCAGTGCCCTGTCTGAACTGTTACGTTAAATTTGCAGTGCAACCCGACTGCAGACCGCCAGCCAGGTACTTTTCCGAAGACACCACTGTAAATCCTGGCGATCTGCAGTATAATAAGGTGTCAGTCAGTAAATGGGATGGTATACCGTTTGGGTACGTTTAATAGGACACAAAAGATATCCAGACAAAGCCCGGTGCGAAGGAGCTGTAGGCCATATCGCGGACGGGTCCCTCGCCCTTTGTGACGGGCTGCGCAGCTGCCATACATTTCCGAGAATTGCAGACTGCGCCCTCTTTTCAGCGGTCTATCTAAATTCGGAGAATATAATCAAACGGCTGACAGCCACAAGCACTGATTAATTCCAATACCCTGGCCGGGTGGTAGAAGCACTGGAACATGGTTTCCAGACCGAAAGCGTCAAAAATACTCCCGAAGAGTTCGTTTCCAAAGCTGTAGATAGGAGTCTGCTCCAGAAATTCCCTTTCTTCCGGATAGAGATAGGGATTCCACCAATAGTTCCTGAATTGATCGTCAATTTCAGATGCGGAGATCAGGCCTTTCTCAATCTTTTCCACAGTGTCCTGAAAAAGGGAGAGATGCTCCGAAAAGTGTCTGTTAAGGATCGGCATGGCGGGAATTCCGATATTGGCATCCAGGTCAGGATTGCGTCTTTTGGATAGAATACCTTCTGCATTGTTGCAGAATTTGATAGCCATGCCTTCCCCGGTAAAGCGGAAAATGTAACGTTCCAGAAGGCTGAAATTTTCTGTAAAAGTATCGTAATCGCCTATCATTTTTTGAATCTGCAGGTGATGCATTTCGTGGAGGATGATGGAAGGCAGCTCCTCCATCGTACAGTATTTTTCGATACCGAATAAATCCAGATGAAGCGCGTTCTCAAATACATAACCGAAAGACGGGCCGAAGCTTAGGGTGGAAATCACCGCAGTATCATCTATGTCTGTTTTTTCAGGAAAGGCGGCGTTCAGTCTGGTCTGTAAGTTCAGGAGGTTTTCTTCCGTAAGCAGTCCCATGATCTGGGCGTATCTGTCAGCATATTTTTGGGGATTGGCGGCGCAGTCCAGCCACAGCGCATGCTTATCCCGCAAGGCGGTTTTCCGCTCCGGGCAAAGATCGGGAATATCCTTCAACGCAATATCTTTGAAGCGGGAAAAATAGGACACAAGAGGATCCGGGGAGTCCAGGCCGTATCTTCTGATTTCGAAACGATAATCTTCATGGTTTAGAATGTCAGCTGCTTTTTGATTATTTTCCCGGTCCATGCCCGATTCTGCCGCATATTCGAGCATAAGGGGAATGCTTGATGTTCTCAGTTTCATAAAAGGGTCCTCCATTTTGAAGTCAGCCCTTTGAATCAGGGAGACAAGGTAACTAATGCTGTTCCGGCGCATAAACAATCAAAATCCGATCCAGTCCGTCAGCATGATCAACGTGAATATAGTAATTATTTCTCATAAAAGCGACGATATCTTCAGGCAGTGCATAAAATTCCATTGTCTGAAAATCAACCAGGAATACATTCCGGCATTTTCCCGATCCCGCTTTTTGGTATTCCGCCAGTACCTTCCCAATACATTCCTGGCACAGCTGTTCCTCCAGAAAGGCGAAGTCAATTTCATCCTCAATTCCGTAGGTAAGGTCAACTGTTGCAATTCCGCGGTTCGGCATGCTGTTTATATGGGCATAGCCGTAGGCTGTGCCATAGGCTATACCGGATCCCGCTCCAAAGTTGCAATAACCATGTAATACAGAGTATTGGGAACCGGATTCCGCTGTACTGTCAGCAGAAAGTCGGACCTGTGTATCATATACTTCCAGTGTGCGCAGATGCAATAGCCCGATGGAAGCCCAACCGGAATTCCGGGACTTTGGAAGTACCCCGTTAAGACCGCAGATGCCGCAATTCAGAGAAGACACAGAACAATAAAAATCCATATTCTCTAAAGGACTGCGCCCGGAATCCGATTGAAGATTCCCTGTCACAAAACACAATATAACAATGAAAATAAGCTTTTTAAATTGATGCATGGCAAATAGGAATAGCCGCAGTCTTTCATACCAGAGATTACTTTCCCTTCAAACTCTCCATACAGGTATTGATAAAGTTCTTCTCTTCCGGCTTCAGAGTAGACCACGTCTGCAGCAGACGCTTCTGCTCTTCTGATAAATCAAGGACATTGCCGTCTTCCGTAAAGAACTGTGCCAAAGTAATTCCAAATGCATCGCATATTTTTTCCAGGGTAATAACGCCGGGAAGATTCTTTCCCTTTGTGATATCCGACAAAGCAGACTGTGAAATGCCGGTTGTCTGGGAAAGGCGATATTTTGTAATTCCTGTTTTTGCACATAGCTCAATAATTTTGGCCGGAATATAATTTTCTATACACAAGCATTATACACCTCATTTCCGAAGTAATATAATGCTATTTTAAGTGGTTTTGTCCTAATTTATTAGAACTGAAAAACTGCCATATATATTCCGGAAAAGAGAAGTAGACAGGTCAAAAAAATAACCATCTGTAAAATGGCGCCTGCGGCGATATTCGTTACCTCCTGTCAGAATGATTGCAGGACTCCTTTATCTTATCATAATTTCTGCCGCTTGAAAAGATAAAATTGACGGCAATCCAACGGTAAAATAACGTCATTCACTGGCTGTCAATCTGTGATGAATGGCAAAATAATTCAGGACTGCATGGGCAGGGAGGCAGAATCCGGGACTGGAGTGGACGTAAAACATCAACCAACCTTAATCAAACGCAGCCAACATCAACCAACCTCAGCCTGAGGAACGCTCAGCCCGAGAGGGAAGAATTATTTGCAAAAGATACCATCATATGGTAAGCTTTATGGCAGGTAAAATCTGCGCATGCGCAGGAAAACGAAAAACGTCCGGGGGAAACACGCAGGGAATGCGAAAAGGAGCAGAGAGATGGAGCAGAAAGCAAAAAGGATAGAATTTCATTTGGGAAAGACAGGGAAACTGGCGCCGCTGATCACCGCGGCGGCTATGATTTTATGGGCTGCTCTTCGCCAGTCCAATGTAAACGGATATGTACTGGCCTTTTTTGCGGCACTGGTGACAGGCGTGATTTTTGCAAAAGACGAAAAGGCCTATGGGGAAGCGCTTGTCTACGGACTGAGCAAACCTATGTTCGGCGTGATCGTGATGGCGGTGATTCTGGCTGCCGTTTCCGGCAAGCTGATCTCGGCAAGCGGGGCGGTGCAGACCATTGCGGCATATGTGGTGGAGGCAGGCTTTACCGGAAGGCTCTTTGTGGCCGCGTCCTTTCTCATCACCTGCCTGCTGGCCTTTGCAACGGGAACCTCTGTGGGAACCTATTTTGTGGTGATCCCCATTTTGTTTCCTGTGGGCGTGATGGCGGGAGCGGCGCCGGAGTTTATGATCGGTTCCATCGTGTCAGGGGCGGCATTCGGGGACAATCTGGGGCCCATATCGGATACCACCATCGCCTCCTCAGCCACGCAGCATGCGGATTTGGGAACCGTGGTGAAGACCAGGATGCGTTACAGCCTGCCGGCTGCGGCGGGAGCCTTGGTACTGTTTCTGCTGTTTTCCGGAAAGGGAGACGGGGGCGGAGCGGTTCAGGCTGCAGAGGGCGGCGCCAATCCGGTCAGTCTGGTTATGTTGGCTGTGCCCGCGGTGATCATTGTCCTGTGCCTGATGAGAAAGCATCTGATTACGGCCCTGTCCTGGGGGATTCTGACAGGAATCGCCGTGGGGCTGCTCTTCGGGATATATACGGTGGACGGGCTGATTTCCTTTCCCGGCGGCTTTGCCGTGTCCGGGGCAATCATAGAAGCCATAACGGGAACAGCGGGCACAGTGGCCATGCTGATTGCGGTATTTGCCCTTCTCGGCGCAGTGGAACGCAGCGGTCTGTTTGAGGATGTGGGAGGATTCCTGTCCAGGTTTGCGGGAAATGCCCGCAGTACGGAGGCGGCAATTGTGCTGTCTGTGGGCATCTTGAGCATGGTGACGGGAGTTATCTCCGTGGCCATTGTGGCACTTGGAGATCTGGTGAACGAGATCGGGGAGAAGGCGGGGGTAAACCCGTACCGCCGGGCGAATCTGATGGACTGCACAGGCTGTGTGTTCTGCTTTCTGGCGCCCTGGACGGTGCACTGCGTGATTCCGGCCCAACAGTCCGCCCAGTTCGGGGAGGGCTTTGCCGTGGCGCCCGGGGCCATCCCTTTTGTAAACTACTATTCTCTGTGCATGTTGGCGATACTGGCAGCGGCGGTGATTGCAGGATACGGCAGGAAGCGCTAGCGCCTTAAGGCAGGACCGGACAAGGAGGGGACTATGGAATTTCAGGAGTACTTTCCCATATGGAATCAATTAAATACGGTGCAGCAGAACCGGATACAGGGCAGCCTGACCCTGCGGAGGGTGGGCAGGGGAACCGTCATTCATCATGACAGCGGGGACTGTGCGGGGCTGCTGCTGATCAGAACCGGCCAGCTTCGGGCCTATATTCTCTCCGAGGAAGGCAGGGAAGTAACCCTGTACCGCCTGTTTGAACGGGATATGTGCCTGTTTTCGGCATCCTGCATAATTCGGTCCATGCAGTTTGAGGTGACCATCCAGGCGGAGAAGGATACGGAGCTGTGGGTGATTCCATCGGAAACCTATAAGGCGCTCATGGAGGAATCCGTCCCTGTGGCCAATTACACCAATGAGCTGATGGCGTCCCGCTTTTCCGAGGTGATGTGGCTTATGGAACAGATTATGTGGAAGAGCCTGGACAGGCGGGTTGCGGCTTTTCTGTTGGAGGAAGCTTCCATAGAGGAGACCAGTCAGCTGAAGATCACCCATGAGGCCATTGCAAACCATCTGGGGTCCCACAGGGAGGTGATCACCAGAATGCTTCGCTATTTCCAGAATGAAGGCATGGTGAAGCTGTCCAGGGGGAAAATCGAACTCATCAATGCAGGGCTGCTGAAGGACCTCTGCGAGGGGTGATGCTCCGGGGCCCGGATTCCGGGATAACAAGAACGGGTGTTCTGAATCCCTGATGAAAGGCTGCGGAACAGAAAAAGGGTTCAGGCAGGAAAGGTACATGGATATGACAAATCAGTTTTCGGAGATACCGGAGTCTTTTTGGGGGCTGTTCCGCTCCCGGAACAGACAGATTTATATAGATGCGCTCCTTCAGGTGAACGAGGAGTACCAGTACAGCAATTATTACCTCAGCAGGGAGATCTGTGTTCAGACGCTGAGCGATTACTTCGCCAGGCAGAAGGTGAGCCTGGAATGGGAGGAGTCAGAGGAAGATCCTGATCTGTCGGAGCCGATTTCCTCCCGGATTCTGAACTGGCTTCTGCGGGCCGGATGGCTTCGGAAGGTGGAGGATTACGGGACCATGACAGTGTACATCGTGATTCCCGACTATGCGGCTGTGTTTGTGGACGCGTTTGCGCACCTGGCCGGGGAGGACGAGGATGAAACCCAGGTGTACATTCAGAATGTCTACGGGATTCTGTTTGCTTTTAAAAACGATCCCAGATCCAATATTTCCCTTCTGAAATCGGCTCTGGTGAATACCCGGCGGCTGAATAAGACGCTCCAGGACATGCTCCACAATATGGACAAATTTTTTGCGGGCCTTCTGGAGAAGACGGGGTACGGGGAGCTGCTGCAGGAGCATCTGGACAGATATGTGGAGGAGATTGTCCGGAAAAAATACCACATCCTGAAGACATCGGACAATTTTTATCTGTATAAGGCGGACATTAAGAAATGGCTGGGGGAGATGCGGCAGGATTACCCCTGGCTTTTGCAGGTGTGCGAGAGGAACAGGAGGCTTCGGGGAGTGGATATCCGGACCGAGGAACTGGAAAACCAACTGGACATGATCGAGCGGGGATTTGACGATATCGAGCACAGGATCATGAATATGGACAGGGAACATACCCGCTATATCCGGGCCACGGTGACCAGGCTGAATTACCTGCTGAACAGGGAAGACAATATGAAGGGACTGGTGATCCGGCTGCTGAACCATCTGTCCCAGACGACGGGGAAAGAGGAGCAGGAGCGGGAGACGGAGCGGATCGGCGCCTTGATTAACCTGTCCCAGACGGCGGTGCTTTCGGAGAAGTCCCTGTATAAAAGAAGGAAACCAAAACAGGATTTTGCGGAGAGTCTGGCTCCGGAGGAGGAGACGGAGGAGCTGTCCGGAGAGGAGATTCTGCGCCTGAACAGGATTCGGAACCGGTTCAGCCGGAAGGAGATAGAGACATTTATTCTGGAGAAAATGAAGGACGGACGCCTGGAGGTGGGGGAGGATACCATTGCTTCACCGGAGGATTTCGAGAAACTGGTACTGGCTTATGACAGCTCTGTCAGAAAAGACAGCCCCTATGAGATTCAGGAGCAGGATGCGGAAGTGATTGACAACGGCAGATACCGGTATCCTGCGTTGGTATTTCAGCAGAAGGGGCAGAAGCACTGAGACAGCCCGGTAAGGCGTAAGGGAAGGACGAGCAGATGATAAATTACTATGAGGAACTGCCCCAGGAGGAGCAGAGGAAGGTGACGGAAGTGATCGGCCAGCTTTACCGGCAGACATTTCTGTTGGAGCGGCGGTATGACAGGAAGACGAAACGATATCAGCTGAACAGGGATTACTATGAATGCGGCAGGCATCTGGAGTTTATCAGGGCGTATTTTGCCATCATGGACATTGAGGTAATGGAAAACAGCCAGATGGGGGTAATCTACATCCGGGGAGAGCAGGTGTTGGGGGAGAAGCTGCCCAAACTTGCCACCTTTTATATTTTGATTTTAAAGCTGATCTATGACGAACAGATGTCCGCTGTGTCCACGTCCGTCAATGCCGTGGTCTCCCTGGGGGAAATTCACGAGAAACTGGGCAGCTACCGGCTTTTGCCCAGGCAGCCTTCGGTGACGGAGATCCGCAGGTGCCTGGGGCTGCTGAAACGGTATCAGCTGATAGAGCCTCTGGACAGTCTGGAGGAAACGGACGGCCAGAGCCGCCTGATCATCTATCCCACGGTGAATGTGGTGCTGATGGGAGACGATGTAAGGGCGCTGATCGAGACTTATACAGAGGGAGAAGAGGAAGATGACGAATCAGGGGTTTGAGGCGCTGTCCAGAATCTGTCTGAACAACTGGCATTACATAAGGCATAAAATCTTGTCCTTTCACCAGGGGATTAATTTTTTTACCGGGCATTCCGGAAGCGGGAAATCCACGGTGATTGACGCCCTGCAGATCGTGCTCTACGCCAATACGGACGGCAGGGGATTTTTCAACAAGGCGGCAGCGGACGACTCGGACAGAAGCCTTATCGAGTATCTGCGGGGCATGGTCAACATCGGGGAGGACAACAGCTTTTCCTATCTGCGCAACAATAATTTCTCCTCCACCATTGTCCTGGAGCTTCGGAGGACGGATACGGGGGAATGCCAGTGCGTGGGGGTGGTGTTTGATGTGGAGACAGCCTCCAATGAGACTGCACGGATATTTTTCTGGCACAGAGGGCCTGTACCGGACCACGGGTACCGGGTGGAGGGGAAGGACGGCCGGGCCATGTCCATAGAGGAGGTAAAAAACTGGCTTCTGGCGAATTTTCAGCGGGAGGATTACTACTTCGGATCCCACAACGAGCGTTTCCGCAAGCAGCTCTACGATGTGTACCTGGGGGGACTGGACGCGGAGAAATTTCCCCTGCTGTTTAAGCGGGCAATTCCCTTCCGCATGAATATCAAACTGGAAGAGTTTGTGAAGGAATATATCTGCATGGAGCAGGATATCCACATTGAGGACATGCAGCAGAGCGTTATGGAGTACGGGCGTCTGCGGCAGAAGATTGAGGATACCTGCAGGGAGATCGGGAGTCTGAAAGATATCTGCAGGCAGCATGGGGAAGTGGAAGCCATAGGGCGGGAAATGGAGGCTTACCGGTATTTCAGCGCCAGACTGGACATTATGCAGGATCGGCTGAAAGCGGAGGAATGCGGGACGAAAATCCGCGCACTGGAAGAGGATTCGGAGCAGGCTGCCCGGGCCATAGAGCAGGAACAGGAGGAGATTGACCGGATGACCGGCCAGGGGGACGAGCTTCTGCAGCGCATCACCATGACCGGATATGAGCAGATGAGGGAGCAGCTTCTGTCCCTGAACGCCCTGGTGGAGCGTCTGGAAAACAGCAGGACCCGTTGGAACCAGACGGCAGAGTTCCTGAAAGCCTGGGAGGATGTGGACAGTGTGGCCAACCGGACGCTGTGGGACATAGAGGCATTCGGGCAAAAAGAGATTACGGAAGAGGAATTAAAGCGGCTGAAAGGGGATCTGGAGGAGGTCCGGAAGGACGCGGCAAAGCAGCAGCAGGACATCCGGGGCGAGCTGCGGGAACTGGGGAAGAGAATAAAAAAGGCCGGGGAGGAACTGACGCAGCTGAAGGCCGGAAACAAGGCCTATCCCAGAGAACTGGAACAGGCCAGGGATATTCTGCAGAAACGCCTGTGCCAGGAGACGGGAAAGAATGTGCGGGTGGAGATTCTGGCGGATCTTCTGGACATCCGGGACGAGTCCTGGCGCAACGCGGTGGAGGGCTACCTTGGGTACAACAAGCTCTCCGTGATTGTGGAGCCCAAATACGCCAGACTGGCCATGAAGATTTATGAGGAGATGGACAGGGAGAGATTCTGCCGGGTGGCGGTTCTGGATACGGAGCGGGTCACAGGCGACAGGCATCCGGTGACTGCGGGCTCCCTGGCGGAGGAGGTAAAGGCGGAAAAGGACTACGCCCAGTCTTACATTAATTTTCTTCTGGGGAAAGTGATGAAATGCGGGGACGTGGAGGAACTGCGCAGCCACAGAATCGGCATCACGAAAAACTGCGTGTCCTACCACAACTACCGGATTCAGCACATCAATCCCGCCCTGTATACCACGTCCGCCTACATCGGAAAGAGCAGCGTGAGCCAGAGAATCAAACTGCTGAAAAAGAGCATCACGGACATGGAGGAGCAGAGAAAGCCCCTGGAGGACCAGAACAGGGAGACGGAGCGGATTCTGGAACTGGAGTACTTAAGCCAGGATATGAACGTGTACCTGGAATGGCAGAAGGACATGGCGGCGCTGAAGGACAGACAGGCTGAGCAGGAGAAACTGGAGGCAAAGCTGAAGGAGCTGTCCTCTGAGGACGTGGATCGGTGGAAAAAGGAGCGGGAGACCCTGCTGGGGCTGTGCGATCAGAAAAAGCAGGCGCTGAATCAGCTCCGGAGAAGGGTCTACGATCTGGAGAACAGCCAAAAGCAGGAGAGGGAGAATCTGGTAAGCCTGAACGAGGCTCTGGTGGAGAAGGAAAGGCTTTTTACGGCAAATCCGGAGCTTGAGGAGAAACTGGCGGACATTCTCTCTTCCGGGCAGAATGTCAGGTTTGATTCTCTTGGGAAGGATTATCAGGAGCGTCTGGAGGGCGCGGCAGAAAGGCGGCAGCAGGAGATGAACCGCCTGGTGGAGCTGCGGGCCGCATACCTGCGCGCTTACCAGAACCGGAATTTCTCTCCCACAGCGGAGGACAATCGGGATTACCGGGAGCTGCTTGACCATCTGGACCATGAGCGTCTGGAAGAGTTCCGGGTCAGGGCGGCGGAGCAGGCCAGGACTGCGGTGGAGCATTTTAAGGATGATTTTATGTATAAAATCCGCAGCGCCATCAAGGAAGCCCTGCAGAGGAAGGACGAGCTCAACCGGATCATCAGCAGACTGGATTTCGGAAAGGATAAGTATCAGTTTTATATCGGAAGAAACAAGGGGCCGGACGGTCAGTATTATGACATGTTCATGGATGAGGCTCTGGAAGTCAATCCCTCCGATCTGGATATCGGTCTGGACAATCAGCTGAATCTGTTTACCATGGAACATGAAAACCACTACGGCGCCATGATCAACGATCTGATCAGCATCTTTATTCCCCCGGAGAACGCCACAGCGGAGGAGCAGGAGGAGGCCAGGCGCAATATGGACAGGTACGCGGACTACAGGACATACCTTTCCTTTGACATGCAGCAGCTGATTCAGAACGAGGACGAGGTGATTAAAATCCGCCTGAGCAGGATGATCAGGAAGAATTCCGGCGGAGAGGGACAGAATCCTCTCTATGTGGCCCTGCTTGCCAGTTTTGCCCAGGCTTACAGGATTGATCTGAAGCCGGGAATGGTCCGGAATCCCACCCTCCGTCTGGTGGTTCTGGACGAGGCCTTTTCCAAGATGGACGCGGAGAAGGTGGCAAGCTGCATTCAGCTCATCCGGGGACTGGGCTTCCAGGCTCTCATCAGCGCCACAAACGACAAGATACAGAATTATCTGGAAACGGTAGACAAGATTTTTGTATTCGCCAATCCGAACAAAAAATCCATCTCCGTCCAGGAGTTCGAGCGGAAGGCCTTCGGGCGGCTGCAGGAGGGACTGGAAAATAATGAGGATGAGATTTCTTTCCGGGATTGACAAAGGATTGACAAAACCTTCGATATCCCGTATATTTAGTTCATTGCGTATGCATCCGAAAAATGTCGAATTACCTGTAGAATCGCGGCGCAGGATGTACTGATGAAAAAGGAGATTCCTCATTTGAAAAATACAATTATATCCTTAAAAAACATTACGGTTTCCTATGACGGGGAGCAGGTTCTGGGGGGTTTTGACCTGGAGATTCACGATGGGGAATTCGTCACCCTGCTTGGACCCTCCGGGTGCGGCAAGACCACGGTGCTGCGCACCATAGCCGGGTTTATCAGGCCGGACGGAGGGGATGTGTTTTTTTATGACAAAAACATTACCGGCCTGCCGCCCCATAAGAGAGCGGTGAACACGATTTTCCAGAAGTACGCCCTGTTTCCCCATCTGAACGTGTACGAGAACATTGCCTTCGGCATGCGTCTGAAGGGACGGGGGGAGAAGGAGATCCGGAAGACCGTACATGAGATGCTTGCCATGGTAAATCTCACCGGCTATGCCCACAGAGGAATAAGCCGGCTTTCCGGAGGACAGCAGCAGAGAGTTGCCATCGCCCGGGCCCTGGCCAATGAGCCCAAGGTCCTGTTACTGGACGAGCCACTGGGCGCCCTGGACCTGAAGCTGCGCAAGGATATGCAGGCGGAGCTGAAAAAAATACAGCAGCAGACAGGGATTACCTTTGTGTTCGTCACCCATGACCAGGAGGAGGCTCTGTCCATGTCCGACACTGTGGTGGTGATGGACGGCGGGGTGATTCAGCAGATCGGATCGCCCACGGATATTTACAATGAGCCGAAAAATGCCTTTGTGGCGGATTTTATCGGGGAATCCAATATTCTGGACGGCGTGATGCTGGAGGATTATTCGGTGAAGTTTGCCGGGCACAGCTTCCGCTGCCTGGACAGCGGGTTCGGCAGAAATACCCCTGTGGACGTGGTGATCCGTCCGGAAGACATCAAGGTAGTGGAACCGGATTCCACCCGGATTGTGGGGGATGTGACAGCCGTTACCTTCAAGGGGGTCCACTATGAGATCATCGTGGATGTGGCAGGCTTTAAATGGATGATACAGTCCACGGAATGCCCCCAGGCAGGGGATCATATCGGCCTGGCGCTGACCCCCAATGACATTCATGTCATGGAGAAATCCGAATACTCCGGCGTGTTCGGCGACTACAGCACCTTCAGCGACGAGATGGAGGAGGATATCAATACCTCGGATGAGGCCTCGGAGAATACATGGGCAGAAGAGGAGGAAAACACGGATGAAATCTAATTCCAGGCTTCTTTCCGCGCCTTACACGGTCTGGATGACCGTCTTTATCGTGCTGCCCATGCTCCTGGTGGGGTATTTTGCCTTTACGGACAAATCGGGCAGCTTTACCCTGGAAAATATGCTGAGCGTGGGGCAGTATTCCAATGTGTTCCTGCGGTCCATCTGGCTTGGGGCTGTGGCCACTGTGGTTTCCCTGGGACTGGGATATCCGCTGGCCTATCTGATTGCCAAAACGAGCGTAAAACGGCAGAATGTGATGGTGATGCTTGTAATGCTGCCCATGTGGATGAATTTCCTGCTGCGCACATATGCCTGGATGACGCTCTTGGAGGACAACGGCCTGATCAATTCCTTCCTGGCGGCATTGGGGCTTCCCCGGGTTCACATGATCAACACTGCGGGAGCGGTGGTTCTGGGCATGGTGTACAATTACATTCCCTACATGATTCTGCCCCTGTATTCCGTTCTGACCAAGATTGACCAGAGCGTTATTGAGGCTGCCCAGGATCTGGGGGCAGGGGACAGGCAGGTGTTTTTGAAGGTGGTGCTGCCCCTGAGCATGCCCGGGGTTATCTCCGGGGTGACCATGGTATTCGTGCCTGCGGTGAGCACCTTTATCATATCGAAAATGTTGGGCGGGGGCGGCAACCTACTGATCGGAGACCTGATTGACATGCAGTTTCTGGGAAGCGCCTACAATCCCAACCTGGGTTCCGCCGTGTCTTTGGTGCTGATGGTGATCATTCTGATCTGCATGGGCATTATGAACCAGTTTGACGACGGGGGAGCGGACGAGAAGGGAGGTATGCTGCTGTGAAAAAAGCGGGAGGGCGTATTTATACCTTTCTTATTTTCCTCTTTTTGTATGCGCCGATTCTGGTGCTGATCGTGTTCTCCTTTAACGATACGGAGACGGGAAGCCGGGCAGTGTGGGGCGGTTTCTCCCTGCGGTGGTACAGAAAGCTGTTTGAGGACAGGCTGATTCTGGAGGCACTGCGCAATACGCTGCTGATAGCGGTGGTATCGGCTGCGGTTTCCACCGTACTGGGCA
The DNA here is from genome assembly GCA_910586515.1 of uncultured Acetatifactor sp. GTDB lineage: Bacteria > Bacillota > Clostridia > Lachnospirales > Lachnospiraceae > Acetatifactor. The sequence continues at coordinate 37,234 of CAJUGL010000027.1, forward strand.
CTGCCGCTGCCATCGGCATCAACAGCATGAAGCGTCTGCCCAGGCGGATTATGATGAATATCACAAATCTGCCCATGGTGAATCCGGAGATTGTGACAGGTGTGTCGCTTATGCTGCTGTTTGTGTCTGCGGTCCGGGTATTCGGAGGGCGCAGCCTGGGGATGGGTTCCCTGTTTGCAGCCCATATCACCTTCTGCCTGCCCTATGTGATTCTGTCCGTGCTGCCAAAGCTTCGTCAGATGGACCCGAATCTTTATGAGGCGGCCCAGGATCTGGGATGCCCGCCGGTGAAGGCTTTTTTTAAGGTGGTGCTGCCGGAGATCATGCCCGGAATCGTGACCGGCATGATTATGGCTTTTACCCTGTCCATTGACGACTTTGTGATAAGCTATTTTACAAGCGGCACCACACAGACCCTTCCCATTTACATTTATTCCATGACCCGCAAGCGCATCAGCCCGGAGATCAACGCCTTGTCCACGGTGCTGTTTGCGGTGGTGATGGCATTATTGATTATCGTCAATGCCCGGAACCTGAAGGGCCGGGACATACAACCCAAGGAGGAGGTGTGAGGCGTCATGAAGGGAAAGAACGGAGCTTCCGGAAAAGGGGGATTTGGGATAAACAGAGATGACCGCTGCAGGAATGTCTTCCGAAGGAAGGCAGGCGTATCGGGAAGCATCTGCCTGGGCCTGGCCGCCGCCCTGGCCTCTGTGCCGCTTCCGCGGGTGCAGGCGGAGGAAAGCAGGGACAGGGGGGTTACCATCAATGTGTACAACTGGGGGGAGTATATTGCCAACGGCACGGATGATTCCCTGGACGTGAACGCGGAATTTACCAGGCGCACGGGGATCCGGGTCAATTACACCACCTTTGACAGCAATGAATCCCTTTATTCCAAACTGGTGGGAGGCGGCGCGGATTATGACGTGATCATCCCTTCGGATTACATGGTGTCAAGACTGATTGACGAAAATATGCTGGCGGAACTGGATTTTTCCAATATTCCCAATTATCAGTACATTGACGAAAGCTTCCGGGGCGGGGAGTACGATCCGGAGAACCGCTATTCCGTGCCCTATACCTGGGGCGTGGTGGGCCTGTTTTACAATACGGACTATATTGAGGAAGAGATCACAAGCTGGTCCGCCCTCTGGGACGACAGGTACGCGGGAAAGATACTGATGTTTGACAATCCCAGGGATTCCTTTGCCATTGCCCAGATTTTACTGGGACAACCCGTAAATACCACAGAGGAAGAGGACTGGATGGAGGCGGCGGCTCTGCTGAAGCAGCAGAAGCCCCTGGTGCAGGCCTATGTCATGGACCGGATTTTTGACAAGATGGAGAGCGAGGAAGCCTGGATAGCCCCCTATTATTCCGGGGATGCCGCAATTCTGGTGGACAATCACGAGAATATCCGGTTTGTGGTGCCGGAGGAGGGGACGAATTACTTCGTGGACGCCATGTGTATTCCCGCAACCTCCGGTCACAAGGCAGAGGCGGAGGCCTATATCAACTTTCTGTGCGATCCGGAGATAGCCGGGGCCAATATGAATTACATCGGATATTCCACGCCGGAGACGGCGGCCAAGGCCTATATGGACGAGGAAATGGTGGAGAGCCCCATCCATTATCCGGATGAAAGCATTCTGGCCCGCACCCAGGTATTTGTAAACCTGCCGGAAGACACGGCCAGACTGATAGACAGACTGTGGGCGGAGGCGAAAATGGGCGGCCCGGGAGAATCCGCGGTTTTGGCAGCAATTATTCTGGGATTTCTGGCAGTATACATAGCCATAATTGTGGCTAAACGGCGGAAACGTCAGAGGGAGCGGGCGTGAAGGCGTTTTGATAACGCTATTGACAACGCGGAACGATGACGATATATTGAATATATTGATAAAGGGAGAATCTGGCAAATCAGCACGTTGTAACAGTTCTCCAAAAAGATGATGCAGGAGGGTGTAATATTGAAACGACGAATTATTTCGGTTGCCCTGGCGCTGTGTCTGACCGTCTCTTTCCAGTCGGTGGCGCAGACAGGGCAGGAAATTCCCTTGTCGCAGGAGGGGATTCCACTTGTACAGGAGGAGACTCCGCAGCCGGAGGGAGAAGGTGAATTGCCTCAGGGCGAGAGTCCGGAAGCGGAGGGAGAAGGTGAGTTGCCTCAGGAAGAGGTCTCAGAGGCGGAGGGAGAAGACAGTCTGCCTCAGGGCGAGACTTCGCAGGCGGAGGGAATAGGTGATTTGCTGCAGGGCGAGAGTCCGGAGGCGGAGGGAGAAAGTGAGTTGCCTCAGGGCGAGAGTGCGGAGGCGGAGGGAGAAGACAGTCTGCCTCAGGAAGAAGCTTCCCAGCCGGAAGGCGAAGGTGAATTGTCTCAGGGCGAGACTTCGCAGCCTGAGGGAATAGGCGATTTGCTGCAGGAGAACGCTTTTTCACAGCAGCCAGAGACTTCCCAGGAGGAATCCGCCCCCCAGTCGTCTGTCGGCAGAGAAACGGTTGTTCCTACTCCTGCGGAAGCGTATCAGGCCATGATTGCGCTGGCGGATCAGGATGCGTATAAGGAGGGAACACCCTGGACCAACGACGAACCCTATTCGGACTCAAAGGGATATTACAGTTGGAAAGGCGGTCCTCTTGGCGGAGCCAATATCAAGGCTGTGGGCTGTGTCGCTTTTGCGTTCATCCTCAGCGACGAGGCATTCGGCAGTCTGCCTGCCAGGATGTACGCGCCTGGCGGATTTACCTATGAGGAGATAAAAGTCGGTGATATCCTGAGGGTAAGCGGTGATGCGCACACTGTGATCGTGTTGGAGGTAAGCGATGCGGGCGTGGTGGTTGCCGAAGGAAACATCAGTATGGGAGACCATAAAGGCAAGGTACATTGGGGACGGGCAATCTCCAGGGAAGAGGTGATGAGAGATACCAGTCACTATATCACACGCTACCCGGAAGGCTATATACCGCCGGATGATCCCGAAGCCGATGTTTCGATTGGAAGCGGAACCCTTGAGGGGGGACTTACCTGGAACCTGACGAAGGCGGGTACGCTGACCGTCTCCGGCGGGGGGGCTATGCCGGATTTCAGCAGTGTCGGAGAGCAGCCTTGGAATGAGCATAGCAGCGCAATCCGTGAGGTGGTTATCGAAAATGGCGTTACCAGTATCGGCGCCTGCGCTTTTTGGAACTGCGGGGTTCTGGGTGCAGAGATTGCGCCCAGTGTGACGTCCATCGGCAACAGCGCTTTCCGTGAATCCTCAATTGTTTCCGTGACGATTCCCTCCGGGGTGAAGACAATCGGTGACAGCGCGTTCCGCGGATGTGCAAATCTGGGTTCGGTAACTGTTTCCGAAGGTGTGGAGACAATCGGCCAGAATGCATTCAATGCCTGCACAAAGCTTGGCATGATCACTTTGCCTTCCAGTATCGGCGAGGTGGGAGCCGCTGCATTTTCCCAGTGTGAGAAATTGGGAATTGTGACCTTTACTCCCGGCAGCAGGCAGGTAAAGATGGGCGACAATCTGTTTACTCGATGTTACAATCTGATGAAGGTGACGCTGCCCAAGAGTATAGACCGCATCAGTGAAGGCATGTTTCAGAATTGTCTGACACTTGCCGGCCTGGAGATTCCCGAGGGCGCGGAGAGTATCGGAGGATCCGCATTCGCTTCTTCAGCTGTGAGTGTTGTCATAATTCCGGACAGTGTAACGTCAATTGGGATAGCTGCTTTTGGAAGCTGTCCGCTTGAAAAGATATACTATACCGGCAGCGAAGAACAGTGGAAGAGCGTAAGTAAAATAGGAGATACGGCAGCGGCAGTGGCAAAGGCAGAGATTATTTATAATTATGTCCCTTCGCCGGAACCGTCCACGGAGCCTTCAGAGTCCCCGAAGCCGTCTGCAGAGCCAACAGAATCTCCGAAGCCGTCCACGGAGCCTACAGAGACTCCGGATGAGACGGCAAAGCCTACAGAGTCTCCGGATCCGTCAACAGAGCCTACCCAGACTCCGGATGAGACGGCAAAGCCAACAGAGTCTCCGAAGCCGTCTGCAGAGCCAACAGAGTCTCCGAAGCCGTCTGCAGAGCCTACAGAGTCCCCAAAGCCGTCTGCAGAACCTACAGAGCCTCCGAAGCCGTCTGCAGAACCAACAGAGTCTCCGAAGCCGTCCACGGAGCCGACAGAGTCTCCGAAGCCGTCTGCAGAACCAACAGAATCTCCGAAGCCGTCAACAGAGCCTAGCCAGGCTCCCAATGAGACGCCAGTGCCTACCCAGAGACCGGAGCCTACGTCGGTGCCTACCCAGGCTCCCAGTCAAACGCCGGCACCTGTGCAGACTCCGGAACCCACGCCTGTGCCGACTGCGGTGCCTACACCAGTGCCTACATCCAAACCAGGTACGCCAATGACTCCTTCTATTGAGGGCGGATCCGGTAAGGAAGGCTGGGAGGCCGTTAAGGAAGAAGCTGTAAATGCTTTTGAAGGAAAGTGGGTTAATGTAAATATGAACGGCGCATCCGTTGTACCCGGAGATGTACTGGACCGTGTGAAGGGGCAGAATGTTACCATTTCCTTTAATATGGGCAACGGAATTATCTGGTTTGTGAACGGTAAAAATGTTACGGCCGACCGTGCAAATGACGTTGATTTTTCGGTAAAGACTGCAACGTCAGCCATTCCGGAGAATATCGTAAAGAATATAGCCGGAGACAGGCAGACCACACAGCTCAGCCTTGCGCACAGCGGTGATTTCGGCTACAGTGCTGTACTCATGATTAATGTGGGGGCGGCTAATGTGGGAAAACAGGCGAATCTCTTCTACTATAATGAGAGCGGAGGCAGGCTTGAATTTATCAGTTCTGATCAGATAAATGATCAGGGGATTGCCGAGCTGAACTTTACACATGCGTCGGATTATGTCATTATCGTCGGCGAGGATGTGATGGGCGGAAACGCCGGTGAGGGTGAGAATCCTTCCGGAGACAGCGGCGGATCCGGAAATGAAAGCAATTCGCAGGGAACAGAAAAATTGTCTCCCAAGACAGGTGAATTCGATGTGGTAATCGGCGGTTGCAGCGATGCTGAATTGCCGCAGGGCGGAAATAACCTGAATCTGATCTGGCTTTTCTGTATCGTAGCTGCAGGAATGGCAGCGGCGGGAAGCATCACTTTCCTGATTCAGAAGAAAGTAAATAAGAAAGATTAACCAAAGGGAATGCTTGTGCTGAGGCGCAGGCATTCTTTTTACCGGGATTTTGAGGAAAACCAAAGGAAGGCAGGGAGATATAAAGAAGATGAAGATACAAGAGAAGGAAGAAAGGCAAGGGCAGAAACATAACCTGGAGCGGAAGAGGAACCAGGATGCGGAGCAGAATCCGGATGTTCAGCCGAAAATCTCATGGAAGAGCAGTTTGATGCTTCTGTTGGCTGCTTCTATCTGGGGCACGGCTTTTGTGGCTCAGAGTGTGGGAATGGATTACCTTGGGCCTCTGAGCTTTAACGGGGCCAGGTTCCTTTTGGGCAGTGCAGCGCTCCTGCCGGTGATCTGCCTTAACAGAGCAAAACGCCGCAGGGCAGGAAAGAATCTGGCGGGAAGCAGTTCGGAAAATTTACTGACCAGACGAAAAGACACTGCTGCAGGGGGGATTTGCTGCGGGTTGATTTTGTGCGCGGCATCTCTTTTACAGCAATACGGCATATTATATACATCGGTGGGAAAGGCGGGTTTTATCACCACGCTGTATATTATCCTGGTTCCTCTCTTCGGGATTTTTCTGAAAAAGAAGGTGTCTGGGAAAGTCTGGACAGGGGCGGCGCTGGCGGCTTTCGGCATGTATCTGCTGTGCATGAGCGAAAGCTTTTCGCTGGGAAAAGGAGACTCGCTGGTATTTTTATGCGCTGTCCTGTTCGCCGGACATATTCTGGTGATTGATTTCTTTTCTCCCCGGACGGACGGTGTGGAGCTTTCCTGTATTCAGTTTCTGACGGCAGGAATCCTGGGGAGCGTACTGGCGTTCTTTTTTGAAAAACCGGACATAGGAAGTTTCGCGGACGGAATCGTACCTCTGGCTTATGCGGGTATCCTTTCCTGCGGCGTGGCCTATACTCTGCAGGTGTTGGGGCAGAAGAACACGGACCCGGCGGTGGCCTCTCTGATTTTGAGCCTGGAATCGGTGGTTTCCGTGCTGGCAGGCTGGGTAATTCTGGATCAGGCGCTGACAGGCAGGGAACTGGCGGGCTGTATCCTGGTTTTCTGTGCTGTGATTTTGGTGCAGCTTCCCGGAAAGAAACTGTTCGGAAGGCGGCGTTAGAGGCCCTTTCTGGCTGAATTGCTGCAGTGCAGAGGAATTTTAAGAGAAATTCTGCGGAAAGCTGGTATCCAGGATGAAACTGCCCGCGATTCTCGGCTGGCTGATTGCCTGTATTGTTTTCGGCCCTTGCCTTGCCGGCATTGTGGCGAAATTTGCTTTTAAATGGGCAGGAGAAATCAAAGAATAAAAAACAAAGTATATAAATGAAAGCAGAGAGTCCAGGGGCTTTTCGGCGCAGGCCGGAAAGAACCCCTGGATTTTTGTGAGTTACAGTCTGGTGATGTGGGCATCCGCATCGTAAGTATGAGGTTCCTTTGCGGTTGCCTTATGCCCGAAAGCGATGGCGATCTTGTATTCATAGGAAGGGGGAAGCTTCAGGGCCTGGGAAAAGTACGCCTTTTTTTCTCCTGCCATGGCATCCAGGATACAGCCGATAATCAGACTGCCTAAACCGATAGATTCCGCAGCCAGAGCCATATTCTCCACCGCTATGCCTGCGTCCAGGGTGCCCCATTTGAACGTGCTGTCGGCGCTGATGATTACTACGATGGGCGCTTCGTAATAGAAATTGTGAGGCGGCGAAGAGATTTCCCGCAGTCTGTTTTTCTCTTCCTCCAATTCCTGCATAATTGGATGGCTGCCCGGCACTACGGTGAAATGGATCTCCTGCTTGTTAGCTGCGGTGGGTGCCTGCAGACCTGCCTGGAGCAGGATGTTCAGCTCCTCTTCCGTGAGGGGGTCTGGGGTGTATCCTCTGGTGGAACTTCGCTCTCTGATGGTTTCGATTACTTTGTTCATTGTATGCCTCCTTTGATTTTGGATTTTGGCACAGCTTCGTTTTACGATTCGGGCTGTGCTTTTATTATACATCGTGACGGGCATGGGAACAAGAGACAGCCATATTTTATTTTATGGGAAGCCAGCATCAGGAATTAAACAGACAGTTCACTTTTATACTTCAGGTTTTAAACCTGACGGAATTTGGGGCCGCGATTGCAGCATGTACAGAACCATAGCAGAAGGACGATCAGGGGAAATCTGTGCATTAATCAGCTACTGGTATTAGTGGACAGATGTCCCCAAAAGTATACTTTTTGAGAAACATCCCTGTACCGCAAAACTGGCTTTATTCTAATACATATTTAATAAAACCTCAAGCAAATTTTCAAACTATCTTTTCATATCTCGGCAAATGGCGATAAG
>CAJUGL010000028.1 GCA_910586515.1 uncultured Acetatifactor sp.
TATCCTCCAATGTTTTTCTTTATTGTACTTGAAACGTGGAGGAAATGCAAAAAAAACTTTTCCGGTTTATCCGGGTTAGGGAAATACTTCCGCAAGGTGTCAGAGGTAAATGTCACTCGGTCCAGATCGCTTTTCTTTTCCTCACCCATGATGACACGCATCATATCGAGGGTCAGATGCCCCTCCTGACTGTATTTTTTGAGCCGCTGGGCTTGAGAAAGAGAAGGGGTAGCCTGTTCGCTGTCCATCGCGTCCAACAGGTCTACCTGTTCCTCCTTTTTGAGAAAGGACAGCTCATAGGCGGGATTTAAGGCAATTTTCTTTTCATCCACCATGTCCATCAATTCAGAAATCAGCTCTGTCAGACGGATATAGCGAAAAATCTGGTTTTTACTCTGACCTACTTGCTCTGCCAAAATCTCACTGGACTTCTTGCCCTCTAACTTGTTCCCAACTTGGGAACAAGTTAAATCAACTCGCTCTCCCTGATGTTTCATAGCATCCAGTTTCATTTTATAAGCAAATGCTCTTTCACTGGGGAGGAGACTTTCTCGTTGCAGATTGCTGTCAACCATAATAATTGTGGCTGCATCATCGTCCAGATCACGGACAATTACCGGCATGGTCTCTTTTTCTGCCAGTTCACTTGCTCTGTGCCGTCTGTGTCCGGCCACCAGTTCATAACCACCCTCCGGGTCAGGGCGGGCAATCGCAGGAACCAGCACACCATACTGCTTGATACTGTCAGCGGTCTCCATCATGGCTTCGTCATCCTTGACTTTGAATGGGTGGTTCTTAAAGGGATGCAGTTCAGACAGCGGAATCTCCTGAATCTTTTCCAGCTTTGCATCCTGACGGCCTTCTTCGGTGGAGAACAGATCATCTACCGAGGCCAGCTCTATTTTTTTCGCGCTGCTTTTCAAGTTTCAACACCTCCTTCGTCAGATTTCGATACCCCTCTGCCACTTTGCCGCCAGGGTCATAGGCGAAAATACTTTTTCCCTCTGCACTGATTTCCTTTGCCCGGACAGAATGGGGGATCTCTGTGCCGAATACTTTGATCTTGCTGCCATAGGTCTCCCGCAGGAGCGCGGAAATCTCTTTGGCAAAGTTGGTTCGGCTGTCCACCATCGTCAGCAGGATACCGTCAATCTGGAGCTTGGGGTTGATTTGCCTCTTTACCTTGTTTACCGTGGAGAGCAGCTGTTCCAGCCCTTTAGCGGGCAGATACTCTGCCTGAACGGGAATGATGATCCTATTCGCAGCGGCCAGCGCATTGACTGTGAGCATACCAAGGGAGGGCTGGCAGTCGACGAGGATATGGGAGTATTGCCCCTTCAGTGTGTCCAGGTATTGCCGTAAAATCGTTTCACGGCTCATGGCGTTTACCAGAGAAACCTCCATACCGGAAAGCTGAATATCCGCAGGCATCAGGTCAACGCCTTCTGCATGATGCAGAATACCTTCTCCGGGGCGTATAGGCTGATCCATCAGAATTTTGCCCATTGCATCCGACAGTGTAAATGGCAGCTTGTCCGGTTGCGGATTTCCCAAGCTGATTGTCAGGCTTCCTTGTGGGTCCCCGTCGATCAGAAGCACTTTCTTTCCGGCCTGTGCCAGACCTATTCCCAAGTTCGCACAGGTTGTTGTTTTGCCAACGCCGCCTTTCTGGTTGGCGATGGCGATGATTTGTGTGTTCATTGACTTCACCTCATTTCTAATTATTGCTGTTGCTTCTGGAAATAGAAAAAGCCGCCACTTCAAAATTAACAGTGAAGTGACGGCTCTTTCTATCGCCGGAATACGAGTTCCTGAAATGAAAAAAGCACCCAGCATTTATACTGTGTGCTACATCAAATTCATATTCAATTATTCAAATTAGCTCAAACTATGCCAAACTGCCACAGCCAAAAAACGAGGGGAAGGAGGGCTGAAAAGCACCCCAAAAATCGGCTCTCGGTTAACCACTTTGGGAACCACTTCCCCCTCTTTTTGCCCTCTTTTTGGCCAGTTAACCACTTGCGGACCACTAAAAATTGGATGAAATCGGCTCTCGTTTTGCCAAATTTGGTCAAACCATATCAGCCCGTTTAGATATAGCAAAAGCCCGGAAAACCTTGATTTTCCGGGCTTTTTGAGCCATTTTGATATAGTCTGAGCAGTCGATTATCTCTTGCTGAACTGAGGTGCTCTTCTCGCAGCCTTCAAGCCGTACTTCTTCCTCTCCTTCATACGAGGGTCTCTGGTGAGGAAGCCTTCCTTCTTCAGCAGGGGTCTGTACTCCTCATCCACCTGAAGCAGCGCTCTGGCAATGCCATGTCTGATTGCGCCGGCCTGTCCTGTATATCCGCCTCCGTGAACATTTACCATCACGTCGAATTTATCTGCCGTTCCGGTAGCCATAAACGGCTGACGAACGATAACCTTCAGGGTTTCAAGCCCGAAATAGTCGTCCATACTCCTCTTGTTTATCACAACATCTCCCTTGCCGGGCATCAAATATACTCTTGCAACGGATTTTTTCCTTCTGCCGGTACCATAGTATTTTTCTGTCTTAGCCATGATTATTCTTATCCTCCTATCCTTTAGAATGTCAGTGTCTCAGGCTGCTGAGCCGCATGCTTGTGCTCAGGTCCTGCGTATACAAAAAGCTTTCTGTACATCTGCCTTCCTAAAGGTCCCTTGGGAAGCATACCCTTTACTGCCAATTCAATTACTTCTTCCGGCTTCTTATTCAGCTTCTCCTTCAGGGTAGATTCCTTCAATCCCCCCACATACCCGGAATGATGATAATACATCTTCTGATCCATCTTCTTGCCGGTTACATTGATCTTCTCCGCATTGACAATAATCACATAGTCGCCTGTGTCCATATGAGGTGTGAAAATAGGCTTATTCTTTCCCCTCAAAACCTTTGCAACCTCTGAGGCAAGGCGGCCTAAAGTCATACCTGCAGCGTCTACTACATACCATTTTCTATCGATTGTAGCTGGACTAGCCATAAATGTCTTCATTATGTTCCCTCCGTATTGCTTTTCCGATTTTTGTCCTGTCTCCGCCATACTCAACAGATGTCCGGCTGCCTCCTATGGCCTGCTCAGGGCGCTTGTCTCTTCTATTTCAAATGCTTCGCCGGGGCTTTGGCTCCGCATTTGGAAACGTTTTCACATTTATCTATTCTACTATAGCCGATAACTTGTGTCAATCCTTATTTTCCAAAAATCCGCAAAATTTATCCGCCGAATATTTGCCCTGTGTGAGCTGCCGCGGCACAGGCCCTACAGAGCCTCCGTCAGGAAAAGAATTCATACCGGATCAGCGTAAGTCCATGGGCAGGAGCTGTGGGACCCGCAGAGGCTCTGTCCCGGGCCTTCAAAATATCCTGCATGGATTCCGGTTCCCTCTTTCCCTGCCCTACCTCCATCAGCGTTCCCGCAATAATCCTTACCATATTATACAGAAATCCGCTTCCGCAGACTCTGATCACCAGATCCTGCCCCTGCTCTTCCACCCAGAGGGTATAGATGGTGCGCACCGTGCTCTCCGCCTGACTGCCCGTCTGGCAGAAACTCTTGAAATCATGCTCTCCCTCCAGATAGGCCGCCGCCTCCCGCATCCGTCCCACATCCAGGGCATTGTAGGTAAAATAGGAATACAGCCTTTTCACCGGCATGGGAAATTCGGCACGGTAAATCCTGTATTCATATGTTTTGCGGCTCTCGCAGTGTCTGGGATGCCAGTCCGGCGAAACCGCTTCCGATTTCTGTATGCGAATATCTTCCGGAAGCCTCTGGTTCAAGGCATAGGAAATCTTCCCTGCCGGCATAGGGCTCTCCGTATCAAAAACCGCCACATTTCCCAGGGCATGAACTCCCGAATCCGTCCGGCTTGCGCCGATGACCCGAATCGTCTCCCCCAACAGCCCGGAGAGGCATCTGTTCAGCTCTTCTTCTATGGTTATTCCATTGTCCTGCAGCTGCCAGCCGTGATAGTTTGTCCCGTCATATGCCACTGTCAGCCGAACTCTTTGTTTTTCCATTTCCCTCTACCGGCACCTTTCCCTTTAATCGTACATTCTTTGTTACCGTTCAGCCGGCGCTGCCTTCCCGTCACAGTCAGCGCCCAGTCTGAACTTCCGCCGTTTTTCCGCGGTCCCTTTCCGGCTGCGCTGCGGCGAAAGGCTGATCCCAACATCCGTCACCATATCCTGCTCAGCGTCACGCCGATAACCAGATACCCCAGGATGCACAGATACCCGATCCTGTCTCTTCTTTGATAAATCAGAGGCTTCATCTTGGTTCTGCCCTCACCTCCGCGGTAACACCGGGCTTCCATGGCCATGGCCAGATCATTGGCTCTCCTGAACGCGGAGATGAACAGCGGCACCAGAATGGGCACCATGGACCTGGCTCTCTGCAGAAGATTGCCGCTGTCAAAGTCGGCTCCTCTGGCCAGCTGCGCCTTCATGATCTTATCCGTCTCTTCCAGCAAAATCGGGATAAAGCGCAGCGCTATGGACATAATCATGGCCACTTCATGGGCCGGCACATGAAATATCCGCAGCGGCTTCATCATCTTCTCCATACCGTCCGTAAGATTATTGGGCGTAGTGGTCAATGTCATGACAGAAGAGCCTATAATCAGCAAAGTCAGCCGGACCGCCATGGTGACGGCCATCTCTGCGCCCTCCCGTGTTATGCTCAGCTTCCAGAAGGAGATCAGCTCCGTTCCCGGCGTCAGAAACAGATTAAATCCCACCGTGATCAGCAGCAGGAAAAGGATTGCCTTCATCCCCTTCACCATAAACCGGAAGGGCACATGGGAAAGCCGGATAACAACAGCCAGAAAAACGGCCGCAGCAATATACCCCGCAAATCCGCTGAACAGAAACAGGGAAATAATATACAGCAACGTGCCGCCTATCTTTACCCTGGGATCCAGGCGGTGCACAGGGGATTCTGTCTGATAATATTGTCCTATTGTAATGTCTCTCAGCATATCGTATCCTATCCAAACTTCTCTGACCGTAACAGTCAGTTTATTTTTTCCGCAGGCTTATCTTTTCTTACGCATTCTCACCGCATCGGCCACCGTCTCCGCCGCTTCTTCAATGGTGGTTGCATTCATATCCACCTGAAATCCCCGATTCTGCAGCTCGTGCAGAATATAGGTTACCTGAGGAGCCGCCAATCCGATTTCCTCCAGCTCCCGGTAACGGGCAAAAATCTCTTTGGGACAGTCGTCATACAGTATCCTGCCCTTATTCATGACCACTATCCGGTCAACATATTCCGCCACATCTTCCATGCTGTGGGACACCAGCAGAATCGTCATGCCCGTATCCGTCTGCAGCCCTTTGATCTGATCCAATATCTCCGCCCTGCCCCTGGGGTCCAGACCGGCAGTAGGTTCGTCCAGAATCAGCACTTCCGGCTCCATGGCCAGCACTCCCGCGATCGCAGCCCTTCGCTTCTGGCCGCCGGAAAGCTCGAAGGGCGACTGGTAATAAAGTTCCGAAGGCAGTCCCACTTTGCGCAGAGCCTCAAAGGCCTTCAGTTCCGCCTCCTTCTTGTCATAACCCAAATTTTGGGGCCCGAAACATACATCGCTGAACACATCGACCTCAAAAAGCTGATGTTCCGGATATTGAAAAACCAGACCTACCTTACTCCGCAGCTTTTTCAGGCTGTAATCCCGGTCATATATATCTTCACCGTTAAAATAAATATGCCCGGAAGTCGCCTTCAGCAAACCGTTCATATGCTGCACCAGGGTGGATTTTCCCGAGCCTGTATGTCCGATTATCCCCACAAACTGGCCGTCTTGAATTTGAAGACAGATATCGTCCAGCGCCTTTACCGCCAACGGCGTATCCCCGCCGTATACATGATTTACATGATCAAAAATAATCGCCATATTGCCTGTTTCCCTCCAGCCTTTTACACAATGGGGCCCCCCGCAGGGTCATACAATCGCGCACAGCGCATCCGCCAGCTCCTGCCCAGTCAGTATTCCCTCCGGAAGGTCTATTCCCCGCCTGCGCAGCTCATGAGCCAGCAAGGTCACCTGGGGAACGTCCAGACGCAGACTTTTCAGCTTTTCCACCTGAGAAAATATTTCCCTGGGCGTGCCCTCCAGCGCTACCCGGCCTCCTTCCATCACAAACACCCTGTCCGCATGAACGATTTCTTCCATATAATGGGTGATTAAGATTACCGTTATCTCCTCCACCTGATTCAGTGCCCTCACTGCACGGATGACTTCCCTGCGCCCTCTGGGGTCCAGCATGGCCGTAGGCTCGTCCAGAACGATACACTTGGGATGCATGGCCAATACTCCGGCAATGGAAACTCTCTGCTTCTGACCGCCGGAAAGCTTGTTGGGCGAGTATTTTCGGTATTCATACATCCCCACCGCCTTCAGGCTCTCCTCCACCCTCTCCCAGATCTCCCTGGTGGGCACACCCATATTTTCAGGTCCGAAGCCGACATCCTCCTCCACCACCTGGCCGATGATCTGGTTGTCCGGATTCTGAAATACCATGCCGGCAGTCCGGCGTATATCCCATACGCTCTCCTCCCTGGAAGTATCCATACCGTCCACCCACACTGTACCCTCCGTAGGATTGAGAATGGCATTGATATGCTTGGCCAGCGTGGACTTACCCGAACCGTTATGCCCCAACACGGCAATGAACTCTCCCGGGGCAATGTCCAGACTTACCCTGTCTACTGCCGTGGTAATTCCCTCCACATTCCCTTCCTCATCCCGCCTGATGTATTCATAGATCAGATTCTCTGTTCTGACGATTCCCATGGCGTCCTATCCTCCCGTCCACAGCCCGCTTAGTTTTTCCACTGACTCACATTATAGTAAATTTCGCCGTAAATTACAACTAAAAATCCCTGCTTGAAGAAACAATGTTTCTATGCTATCTTTTATATGATACGATGCCGGGGCACAATCCCTTTTGTGCCGGACATCCTGGAATAACAAAAAGCACCAACACCCGAAATCCCGGGCCTGCCCACGGGAAGTGTTGAAAGGAGTTTTCATGGACAGAGAAAAAATACTGAAAATGGTGGTCATCCTGGCCGGAATTGTCGTAATTGCGTGCAGTCTCTCCAAACTTCTGCACAGAGACTCCATAAGTCTCTCCGAATACGCCAGCCAGAACGATATTCCCCGGGAGGAACTTCCTCCGATAACGTTTTCCCCTTCCGCCGGACCGCAATCCGATCCTTTGGAGAAAGATCAGGACAGCCCCGGGGTCTCATCGGAACCGGACTCCGGCCAGACTGTGCCCGCAATTCCGGAAAATGACCCGCCGCTCATCGGGGCCTCCCTGAACGCCTCTTCTCAGGAAAAAGACCGCATTCTCCTGGAAGACGGTTTTTATTACGAACCGCTTTCCGACAATCTGCGCCGCTATATGACCGGGGTCTCCTTTCCTGCCCCTGAGACCGACGAGGAAGCTTCTCCCGAAATCTCCTTTGACGATCTGCGGTATGTGCATATCCTGCATTATGATTTCGACGGACTGATCAGAGAAGGCGAGCTTATATGCAACGAGGCAATAGCCCCGGATCTGGCGGAAATCTTCCGGGATCTTTACCTCAGCGAATATCAGCTGGAAAAGGTGCTCCTCATCGATGTCTACGACGGCGATGACAATGCCTCCATGGCAGACAATAACACCTCCTGCTTTAATTACCGGACAGTGGAAGGGAGCAGCAGCCTGTCAAAGCACGCCCTGGGTCTGGCCGTAGATATTAACCCCCTCTACAACCCCTATATCACCTACGGAGAAAACGGCGCCCAGGAAGTAGCGCCCGCTTCCGCCTCAGCCTATGCCGACCGTTCCGCCGCTTTTCCCTACAAAATCGACGAGAACGATCTCTGCTGCAAACTGTTTCTGCAGCATGGCTTTACCTGGGGAGGAAACTGGAACAACGTAAAAGATTATCAGCATTTTCAAAAAGCCAAATAGTTTAACAGGGAGCCAACGCAAAAGCATTGACTCCCTGTTTCTTCCTTAATTACAACAATTCTTTATACCAATTCCAGAATTACCTGCATAGCCGCATCTCCCTTGCGGGGACCGATCTTGACGATTCTGGTGTAACCGCCCTTACGATCAGCATACCTGGGCCCATATTCATCAAAAAGCTTGGCAACCAGATCCACTTCCTTCGTATTTCTCTTTCTGCCGGCTGCTTCCGTGGGCACATCCACTACAGGATACAATACCCGCAAAATCTGGCGTCTTGCATGAAGTCTGCTGGGCAGATCCTTTTTGATTTCCTTCTCCACGCTGTCAAACTTTGTTACCCTCTTGCCGTCTACGACTTCCTTAACACGCTTTCCGTCCTTATCCTTTACGGGAACCTTTGCGGTAACCTTAACGGTCTCGTAATTATCCTTCTCTTTTACCGCCATGGCGATAAGACCTTCCACGATTTTTCTGACTTCCTTAGCTCTTGCCTCGGTGGTAACAATCTTTCCGTGGTGAATCAATCCTGTCACCTGGTTTCTCAGAAGCGCCTTCCTCTGGGATGATGTTTTGCCGAGCTTTCTGTACTTTGCCATAATATATTTTCCTTTCTCTTTTCATGATACATCCGGCCACGCTCATTGGACTTACTTACCGAATGCGGGCGGTACTTTTCGGTACTGCCCTTACAGAGATGAACCGCCTGCGCACCCTTTGGCTTTATCGCCTGCGGAATATCTTTCTTTTGCTTACTCTTCGCTTGGATTAAGCTGCAATCCCAGCTCCTTCAATTTAGCCAATACCTCTTCCAGTGATTTCCGGCCAAGGTTACGAACCTTCATCATATCTTCGGAAGTCCTGTTGCACAATTCTTCCACCGTATTGATGCCCGCACGTTTCAGACAGTTAAAGGAACGAACGGAAAGTTCCAGCTCATCGATGCTCATCTCCAGAACCTTCTCCCTCTCGTCGTCTTCCTTCTCTACCATAACCTCCGCAGTCTTGGCATTTTCTGACAGATCAATAAAAAGACTTAAATGTTCACTCAATACTTTTGCGGCGAGACTGACTGCTTCGTCGGGAACCAGCGTTCCGTTAGTATACACATCCAATGTCAGCTTATCATAGTCAGTAATCTGACCCACGCGGGTATTCTCTACCGTTACATTTACCCGCTCCACGGGTGTGTAAATGGAATCTACGGCAATCACGCCGATCGGTAAATCCTCGTGTTTGTTCTTATCGGCACTTACATAGCCGCGGCCCTTGGTAATCGTCAGCTCAATATAGAGCTTCGCGTCCTTGCCGCTCAGCGTGGCAATTACCAAATCCGGGTTTAAGATCTCTATATCCTGATCTGCCTGAATGTCAGAAGCATGTACGATACCTTCACCTTCGTATTCCACATATGCAGTTTTGGCCTCATTGGTCTCGCTGTTGTTTTTGATGGCAAGGCTCTTCAGATTCATGATGATTTCTGTCACGTCTTCCTTGATACCGGGAATGGCGCTGAACTCGTGCAGCACGCCCTCCACTTTGATCTGGCTCACTGCCGCGCCGGGCAGGGAGGAGAGCATGATTCTTCTCAATGAATTGCCGAGGGTAATGCCATATCCCCTCTCCAGGGGTTCCACGACGAACTTGCCGTACTTCTTGTCTTCTGAAATTTCAGCAACCTCAATATTCGGTCTTTCAAATTCAAACACTCGAATACCCTCCTTTTTCATGTTATTCAGACAATGAAAAATCCGCCGGGCGTACTTTCCATTGGATTAAGACACAAGCACTCTGAAGCCATATATCACCGATAACCGGTAAATATATGGCCTCAGAGGCCGGCAGGGCTTACTTGGAGTACAACTCGACAATAAGCATTTCATCTACAGGAACGTCAATCATTTCTCTGGTAGGAATATTCTTGATATTACCCTTTAAATTTTCCATATCTACATCCATCCATTCAGGTACCAGCCTTCCGCCGGTCACCTCAACGATGTCCTTATATCTCTGCAGTGACTTTGCCTTTTCGCTGATTTCGACCGTATCGCCGGCCTTGATCAGATAAGAAGGAATATTCACCGGTTTGCCGTTTACCAGTATGTGCTTATGGCCTACAACCTGTCTTGCCTCTCTCCTGGTTCTGGCAAAGCCCATACGGAACACCACGTTATCCAGCCGGCACTCCAGCATGGACATCAGATTCTCACCGGTCATTCCCTTCATACGGTCAGCTTTCTTATAATAATTCCTGAAGGGCTTTTCCAGCACGCCGTAAATAAACTTAGCCTTCTGCTTCTCGCGCAGCTGAAGTCCGTACTCGCTTATCTTCTTTCCTGCCCTTGCATTCTGTCTCTTTGATTTCTTGTCATAGCCCAGGTAGGACGGCTCCAAACCCAGGGACCTGCATCTCTTCAGCACGGGTACACGATTTACTGCCATTGTTTTTCTTCCTCTTCTTTCTTTGTCTGTTTACAATACCCTCCGGCACCTTCGTCCAGCTAACGATAACCGTTCATTATCCTGCATGTGGGGATTAGACGCGGCGCCTCTTGGGAGGACGGCATCCGTTGTGGGGCACAGGGGTCACGTCGCGTATGCTCACCACTTCCAGGCCGCAGGCGGAAAGCGCTCTGATGGCAGCCTCACGTCCCGAACCCGGTCCCTTTACAAACACATCGACGGATTTTAATCCATGTATCAAAGCAGCCTTCGTAGCTGTCTCTGCCGCCATCTGAGCGGCATACGGAGTAGATTTCCTTGAACCTCTAAATCCCAGACCGCCGGCGCTTGCCCAGCTGAGCGCATTTCCTTCTGTATCCGTCAGCGTAACAATGGTATTGTTAAAAGAAGACTGGATATGCGCCTGTCCGCGTTCAACGTTTTTCTTTACACGCTTTTTTGTCACTTTTTTTGCAACTTGCTTAGCCATTTTAAACTAACCTACTTTCTCATCTTTTTACAGTTACCTGGACCCTTTGTTACTTCTTCTTGTTTGCAACGGTTCTCTTGGGTCCCTTGCGGGTTCTGGCATTGTTCTTGGTATTCTGCCCACGAACAGGAAGGCCCTTACGGTGACGGATACCGCGATAGCATCCGATTTCCTGAAGTCTCTTGATATTCAGGGCGATCTCACGTCTCAAATCACCCTCCACCGTCACGCCGAGCTTTTCGATCGCTTCCGAAATTCTCTTCACCTCGTCATCGGTGATATTTCTGACCCTGGTGTCAGGATTCACGCCTGCCTCTGCCAGAATCTTGTTAGAGGTAGTTCTGCCTATCCCATAAACATAGGTCAAACCGATTTCAATTCGTTTCTCTCTGGGTAAGTCAACACCTGCGATACGAGCCATTTACATTTCCTCCATTTTCTACGCCCCATCCGTCTCCCGAATGCGCGTATTCGCTGTTACTAATTGATTGGGGCTTCCACCCAACCGGACATCCATCCGAATCTGATCCATCCGATCTTTCCAGAATGCTGCAGATCATCCCGAAAAACACACCTGCACATTTTCAGGAATAAAAGCCGGAATTTCTCGGGCTGCATCCTCTGATGCCTTGAAACTCCTTTTCATTCTGGTATCAAGAAGTAATCTCCTGCAAGCTCTATCCCAGTTCTATGATAATCAGCGCCCCGCTTACACCGGGCGCCGGTTCAGCCGCACATAAAAACCGTCAAGAACTCACTTAGCCTGACGCGCCTGCCAAAGCAGCGCACAGACGGTGATTATCCTTGTCTCTGCTTATGCTTCGGATTCTCACAGATCACTCTGATGCGTCCTTTTCTCTTAATGATTTTGCACTTTTCGCACATTGGCTTTACTGATGATCTAACCTTCACGTTAAACCCTCCTTTCAAAAAAGACCATTTCGTATTATAACATGGACAATTGCCATTTGCAAGCAATTTCCGTATTTTTTCTCAAAAATTTACCGTTTTCTGATAAGCGTTCCCCTGTCTAACCCCTGCACTGAGCAGAGAACCATACACCATAGCGCCATCACCGATACCCCCATTATCCGGAAGGTAAAAATACAGTGAATTGCCGTGTGATTCTGTGTCAGCACCAGCCATCCCACGGGAAACAGAGCCGCGGCAGCCAGACAGGCCGCCGACATCCCCCATTCCCTGCTGCGGCCCTTCGCCATACGGCAGCCCACAGACAGCAGGGCCGCCAAAAACAGAACCCAAAAACCGATGGCATACAAGGGCGAATCATACTGTCCCAGCACTGCGGCCAGTGTCCTCTCCACTCCGGAGAAGACGGAGCCGTAGCCGTCCAGAGGGGATGTCCTGTTAATCACGGACCAAACCGCATCTCTCAATGTCCCCGTCCGGCAGATCACATCCGCCGCAACCCATTTCATCCCCCACATGCCCACATAACCCACTGCCCAGCATGCACAGTTCCAAAATGTCTGCCGTAAAGTCTCCTTCCACCCTTTCCTTTCCCCTGCCTGCACCAGCCATACGCAGAGCGGCACACCCAGAGTTACCACCGGATAGGTCAGGAAATCCATATAGGCAGTCAGAATCCCCACCAGCAGAAAAAATTCTTCATGACGTTTTTTCGTTTCCATTCTATCGAAACCGAGAAGCAGGACAAGAACCGCAGTCAGCGTAATCAGCCAGCACACCGACATCGCCAGAGAAAACCAGATGCGCAGAGGCTTCATAAACAAAAAAGTATACAGGACGCCCAATCCGATACCTGCCCTGCGCCGATAAAACGCCGCCCCCAGCACGGCCAGAAGCAGCCCTCCCTGTACGAACAGCAGCAGCTTCTCTACATATACCCAGGACATACACATCAGAAGAGGCTTCAGAACCACCAGATACCCATGCCAATACCGGGAGTATTCTCTCAGGTACATGCCCTCCTCACCTCTGCGCAGAAACACCGGCAGAGACTCCTCCGTGAGCCAGGTGGACTCGTTTCCCAGGTCATAATGATAGATATTCATGGCATGAGCCAGAGGCCCCTGCCCTTCCACCTTCTCCAGCGCGTTCTGCACCATTAAGCAGTCGGTAAAATTTTCCTTGAGATTAATGATCTCCTTCCTCTCCGCGCTGCCCTCCGGATCCTCTGCCACTTCCAGCATTTCATACAGAGATTCCTCAACATGCTTCCTGGCAGCCTCCACCGGAAGCAGGAAGACGAGCGTCAGCAGAAATATGCCCGCTGCCACACTGCAGATCAATATAATCAATACATTCCGTATCCTTCTCTTCATTCCTGCTTCCTCCGGACTATTCCAGCGCCTACTTATCCCGCCAGATTATGCGGCCCTTGCTCAAATCGTAGGGAGAAAGCTCCAGCGTCACCCTGTCGCCGGGAAGAATGCGGATAAAGTTCTGGCGAAGCTTGCCGCTGATATGCGCCAGCACACGATGCCCGTTCTCCAGCTCCACCTGGAACATGGTATTGGGCAATTTCTCCACAACTGTACCCTCAATTTCAATTACATCACTTTTAGACATACATTTCCTCCATCTTTGCTAACTCTGCTGAAAATTGTATCATTAACAATCAATACTCTGTCCCTCTGCATACAGCTTCAGTTCATGACGGATCTCCTCCGCATATACCTTTTCTCCGCCCTGTAGCTTCCGAAGCAGCGCCTCCCCCACCGTGCCGTTAATCGGCTGGATATGTTTCAGCCTCTTCTTTTTCGGCCGCTCCGGAGGTTTCAGACGTCCGTCGCAGAGGTATACAAAATCCCCTTCATGGGCCACGATCACATAGAGCGTATCCTTATCGCGCCCTGCCCTGGACGTTGCCATCTGTCCTACCATATTTAAAAGTCCCCCTTCTCTTGATAAGGTCGGTTTCAATTCTCACCGGGTCAGCATACAGTCAGGATTTCCGGTTCGCCCTCTGTTATCAAAATGGTGTTCTCATAATGCGCAGACAGAGAACCGTCTTCCGTCACCACCGTCCAGTTGTCGTCCAGCCACTCCACGTCCCCCCGTCCCATATTGATCATGGGTTCCACAGCCAAAGTCATTCCGGGGCGGAGTTTTGGGCCCCTCTTGATCTGCGCAAAATTCGGAATCTGAGGATCTTCATGAAGTCTGGTTCCCACGCCATGTCCCACAAGATCCCTGACGATTCCGTATCCGTAAGGTTTTACATAGGCAGCAATGGCATTGGAAATGTCAAAAAGATGATTGCCGGCTTTTGCCATCTTTATACCTGCGAAAAAGCTTTCTCTGGTCACGTCCATCAATTGCCGCGCCTCGTCAGAGACTCTTCCCACGGCATGCGTTCTGGCCTGATCAGAGTGATATCCCCTGTAAATCATTCCCGCATCCAGGCTCACAATATCTCCCTCCTGCAGTATGCGCCGCTTGCTGGGGATACCGTGCACTACCTCGTCGTTCACAGAGATGCAAATGCTGGCCGGATACCCGTTGTAGTGGAGGAAATTCGGAATTCCCCCCAGTTTGCGTATCAGGCTGTCTCCCTTTATATCAATTTCCCTGGTCGATATACCGGGCCGAATAAATTCCTCCAGCTCCTTATGTACAATGGCCAGTCTCCTGCAGGATTCCCTGATCAGCTTAATCTGTTCGTCCGTCTTAATAATTATACCCATGCTATGCCAACTTCCCTAGTTCAATATATCCGTAATGGCCTGAAATACATCCTGCATATCCATTGTCCCGTCCACGGTCTTTAAGATACCTTTCCGGGTATAGTACTCAATCAAAGGCTGTGTCTGATCGTGGTACACCTTCAGACGATTCAGCACGGTCTCCGGCCTGTCGTCATCCCTCAGCACCAGCTCACTGCCGCAGCTGTCGCATACGCCCTCCTGCTTGGGCGGAATATGCTCCACATGATATGTGGCGCCGCACTTTAAGCAGGCACGCCTGCCCGACATTCTCTTCACGATATTCTCGTCCGGCACGTCTACATCAACCGCGTAATCGATCTTTTCTCCCAGTTTCTCCAATGCGCCGTCAAGCACCTCCGCCTGAGGAATGGTCCTGGGGAAGCCGTCCAGCACATACCCGTCTCTGCAATCCTCCTGAGCCACTCTGTCCAGAAGAATTTTCACGGTAAGTTCGTCGGGAACCAAGAGCCCCTGATCCATGTACTGCTTTGCCTCTCTGCCCAGCTCCGTGCCGTTTTTAATATTGGCCCGGAATATGTCCCCTGTGGATACATGGGGAATTCCATACTTCTCCGCAATCATTTTCGCCTGTGTCCCCTTGCCTGCGCCGGGAGCACCTAACATAATAATCTTCATTTTCCTGCCTCTCTCCGCTAAACTATAGATTCTGATTCAAAACTATTGTACCCATTTCCCGCATATTTTGCAATATCTATCCGTAAAACTGTCAAAAACAATCTTTCCCGTGAGATGAAAAGAGGAGCTTCCCTGTCCACGGGAAAGCTCCTCCTGTAAGCCGCATGCTCACCTCAGCAGCCAACAACCTCGCGGCATCCTTTTATTTTTCCAGGAATCCCTTATAATTTCTCACCAGCATCTGCGACTCTACCTGTTTCATGGTCTCAAGCACAACGCTGACGATAATGATCAGGCTTGTACCGCCAAAGGAGACGCTCGCATTGAACACACCGCTGAAAATATAAGGCAGAACCGCAATCACCGTCAAACCGACTGCACCGATAATCACGATATAATTCAGTACCCTGTTCAGATAATCGCTGGTTGGCTTTCCCGGCCTTATGCCCGGTATAAATCCGCCCTGTTTCTTCATGTTATCCGCAATCATCAACGGATTGAAAGTGATAGACGTATAAAAATAGGCAAAAAAGATAATCAGCCCGATATATACCAGTAGACCTATGCTGTACCTCAGCTGATCAGGTCTGCACCAGTACGTGGAGTTCAGATATTTCAGAACCTCAGCCCAGACACCTGTGCCCTTATACCCCGCAAAAGAAGAAATATAAAGGGGAAGTGTGAGAATAGACTGTGCAAAAATAACCGGAATCACACCTGACGTATTCACCTTCAGGGGAATGTTGGAGGTCTGTCCGCCTACCATCTTCCTGCCCTGCACCTTATTCGCATATTGTACGGGAATCCGGCGGACACCGTCATTTAAGATGATGACGAGCACTACCATGGCGATAATAACCGCAAAAATGATAACCACTGCGAGAACTGCCGTGGCAGGCGCTTTGCCAAACACAAACTGTTCAAATAAATTCCCCAAATCCTCAGGAAGCCTGGAAATGATATTGATTACCAGGACAATGGAAATACCGTTTCCGATACCCTTTTCCGTAATCCGTTCGCCCACCCACATCAGAAACGCGCTGCCTGCAGTGAGCGTGGCAATCGCACAGATCACATTCAATGCATTATACTGAACCAGGTATCCCTGCCTGCCAAAACCGATGGCCATGGCTGTAGACTGAATCAAAGCCAGCCCCACAGTCACATACCTTGTAATGGAAGCAATCTTCTTTCTGCCGTCCTCACCGTCACGCTGCATTTCTTCCAGCTTAGGGATGGCAATCGTAAGCAGCTGCATAATGATGGACGATGTGATATAGGGGGTAATGTTCAAAGCCAATATAGACATATTGATAAACGAACCGCCTGTCACCGCATCAAAAAAGCTGAATGCTCCATCCGACTGCGCTGCAAACCAGCTTCTGAAATATTCTCCGTTTACCCCCGGCACCGGAAGTTGTGATCCGATACGAATCACAACTAACATGGCGAAGGTAAAGAGAATCTTTTCCCTGAGCTCTTTAATTTTGAATGCGTTTTTCAGTGTTGTAAGCATTAAATCACCTCTGCTGTTCCACCAAGCGCCTCAATTTTCTCCTTTGCAGACGCGCTGTAGCCGTCTACCTTAACATTGAGCTTTTTGGTAAGTTCTCCGTTTCCAAGCAACTTCACCCCGTCTCTGGGATTCTTGATGATGCCTGCCTCCATGAGACTGTTCACATCCACCGTTGCTCCGTCTTCAAAACGCTCAAGAACACTTATATTGACGGCAACAATTACCTTTGAATTCCTGTTGGTAAACCCTCTCTTGGGAATACGCCTGTACAAAGGCATCTGGCCGCCCTCAAAACCGATTCTGGGCGCGCCGGAACGGGCTTTCTGGCCCTTATGTCCCTTTCCCGCTGTCTTACCGTTTCCGGAAGCGTGTCCACGGCCCCTTCTGTAATTGCTGTGCCTGGAACCTTCCGCAGGTCTTAAATTGGATAATTCCATTTATAACACCTCCTTTTCAATTATGCCTCTTCAACTTTCAACAAATGGCCAACCAGACGAATCTGTCCCCTCGTCGCATCATTGTCGGGAAGTATTACGCTTCTTCCAATCTTACGGAGTCCCATAGATTCAACGATAGCTCTGTTCTTCGGTACGGCGCCGATAGTGGACTTTACCAAAGTAATCTTCAACTTCTTCTCTTCCATTCCTGTTCTCCTTTCACGCCAATACTTCCTCGACGGATTTTCCGCGGCTCTTGGCTACTTCCTCGGGGGATTTCAGCTGGCTCAGACCGGTTATCGTAGCAAGGACAACATTCTGCTTATTGTTCGATCCAAGAGACTTGGTACGAATATTCTTTATGCCTGCAAGCTCGCACACGATACGCGCAGGACCTCCTGCGATGATACCGGTACCGTCCGGAGCCTTTTTCAGCAGAACGTTCGCGGAACCGTATTTACCGATGAAGTCATGCGTAATGGAATTGTTCTCGTCCATCTCGATTTTGACAAGGTGTTTCATCGCATCTTCCTTTCCCTTGCGGATAGCCTCGGGAATTTCTACCGCCTTGCCAAGCCCTGCTCCCACATGACCGTTGCCGTCTCCGACTACCACCAGCGCGGTAAAACGCATGTTGCGTCCGCCCTTTACGGTCTTGGTAACACGCTTGATGGCTACAACCTTGTCAGTCAATTCAAACTGGCTTGCATCTATGATTGTGTGTTTCATGGTGTATAACCTCTTCCTTTCCTAGAATTCCAAGCCAGCTTCTCTGGCTGCGTCAGCTAACGCTGCAACTTTACCCTGATAGATATAACCGCCTCTGTCAAAGACAACTTGGGTTATACCCTTTTCCACTGCCCTCTTGCCGATGACAGTTCCCAGATATGCCGCCGCGTCAACGTCATTGGTCTTTTTCAGTTCTGCCTTGACTGCGCTTTCAAGGGTGGAAGCGGATACTAATGTATTCCCAACAGTATCATCGATAATTTGAGCATACATATGATTATTGCTCCTGAACACTGCAAGACGGGGTCTCTCGGCAGTGCCACTGAAGCGGTTACGAATTCTCATGTGCTTTTTGACACGAACTTCTTTTCTTGATTTCTTGTTAACCATCTTCATACTCTCCTTATCTGCTATTTCTTACCGGTCTTGCCGACCTTGCGCCTGATTACCTCGTCGGCATACTTGATACCCTTGCCCTTATAAGGCTCAGGTCTCCTCTTATCTCTGATTTCCGCCGCGAACTGGCCTACTTTCTCCTTGTCGATTCCCTTGACAAGAATGACGTTCTGACCTTCTACGGTAGTCTCAATGCCTTCAGGATCCTGCATCTCCACCGGGTGAGAATAGCCCAGGTTCAGCGTCAGCTTCTTTCCGGACTTGGCAGCTCTGTAACCTACACCGTTTACCTCAAGCTTCTTCTGATAACCCTCCGTAACACCCACTACCATATTGTTGATAAGCGTCCTGGTCAGGCCGTGAAGGGACTTCATCCTCTTCAGATCATTGGGCCGCTTTACCAGCACCTCCGCGCCTTCCATTGTGATTTCCATTTCAGCGGGCAACACTCTCTCCAGTGTTCCCTTGGGACCCTTGACGGTCACTTTGTTATTTTCTGCAATTTCCACAGTTACGCCTGCGGGAACCGCGATTGGCATTCTACCTATACGTGACATGCCCGTACCTCCTATACTTTATAAAGGCTGACTTCTTCTATATTATCTCGCACAACTGCCGCAAATTATGTGCAATCTGGTTTTCTCAGGCTGTGTGCTTTACAGCCCTGGAAAATCCTTGCGCACTGTTACCATACAAAGGCCAGAACCTCGCCTCCAACCTGCAGTTCACGGGCCTTCTTGTCGGTGACAACGCCCTGGTTGGTGGAAATGATGGCAATCCCCAGTCCTCCCAGTACTCTGGGCAGCTCGTCCTTGCCTGCGTACACCCGCAGTCCGGGCTTGGAGATTCTCTTGATGCCGGAGATAATCTTCTCACTCTTGTCGGCACCGTACTTCAGTGTGACATGAATGGACTTAAAGTTCCCGTCATCGATAATGTCATATTTGTTTATATACCCCTCGTCCAGAAGGATCTGTGCAATTGCCAGTTTCATCTTGGAAACAGGGATATCTACTGTATCATGCTTGGCAGTATTTGCATTACGGATTCTTGTAAGCATATCTGCAATAGGATCGTTCATTGTCATTGTTTTTTCCTCCTTCCTACCAGCTTGCTTTCTTTACGCCGGGAATCTGCCCCTTATATGCCAACTCACGGAAGCAAACCCTGCAGATACCGTACTTTCTTAAGTAGGCGTGGGGACGGCCGCAGATCCTGCAGCGTGTATACGCCTGTGTGGAAAACTTCGGTTTGCGCTGCTGCTTTATTTTCAGTGATGTTTTAGCCATGAAAATCTTACCTCCTTATTGTCTTGCGAAAGGCATATTAAACAGGGTCAACAGTTCCCGCGCCTCTTCATCGGTCTTGGCGGTAGTAACGATAATTACGTCCATACCTCTGGTCTTGTCAATCTTGTCATATTCGATTTCAGGGAAGATAAACTGCTCTTTTATACCGAGAGCATAATTTCCCCTTCCGTCAAAGCCATTGGGATTGACGCCTCTGAAGTCACGCACGCGGGGCAATGCCAGGTTCACCAGACGGTCAAGGAATTCATACATCTTCTCTCCCCTGAGGGTGGTCTTGCAGCCGATATTCATTCCCTCGCGAATCTTGAAATTCGCCACGGATTTCTTCGCCTTTGTGAGAATTGCCTTCTGGCCGGTGATTATCTCCATATCGGATACGGCATTCTCAAGAATCTTTGGATTATCCTTGGCCTCTCCGATACCCATGTTGACGACAATCTTGTCAAGCTTCGGAACTTCCATAATATTTTTATATCCAAATTTCTTCATCATTGCGTCCACGATTGTCTCGCTGTACACATCCTTTAATCTTGCCACTTTCTGTTTCTCCTTCCTAAACTGTGCGACACACAGTTTGATCAGTCAATCGCTTCGCCTGTTGCCTTGGCGAAACGAACTTTCTTGTCTCCCTCCACCCTGAAGCCGACTCTGGTGGGTTTTCCCTTGAAGACAAGCATAACATTGGAAATATCGATGGGAGCTTCCTTCTGAACGATTCCGCCATTGGGATTTGCCGCCGACGGCTTCGCATGCTTTGTAACCATGTTGATTCCTTCCACAATTACTCTGTGGTTCTTAATGTCAACGGAAATTACCTTTCCCTCTGCATTGCAGTCTTTTCCGGCGATCACCTTCACGGTATCGCCCTTTTTAATTTTCATTGTAGACATACGGCGCCTCCTTATAATACTTCGGGAGCCAGGGATACTATCTTCATGAACTGCTTCTCACGAAGTTCCCTTGCCACCGGCCCAAAAATACGGGTTCCCCTGGGTGTCTTGTCATCCTTGATGATCACTGCGGCATTTTCATCAAACCGGATATAGGAACCGTCCTTACGGCGTGTTTCCTTTACGGTGCGGACCACTACCGCCTTGACGACATCGCCCTTCTTTACAACGCCGCCTGGTGTTGCATCCTTTACGGACGCAACGATTATATCGCCAATGTGCGCATATCTTCTCACAGAGCCGCCCATAACGCGGATGCAGAGCAATTCTTTCGCACCAGTGTTATCAGCAACCTTCAATCTAGTTTCCTGCTGAACCATGATTCTCCTCCTTGCTATCCTCCGGCACTATTTAGCCCTCTCAATGATCTCTACAAGTCTCCATCTCTTGTCCTTGGACAAAGGCCTGGTCTCCATCACTTTAACGGTATCCCCGATATTGCAGTCGTTGTTCTCGTCATGGGCTTTCAGCTTGTAAGTGCTCTTTACGACTTTTTTGTAAAGGGGATGCTTCACACGATCCTCAATTGCCACAACAATTGTTTTATCCATCTTATTGCTGGTCACTTTGCCAACACGGACTTTTCTCAAATTTCTTTCCACGATTGATCTCCTTTCATTGCCGCCTGGCAATTACGCCCTAGCCTTCTGGGTAATAACTGTCTGAATACGTGCAATGTTCTTCCTTACTTCCTTGATTCTTGCAGTATTTGCCAGCTGATTGGTTGCGTTCTGGAATCTCAAATTGAAAAGCTCTTTCTTTGCAGTTACAAGCTCCTTGTTCAACTCTTCCACGGACTTGCCCTTTAATTCTTCTACAAATTTACTGGATTTCATTATTCTACACCGCCTTCCAAATCTGCTTTCGAAACGATTTTACATTTGCAGGGAAGCTTATGCATTGCCAGACGCAATGCCTCTTTTGCCTGTTCCTCGGGAACCCCGGCGATCTCGAACATCACACGGCCGGGCTTCACAACCGCTACCCAATACTCAACGGAACCCTTACCGGAACCCATACGAGTCTCAGCGGGCTTTGTGGTAACGGGCTTGTCGGGGAATATCTTAATCCAAACCTGACCGTTACGCTTGGTATAACGGGTAAGCGCGATACGGGCAGCCTCAATCTGGTTTGACCTGATCCAGCACGGCTCTGTGGACACAAGACCGTACTCACCGTAAGTGATGGTATTGCCTCTGGATGCCTTGCCCCTCATGCTGCCGCGGAACTGTTTACGATGTTTTACTCTCTTCGGCATTAACATTATTTATCACTCCCTTCCGTCTGATTTCCCTTTGTAGGAAGTATTTCGCCCTTATAGATCCAAACCTTAACGCCTACTTTGCCATAGGTGGTATCCGCTTCAGCGAATCCGTAGTCAATATCTGCTCTCAGTGTCTGCAGAGGAATTGTTCCTTCGCTGTAGAACTCTGTACGGGCCATATCCGCGCCGCCCAGACGTCCGGAACAGGAGGTCTTGATGCCCAGCGCGCCGGACTTCATTGTACGCCCCATGCAGGACTTCATCGCGCGCCTGAAGGATACACGGTTCTCCAGCTGCTGCGCAATATTCTCTGCCACAAGCTGCGCGTCCTTGTCCGGTCTCTTGATTTCCTTGATGTCAATCAGGACCTTCTTGTCCGTGAGCTTTGCCAATTCTGCCCTGGTAACCTCGATCTCTGCGCCGCCCTTGCCGATGATAACGCCGGGCTTCGCCGTGTGGATGATGACTCTGACACGGTCAGAGGCCCTCTCGATTTCGATCCTGGAAACACCAGCGCTGTATAACTTTTTCTTCAGGTACTCTCTGATCTTATGGTCTTCCACAAGATAGTCCGAAAAATCGCCTTCGGCATACCATCTGGAATCCCATTCCTTAATAACTCCGACCCTTAAGCCATGAGGATTAACTTTCTGTCCCATTTGTTCGTCCGCTCCTTTCCCTAATTCCTCTCGTCCAGCACAACAGTGATATGGCTTGTTCTCTTCTCAATCCTGTAAGCCCTTCCCTGCGCTCTGGGCTGGATACGCTTCATGGTAGGCCCTTTGTTCGCATAGCACTCGGCTACATAAAGGTTCTCCCTGTCCAGACCCAAATTATTCTCGGCATTGGCAGCAGCCGATTCAATCAGCTTCTTTACCAGCCCGGAAGCGTATCTGGGATTATA
This sequence comes from uncultured Acetatifactor sp., assembly GCA_910586515.1. Classification (GTDB taxonomy): domain Bacteria; phylum Bacillota; class Clostridia; order Lachnospirales; family Lachnospiraceae; genus Acetatifactor. The sequence goes on from CAJUGL010000028.1 coordinate 22,757, forward strand.
TTCCAAAATAGCAATCGCCGTATCTACATCCTTGCCCCGGATGGCATCCAGCACGAAACATGCCTTCTGCACGGACACTCTTGCGTAGGATAACTTTGCCGAAGGCCTGGTGTCCTTCTGCGCATTTCTCTCTCTCTTAATCTGACTTCTATGCCCTTTAGCCATAGATTTATACCCTCCTTATCTATTACCCGACTTCCGGTTTCTTCCCGCCCCTGTCCGCCAGGCCGCGGGAGAAATCCGCGTCCAGCCGTTACCTGACCTTCGATTTCTTCTCGTCCTTACCGTGACCGCGATATGTCCTGGTTGCGACGAACTCGCCCAGCTTATGGCCAACCATGTCCTCGGTAACATATACAGGTACATGCTTTCTTCCGTCATGAACTGCAATCGTGTGTCCCACAAAGGAAGGGAAAATTGTAGAACGACGGGACCAGGTTTTGATAACCTGCTTCTGTCCTGAAGCATTTAAAGCATCTATTTTCTTTAACAGGCTTTCATCTGCGAAAGGTCCTTTTTTAAGTGATCTAGCCATTATCTTTCCTCCTCAATTATTACTTGATCGCCCTGCCGTCGCGTCTTCTTACAATCAGCTTGTTGGAAGCCTTCTTGGGTTTGCGTGTCTTATAGCCAAGTGCAGGCTTGCCCCAAGGAGTGCTCGGGCCGGGACGTCCAATACCGGTCTTGCCTTCGCCGCCGCCGTGAGGATGGTCATTGGGGTTCATTACGGAACCGCGGACTGTAGGCCGAATGCCCATATGGCGCTTGCGTCCTGCCTTACCTACATTGATCAGGTTATGATCTCCGTTGCCTACCACACCGATCGTCGCGCGGCATACAAGAGGAACCATTCTCATCTCGCCGGAGGGAAGACGCAGTGTAGCGTATTTGCCTTCCTTTGCCATCAGCTGTGCGCTGTTGCCTGCGGAACGCACCAGCTGACCGCCCTTGCCGGGATACAGCTCAATATTATGAAGCTGAGTACCTACAGGAATCGCGGACAGAGGCAGGCAGTTCCCCACTCTCACTTCCGCCGCAGGTCCGTTCATGACCTTCATGCCGTCCGTAAGGCCCTGAGGAGCGATGATATAAGCCTTCTCGCCGTCCGCATAACAAATCAATGCAATGTTAGCGGATCTGTTGGGATCGTATTCGATTCCAACCACAGTTGCCGGAATACCGTCTTTATTTCTCTTGAAATCAATGATTCTGTACTTTCTGCGGGAACCGCCTCCGCGATGTCTCACGGTGATCTTTCCCTGGTTATTGCGTCCTGCGTTCTTCTTCAGGGAAGTACACAGGCTCTTCTCGGGGCTTGACTTCGTGATCTCCTCGAAGTCGGAACCCGTCATATGCCTTCTGGAAGGTGTATAGGGATTATATGTCTTAATTCCCATTGCTTTGTATCTCCTTTTCTCTGATTCTTTGCGCGGCCGCGCTTCGGGGCCGCATACCTAAATCTCCCGGGTATACCGCCTGTTCTTCACAGGCCTGCCGATTAAAGCCCCTGGTAAATTTCGATTTCCTTGCTGTCTTCCGTCAGCTTGACAATCGCCTTCTTGGTTCTGGCTGTCTTGCCCACAACCATACCGCGCCTCTTGTTCTTGCCCTGGCAGTTTATGGTGTTCACACGGGCAACTTTCGCGCCCTCAAACATTTTCTCCACGGCTTCCTTAATCTGGGACTTGTTTGCATCCGGATGCACCTGGAAGGTATACTCCTTATCTGCCATGCCATTCATACTCTTCTCGGTAATCACCGGTCTGAGGATTACGTCATAGTATTTAATATCTGCCATTATGCGTACACCTCCTCAATCTTTGCAACGGCCTCCTTGGTCAGAACCACCGTCTTTGCCTTCATTATATCATACACATTGATCATGCCCGCCATTGTCATATCCACATTGGGCAGATTTCTTGCGGACATTACGACATTCTTGTTGTTGTCTGCGATAACCACAAGTCCCTTTTCCACGTTCAGGTTGTTCATCACTGCCGCGAAATTCTTGGTCTTGATTTCGCCGAACTCCAGTTTGTCAACCACGATCAGCTTGCTGTCCTGAACCTTGCTTGTCAGAGCGGACTTCAGGGCTGCCCTCTTTTCCTTCTTATTCATCTTAAAAGAATAATCTCTGGGAACGGGAGCAAACACCATGCCGCCGCCTGTCCACTGAGGAGATCTGGTAGAACCCTGCCTTGCATGGCCGGTCCCCTTCTGTTTCCAGGGTTTTCTTCCGCCGCCGGATACCTCTGAGCGGTTTTTCGCCTTCTGGGTACCCTGACGTTTATTTGCAAGATGCTGTACAACTGCCATATGCACCAGATGCTCATTGATCTGTACGCCGAAAATCGCATCGTTCAACTCAATTGTACCAACTTCTTTGCCTTCCATATTATAAACAGCTACGCTTGCCATTTGATTGGCCCTCCTTTCGCACTAATTTTGCGTTATGCCTTTACTGCCTCTCTGATGGTCACCAGTGCCTTCTTCGGTCCGGGCACGGAACCCTTCACCAACAGCAGATTCTTCTCTGCGTCCACCTTCACGATCTCAAGGTTCTGCACAGTTACCTTTACGCATCCCATGTGTCCGGGCATTCCCTTTCCCTTGAACACGCGGCTGGGGGATGAACATGCGCCGTTTGAACCCTGATGACGATGGAACTTGGAACCGTGCTTCATGGGGCCTCTGTGCTGTCCCAGCCTCTTGATGGCGCCCTGGAAGCCTTTTCCCTTGGAGATTGCGGAAGCGTCAACCTTGTCGCCCTGGGTGAAAATGTCGGCCTTGATCTCCGCGCCCAGGGAATACTCTTCCGCGTTCTCGAACTTAAACTCTCTCACATATCTCTTAGCGCTGACTCCGGCCTTTTTGAAATGTCCCTGCTCGGGCTTGTTTGCGCCGTGCCTGTGAATGATCTCCCGCTTTCCGCTGGCGTCCTTGTTGACAATCCTGTCCTTCTTGTCAACAAATCCCACCTGCACAGCCTTGTAGCCGTCGTTCTCCACAGTCCTGACCTGCGTCACTACGCAGGGGCCGGCCTGAAGAACCGTAACCGGAACCAGCGTGCCGTCTTCGCCGAAGATCTGAGTCATTCCGACCTTAGTCGCCAAAATTGCTTTCTTCATGTTTCCTCTCTTTCTGCCCTGTGGGCTTCATCTACATAGCGGACCACGCAGCTGCCGTTGCGCCGCAGACTGCAGCATCCCGTCCCCGTACCGGGCGGTATGGTTTCGCGCGCTGTCCCCGAAGGGACGTGTTCTTACGTCTAAGTAGAGGTTTTGATTACTTTGTTCTCATTTTGATATCGATATAAACGCCTGCAGGCATTTCCAGTCTCTGCAGCGCGTCAACCGTCTTCTGGGTCGGCGTGATGATGTCAATCAGCCTCTTGTGGGTCCTCTGTTCGAACTGCTCTCTGGAATCCTTGTACTTGTGTACCGCCCTCAGGATGGTTACAACCTCCTTCTTGGTGGGAAGGGGCACAGGCCCGCTTACCTCTGATCCGGTTTTCTTTACAGTTTCGATGATTTTCTTTGCCGATGCATCCACCAGCTGATGCTCGTAAGCCTTCAGTGTAATCCTCATTACTTGACTTGCCATAAAAAAAGTCGCCTCCTTTTCGCACTCTTAAGTACGACAAGCGGTGACTGTACACTCTCCCGTGTGTGTCCTGGATTCCTGCGCAACTCTCTTAAATCCCGAACTCTACACATTGACTCTGCATTTCCTGCAGCGCTAAATCTGGTACAGTGACTTGTCGTCAGTTTCATCTTGACATTCGCTCCACGGAAAACCCGTCTGCCATTACTGGCGGCCGGCAACCTCTCGCTTCACAGCTATCATGCCACAGCAATATCTAGTATACATGGCAATTCCTGACTTTGCAATACATTTTTTCAAATTTTTGTATTTTTTTTAATACAATGTTACTGTCCACAAATAACGCTTCAAGACACAGGAAACGCATTTACTTCTTTTCTGATGCCCCCAAACTGTGCAAAGGCTTTTTCTGTGTAATTAAGCCTTTGCACCGCCTGCTACCTGACCTCTATCATGTCCAATATCCATCACTCTACAGCAAATTCAACCACTAATTTTTTATCACTTATACATAGACGATACTTTCCTTCCGGAATCACACCATAATACATAGTAAAATCATAGGCCTTTTTCACACTTTCCCCTGCACCAAGTCCAATGCCATAGTCATCGAATCCCCATGCATTCGAAAGCGGCAGCATATCATACCATATCCCGTCTAACAACAAATCTAAATCAAACATCTCTCCGTAAATCCAGCTTTCACTGCCGCTGTTTGTAATCTCTACAGTCAGTATATTATCTTCCATAGAAATTACTTTTACAGAGATTCCCTCCTGTAGTACAGCCGGTTCTTCAGCAGGCCACAGTATATAGGGATACCAACCATCCCGACTAAACCACTCCCAAACAAGACGCGTATCGGTCATGTCCAAGGTTCTCTGTTCATCCCAGTCATAACCGGCAATTAACGCCTCAAAATCATACTCAAATTTATAAGGTACTCCGTTTGGTGAAAACCAATATCCGTTACACCATGCGGCCTGCACAGGTCTTCCTTCTCCGCCCCAGACCGTTATTGAATAGATTGGCCACACTGCGCTCTCCGGCGTCCAATCCTCCGCTCTCTCTGCGCTTACTTCCAAAATATCTGTCAATATCTTCTCAGCCATGACTTTGTTATATGTCGTTCTGCTGATTCCGGATTCTTCTTCCTCCTTAAATATAGAAAACATACCATTGACCGGAAGTGCATTGTCAAATATGGTGTCTTCCTCCGGAAACACTTTCTTCTTTTCTTCTTCCGGCAGATTTTCCTCCTCAGATTCATTTTCTCCGGAAGAATCCGTTTTGCCTGGATGTTCTGCATTTTCTTGTTCAGATACTCCGCATACCCCCTCTGTCCTTTTGGCGTCAATACCCTCGTCAGGAATCATTTTGTCATAATCTCCTGTCACATTCTCCGCAAAAGATTCCTCCTCTATTTTTCCGTTTTTAACCCCCCTGGAGTCTCCGCAGGCTGCAACAGCTTGTATACAGCATAATAGAAGAAACATATATCCCACTCTTTTTATCAATCTTTTCAACCTCCATACAATATCAATATCTCGACGTACCCAATTCAGAATTAATCAAATTTGCTTTGATATAAAAGGAAAGAAAGTTTTGCATCGGAACGTTTTTCTGTTGCTACCGTCCGTCCCTCATGTTATAGTAAAGGAACAGCGGTCTTCTGTCTTCCTGCGCCGCTGATCATTATGAAAAAGCGGAAAAGGAAAATCATTATGTGGATTGCTGACAACTGGAAAGATTACGAAGTTCTTGACGCTGCTGACGGGGAGAAACTTGAGCGCTGGGGGGATTACCTCCTGGTCCGTCCGGACCCCCAGGTTATCTGGAGCACACCCCGCAGCCACAATGGCTGGACCCGCAGAAACGGTCATTACCACAGAAGCGCAAAAGGCGGAGGTGAGTGGGAATTTTTCCGCCTGCCCGACGAGTGGAGCATTTCCTACCATATAAAGAGCATATCCGCCCGGAACGCCCAGGAGGGCAGACTGACCTTCCGGCTCAAGCCCTTCAGCTTCAAACATACCGGTCTCTTTCCGGAACAGGCGGTAAACTGGGAATGGTTCTCCTCCATCCTCAGCAAGACCGGAAAACAAACGGACAGACCCCTGAAAGTGCTGAACCTGTTCGCCTACACCGGCGGCGCCACTCTGGCCGCAGCCGCAGCCGGGGCAAATGTGACCCATGTGGACGCCTCCAAGGGCATGGTGAGCTGGGCCAGGGAAAATGCCGTATCCTCCGGACTGAAGGATGCCCCCATCCGCTGGCTGGTGGACGACTGCGTCAAGTTCGTGGAGAGGGAGCTGCGCAGAGGAAGCAGATACGACGGCATAATCATGGATCCTCCCTCCTACGGCAGAGGCCCCAAGGGAGAGGTGTGGAAAATAGAAGATCATGTATGGCCCCTGATTCGCCTGGCATCGGACCTGCTCTCCCGCGACGCCCTGTTCTTCCTGATCAATTCCTACACTACCGGCCTGCAGCCTGCCGTACTTTCCTATATGCTGAACGCGGCTGTGGCAAAGAGCCGGGGCGGCCATGTGGAAGCGGAAGAAATCGGACTGCCCGTAACGGAAAGCCGCCTGATTCTGCCCTGCGGAGCATCCGGGCGCTGGCAGGCATAAGGAAATCCGCCCGGGAAGCCCTTTCCTCATAAAACATATCTGGTCAGAGGCGGCAGCTTCCGCAGCAGCCACGCCCCTGTCCAGGACAGCAGCATGGCGCCCCCGAAGAAAAGCGGCAGGGACAGCCCCAGCGGATAGGACAAAGGCGTCACATGAAAGAATTTATACGCCATATTGAGAAACACCGGATGAATCAAATATACGGCGAAACTCAGCGCTGCAGCCTTTCCCCACAAGTCCGCCCTTTTCCCTGCCTCTCTCCGGCTCGCCCCCCAGCCGAACAGCACCAGAGAAAGTACCGTGGTAAAAGGATAATTATAGGCCATCTGCAGGGTGTAGCCGAATATCCTGCTGCAGGCCATGCCCAGGGTCAAAATCAGCGCGGCAGGGGGAAGAATCTTCCCGGCCATGGTTTTTTTGTCGGCCTCCCCTCTGTCTTCCGCCTTTCGGATCGCAAAATGCCAGCCGCACAGATAATAGAAGAGATAGATTCCCTCATCCGGCAGCCGAACAGCTTCTTTCAGCCCAAAGAGCCTGTACACAAAAGGCAGTATACCGGACCCGGTCACCAGCACCGCCAGCAGCATGTATACGGCCATGCGCGGGACCCGCGCCAGCGCCCATCTCAAAAAGGGCGTTGCCAGATACAAAAACAGAATCAGGTACAGATACCACATATGGGACCAGCTCTCTCCCCGCAGCACCATGCGGAAAGCCTCCCCCACCATCCCCCACCGAAAGCGCCGCTGCACAGCCAGCTGCTCCAGGCAGGCATAGGGCACTCCGAACAGAAAAAGGGCTGCGGCAACGCGCCGGCAGTATTTTGTCAGAATCTGTCCCGAACTGATTTTCCTCTCCGGATCCAGAAAGAGATAACCCGATATCAGCAAAAATACGGGAACGCTCCAGCAGACCAGGTCCAATATCACCAGGAAAACCTTTTTCTCCGCAGGATACAGACTCATGTCCGTAGTATCCATGACGCCCGTGACCGTATGAAGCAGCACCACCGCACAGGTAGCCGCCACCCGCAATTTGTCCAGAAATACTTCCCTTTCCTTCATCCCGATTCCTCCCCGCCTCTCCAGCGCAGTTTTAAGGCTGCCGTTGTTCCCGGCCTGCAGATTTCGCCTCTCCTCCCATTATACGCAGCCCCAAAATTCTGCGCAAGAAAAACCGCAAAAAAACACCGTACTTCTTAACGATATCTTTACACCCGCTTTGTTGCCTCCTGTCTCCAAAAAATATATAATGAGAACAATAGGTAGCATAAGGGCAGAGGAAAGGTTACATTATGTTCAAAAGAATACAGACACTCCCGAAACACAAGCAGCATTTCTACAGCCTGGCCTTCTCCGTCTTCTGTATGACGGCCGCGGCAGGCTTTTCCTTCCTTTATCTACGTTTATTTGACAAGAATCCGGTTAATGTTACTTTGATCTTTATCTTTTTTCTGATTCTGGTGGCCTGCGGCACGGTAAAATACTTATACGACATCCTCTGTTCTCTGTTTTCCGTCCTCTGGCTATGCTATGCCTGTGACCTGAGCCTGAACGGATATTCCCTTACCTTTCTGGGCATGTCCGCCGTAACTTTACTGATGAGCGCCCTCACCTCCCACATAGCCGCCCAATCCACCCTCATCACAAAGCATGAAAAGCACCTGCTCAACGCAGATATGGAAAAAATCCGGGCCAACCTGCTGCGGGCCATCTCCCATGACCTTCGGACACCTCTGGCCAGCATCATGGGAAACAGCCTGATCCTGCTGGACAATTACCAGACACTGGACGAAAAAGAGATAAGGAAAATCATTTCCTATGTACATGAAGATTCCAACTGGCTCATCAACATGGCGGAAAACCTGCTGGCCGTCACACGCATCAAAAACGATGACCTGGCAATTGTCTCACGGGACGAAATCGTGGAAGAGGTAGTGGGAGAAGCGCTGCAGAAAGTCGAGAAACGGCATCCCGGATGCATAATCCGCGCCAGGATTCCCGAGGACTTTATCATACTGCCCATGGATGCGGTACTGATAGAGCAGGTAATCATCAACCTGCTGGAAAACGCGCTGTCCCATTCCGGCAGCGGAGACGCAGTGGACCTTATCGTAGAAGACGGTACAAAAGAAGTATCTTTCACTGTCCGGGATTACGGTCAGGGAATACCCGAGGAGATGCTTGACAAACTGTTTGACGGCACACCCTGCACTGCCGCCCACAACGCAGACTCCCAGAAAGGTATGGGTATCGGTCTGGTCATCTGTAAGACCATCACCGCAGCCCACCGCGGTTCCATTATCGGCAGAAACTGTGACCACGGAGCGGAGTTTGTGTTCACCCTGCCCAAAAAACAAGGAGGATGACCATGAGTACAAAAATCAGCATTCTGGTAATCGAAGATGAAAAAAGCATGTGTTCTTATATTACTGCCTACTTAAGCAAGGACAAGTACATCGTTACCTCGGCCCTCACCGGCAGCGAGGGACTGAGCCTCACCGCCTCTCTCTGTCCCGATGTGATTCTGCTGGACCTGGGCCTCCCCGACATGGACGGCTGTGAGGTGCTTCGCCAGCTGAGACGCTGGACCCGCACCCCCGTCATCGTCGTCTCCGCCAGAAGCGAGGAGGACGAAAAAGTGAAGGCACTGGACCTGGGAGCGGATGACTATATCACAAAGCCCTTCGGCACCAATGAGCTGATGGCCCGCATACGCACCTCCCTGCGCCACAGCCACAGTCAGGCGCCGGACTCCAAATACAGGGCCCTGGATCTGGAGATCAATTTTGAAAAAAGAAAAATCACCCTGGCCGGTGAACAGATTCACCTGACCCAGGTTGAATACCAGCTCCTCTCCCTGTTGGCCGTAAATTCCGGACGTGTGCTGACCTACAATTCCATCATGAACACCATCTGGGGCCCGTACATGGACGGCAGCAATCAGATCCTTAGGGTCAACATGGCCAATATCCGCCGGAAAATAGAGAAAAATCCTGCCCAGCCTCAGTATGTGTTCACGGAAATAGGCATCGGCTACCGCATGCGGGAAAACGAGTATGATTTTTAACGGCTATCCTGTCCCAACGAACCGAACATCTCCCAAATCTCCTCCGGTGTCCCTCTGCCGTTAAACTGTACCAATACATTGCCGGGATAAAGCACACTGAAATTACCCCTTGGTGTATCCGTATCTCCCTCACCACGGACAAGCACGCGGCTCCTGACCGTCTCCAAAGTAAAATCCTCCAGGGCAAACACCGGGTTATCAAAGCTCTCCCTGTACTCCTCCGGCACAGTCTCCCCGTAGGGCAGACTGTAAAAGCGTTCGTCATAGATCTCCGGCCTCTCCGTATCCACTGTGGCAGGCGCTTCCGCCTCCGTTGTGACGGAAAGGATGAGAGAGTCCATCCCCCTGCTCCAGGTAATCGTCAGATTATCCCCGGCAATATCCTGATTCACGTAAGCCCCCTCAAAAGTGTAGCCCTGAGGAAGTTGTGCGGGAATATACGCTGAGAGAACCGGCAGCGCTCTGGCCTCCTCTTCCGTATATTCCAAACTTCTCAGCACCGGACATCCCTCTTCCTCTGTGGCAGCGCCGTTTTTGCTTTCCTGGGCGTCCTGGTACAGATCTTCCTTCGCCTGCCCGCTGCCGTCTCCGGACACGGACTCGGCCGTGTCTCCGCTGCTTTCAGACAGAGCATTCTCCTCCGCCCCGCCGGCGGCTTCCTCCGGCAGTTTTCCGGCTCCCGTTTCCCTCTCGGTTCCCGTCTCTGTCCCGCCCTCCTGACCTTCCTTCTGCTCCGTACCTCCCGTGTCCTCTGCCGCTCCCAGTTCTATTGCCTGGGGCATTCCCGCCAGTCCGCCCTCTGTCCCGCCGTTCTCTCCCCAGATGAGCAGATAGCCTCCCCAGCTCATGGCCCCCACTGCTGCCAGGCACAGCGCCGCAGCCCAGGCCCCTGAAAACATTCTGCTCCTCTGTCTTCCTCTCCTGCGCTGCATGGTCTTCCTGCCGCATCTCTCCAGCAGCTCCTCGTCCGCCCCGGACAGCGCCTGCATAATTCTCAGCGCCTGCCCTCGCATCTCTTCTCTGTCTTTCCGCACGGCGCTCATATGACTACCCCCTCCCTCTCCAAATATGCCCGAAGTCTTGCCCTTGTCCGAAACAGGGAAGTCTTCACCGTATTCAGCTTCATCCCGTAACGTCTGGCGATTTCGCTGTATTCCTCCACATACCAGTACCTCCGCAAAAAGATATTGCATTCCTTTTCCGGCAGAGTACGCAGAAATTCATTCATCATGCGCTCCAGTTCCGCGGCCTCCACCGCATCCTCCGTACTGCGCGCATCAGGCACGCATTCCGCCAGCTCATCCAGCGCCAGCGTCATCTCTCCGTTTCCTCTCTTCATGGTATGCTTTTCCTTCCACCTGTCCAGAGACAGATTCCTTGTGATGGTTCCCAGAAACAAAGCCAGCTTCCCCGGCCTTTTCGGCGGTATGACATTCCACGCCCTCAGCCAGGTATCATTCACGCATTCATCCGAATCCTCTCTGTCATACAGAATGTGCCAGGCAATGCTGTAGCAATACTTTCCGTAGGAGCGCTGCGACTCGGCAATCGCTCTTTCCTCCCGCTTCCAGTACAAATCCAGTATTTCCGTATCTCTCACTTTCCCGCCTCCTATTCCGGTTCCCCCTTCTGCAACAGTTCAGACAGGTCGCTGAACCGTTACCGCCTTCTTCAATAAGATAAACGACATCCGCAGGAATAAGTTCGCAAAAAAGACAGGAAGTTCTTCTTCCTGCCGTCATTTTCCCGCTCTTCTTTTCAGCGTTTCCGAGACTACACTTTTACATCAGCGGCGCAACGATCCGCATGAGCCTTCCCAGCACCCTGTCCGGCAGCTTCATTCTGCCGTAGTCCTCCTCCGTCATCTCAATACACTTTTTCAGGGTATCCTGAAAATCCTCTTCCATCAAAGCAATCTGGGAATTCCGGTAGAGAACCAGACCGCACTCGAAATGATGATACAGGCTGCGGTAATCCAGATTCACCGTGCCCACCACTCCCTTTACGCCGTCCGACACGAACACTTTCGCGTGAACAAAACCCGGTTCATATTCGTAGATTCCCACGCCTGCTTCCAGCAGTTGATTGTAGTAAGTTTTGGCCAGCACAAAGGCGTATTTTTTATCCGGTATATGAGGCATGACAATCTTTACTTCCACTCCCCGCTTTGCCGCGTAAGTCAGCGCCATAATCATCTGATAATCCAGAATGAGATAAGGCGTCATGATATGCACATAGGTGTGGGCAGTATTGATGATCTCCAGATACACTCTTTCTCCCACCCGCTCCGGTCCCAGCGGGCAGACACTGTAAGGAATGGCATAACCGTCTCCCGGCAGATGCGCGTCCGGGGGAAGAATGTATTTTCCGTAGGCATCAGGTTCCGTTTCTGATTCGTTCCACATCTCCAGAAACATATAGGTAAACCGCTCCACGGCATCGCCTCTGATCATGGCTCCCACATCCTTCCAATGGCCGAAACGCTTCTTCACGTTAATGTACTCGTCTGCCAGATTAATGCCGCCGGTAAACGCCACCTTGCCGTCAATGACCAGAATTTTGCGGTGATCCCGGTTATTGTAATGGGTGGAAAAAACGGGTCTGATGGGCGCAAACATTTTACAGCGGATCCCTTCCTCCTCCACCATATCCGGAAAATCATTGGGCAGATTCCACAGCACGTTTGTCCCGTCGCACATGAACCGCACTTCCACTCCCCGGGCCGCTCTCTCCCGGAGAATATCCAGAACGGTCCCCAGCATCCTGCCTCCGGACACAATGAAAAACTCCATGAATATAAATTTCTCCGCTTTTTTCAGCTCCTCCACCATATCCGCGAACTGCAGCTCCCCAAGCGGATAGTACTTCACCTGGGTGCTGTCGTACACGGGACTGTTGTCACACTTCTCCAGGTAGTGCGCCAGCTGTCCCATATGAGGACTTTCAGCCCTGAGTTTCTCCCTGACTTCTCCCCTGGGCACCACATAGCGTTTCGTATATTCCGCCAGCTCCGTAAGCCTCTCATACATAACCACCGTCCCAGGCTGAACCACAATCGTCATGTAAAAAATAGCGCCGAACACGGGAAGTATGGCAATGGGAAACATCCAGGACAGTTTCAGGTCCGGATTGCCCGGCGCATTAAATATATAGACAACCGCTGCTGCGCTGATGCTCAGAAAAAGGATATAAAACAGATAGCTGTAATTCCGCAATAAAATATACCCCAAACCAAGCATAATCAGCTGCGCGAGAAAGCCCAGCAGAATCATGGCCGTCCTGCCATAGATAACCGTCTTGATCCTCCCTAACTTCGAATTAACCTTTTCCCCTATACTCATGGTACCTTACACCCCGATTTTCATGCCGCAGACGCCCCGCTATCCTTCCGGATCAAAAAAACGTCCCAGGTTCACCAGGCATCTGTACAGTATTTCCATTTCTTCTTCGCTTAAATCCTTTACAAGCGCCTTTATCATTTTTTTATGGAAATCGCGGTGATGGAAAAAAGCTTTCCTGCCCTTATCCGTGAGAATGACATAAACTACCCGCTTGTCCTCCTGGCTGCGCTGTCTTTTGATATAGCCCTTTCTCTCCAGGCCGTTCATATTCGTGGTAAGGGTGCTGACAGTGACGGAAAGCCTCCGCGCTATCACGGACATACTCCGCGGTTCCTCCATGCCGATTGCCTCAATAATGTGCATGTCATTGTTGGTTATATCGCTGTATTCATCCGTGATCACAGCCTTTGCCTCCATGTCCATCACATGATTGAACAGGCTTACCAGCAGTTCATTGATGGAGCGTTTTCTGTTCCGTACCATTTCGCCGATTTCCTTCCTGGCCCGGCGGGAACGCCTTTCTGCAGCTTAGATGACCGCCGGACCATATACTATAATTTACCAACTTTCCGCCAAAAGTCAACATAAACTTTTTCTACCACTCCAGAACACAGGCGCCGCAGGTCAGTCCTCCGCCGAATCCGGACAGAACCAGGCGCATCCCCTTCTTTAACCTTCCCTCCCTGTTCAGCTCGTCAAGCAAGAGGGGAATGGAGGCGGAGGAAGTGTTTCCCACCCTGTCCAGATTCATGGGAAAACGGGAGATATCCACGGAAAGCCTTTTCGCTATGCCCTCGATAATCCGCCTGTTGGCCTGATGCAGAATAAACAGATCCACATCCTGAACGGACAGCCCTCCTTTGTCAAGCGCCTCCCCTATTGTCAGCGGAATCTGTCTCACCGCAAAAGAGAAGATTTCCCTGCCGTCCATCTTCAGATACCTGCCGCTCTCCTGTCCCCGGAAAAACGGCGTCTCGGTAGGTCTGCTCACACAGGACAGCACCGAACCTCTGCTGCCGTCCGAATGCTGCACAAAACCCAATATTCCCCCTTCCCCGCACTTTTCCACATAAACCGCACCGGCTCCGTCTCCAAACAGAACGCATGTTCCTCTATCTTCCCAGTCCACAATCTTCGAAAGAATCTCGCTTCCCGTGACAAGAGCATTTGCCGCAATTCCTGCCTCCACATAGGCCCAGGCAGTGTGCAGGGCAAACAAAAAGCCGGCGCAGGCCGCATTCAGGTCAAAGGCCACGGCGTTTTCGGCTCCGATTCTGTCCTGTATCTGACAGGCCGTACAGGGCACCACATCCTCAGGAGTGCAGGTCGCCGCCAGAATCAGCTCCACCTCCTGCGCCGTTCTCCCCGCATCCTTCAGCGCAAGGCTGCAGGCCTGCGCCGCAAGCGAGGCTGCCGTCTCCCCTGTGGATACATGCCTGCTGCCGATGCCCGTCCTCTCCCTGACCCACTGATCCGATGTGTCCACCATGCCGGCGATCTCGTCGTTGGTCACCGTTCTCACCGGAAGGGCGCTGCCCGTTCCCATTATTTTTATTGACATTTTTACTCTACCTCCATCCCGCCTCCGCCAAAACCGGCTGTCCGGGAAATCCTTTCTCCTTAATAGCGGCGAAACCGCCATCTGCTGTATCGGCCTTTCCCGTAACAGTTCAGACAGGACGCTGAACTGTTACCTTTCTCCTTAATAGCGGCGAAACCGCTCATATCTCTGCTTTGCTATCTCGCTGCCGCTCATTCCCTTAAACCGTTCCAGGAATTCCCTGATCTGCTCTTTCAGATAACCGCCGATGGCCTCCGCGGTAGTACTGTCTGCGCCGCCAAACTCCGGAATAATCTTCTCCACCACGCCCAGGTCCTGCAAATCCTGGGCCGTTATACGCATAATTTCGCTGGCCTCCTTCGCCTTGGAAGGATCCTTCCACAAAATGGAGGCAAAGCCCTCGGGAGACAAGATGGAATAAGTAGCGTTTTCCAGCATCCACACCTCGTTGCCCACCGCTGTCGCCAGGGCGCCGCCGCTTCCCCCTTCCCCGATAAAGATACACAATACAGGCACCTTCAGCGCAGACATCTCCCGCAGATTCCGGGCAATCGCCTCCCCCTGGCCGCGTTCTTCCGCCTCGATGCCGCAGAAAGCTCCCGACGTATTGATAAAGCTGACTATGGGACGGTTGAACTTCTCGGCCTGCTGCATGAGCCGCAGCGCCTTGCGGTAGCCTTCGGGCATGGGCATGCCGTAATTGCGCCTCTGACACTCCCTGCTGTCCTTTCCTTTGTGATCGGCGATTACCGTCACGGGCTGACCATCCAGGAAGCCGATCCCGCCCACAATTGCCGGGTCATCCCTAAAGCTTCTATCCCCATGGGCCTCCACAAAATAGTCGAATATATATTCCATATAATCACAGGCTCCGGCCCTTTCCAGTCTTCTGGCCGCCTTCACCTTATCCCAAACGCTCTCCGGCTGCTGTGTCCATTCCTTTTCCTTCAGGATTTCGTTTAACACGAAATGAAATTCCCTTCCCGGCGCAAAGTCGGCATACTCCCCTTCCCGGCACTGATGGGCCTTCACCAGGAAATAAATGGTTTTCTTGAGATTTTGCCGCTGCACGATACCGTCGATTATACCGTGCTCCAGCAGAAATTCCGCCGTCTGAAATCCTTCCGGCAGTTCCTGACCGATGGTCTGGCGGATAACCCTGGGGCCAGCGAAACCCACCAATGCTCCCGGCTCCGCCATAATCACATCTCCCAGCATGGCAAAGCTGGCCGTAACTCCTCCCGTGGTGGGATCCGTCAGTATGGTGCAGTAAAGCAGCCCTGCCTCCGCCAGCTTCCGGGCGGCTCCGGCGGTCTTTGCCATCTGCATCAGGGAAATGATGCCCTCCTGCATCCTGGCCCCTCCGGAACAGCAGAAAAGAAACATCGGCAGTCCCTCTTCCACAGCCCGTTCCATTGCCGCGGTGATTTTCTCTCCCACTACATGGCCCATGCTAGCCATCAGAAACCGGGAATCGCAGATGCCCAGAACGATATCCTCCCCGAATACCTTGCACCTGCCCACAGAAACAGCCTCCTCCAGGCCTGTTTTCTTTCTGGCTTCCTCCAGTTTCTCCTCATATCCCTCATAACTCAGCGGATTGCACACTGGCATATCCGTAAACCAGGGTTCAAAGCTATGGGGATCTGCCACCATGCGAATACGGTTGTTCATCCGCACCCGGAAATATCCGCCGCATTCATAACAGATGTATTTTCTTTTGGCCACTCTGTCCCGTTCCACCATTTTGCCGCATTTGGGACAGCGGATTCGATAAACTTCCCCAGCCTGTTCCCGCTGCCCCTCTTCCGCGGCCGCGGTCTGAGCCGCCTGTCCGGCGGAATTATCCGTCTGGTCATATCGGGAACCGTTCCTCCGCTCATGGAGTCTTGCAAAAAAAGTTCCCCGCTTTTCCTTTAACCTGCTTCCGCTCTCTTTCCTCAACATCTATACAGCCTCCTCTGTCAGGATCCTCATTCCCCTGAATTTAACGAATGGCGAAGGTCATCTCGGCCTCCGCAGCCACCCTGCCGTCTACGGAAGCCCTGGCCTTCCCGACGCCTATGGGTCCCTTAATCTTGACAATCTCCATCTCCAGTGACAGCACATCCCCGGGCACAACCATCTTTCGGAACTTTGCCTTGTCTATACCCGCAAAATAGGCCGTTTTCCCCTTCCACTCCGGCTGGGAGAGAATGGCGACTGCCCCTACCTGGGCCAGCGCCTCCATGATCAGCACTCCCGGCATCACGGGATTCCCCGGAAAATGTCCCTGAAAATAAGGCTCTCCCGCGCTGACACACTTCCTGCCCACCGCACGGACGCCCGGCTCCAGTTCCTCTATGGTATCGATCAGCAAAAAGGGATATCTGTGGGGAATGATATCCATGATCTCGCTTGTGGTATATATAGCCATCTCCCTTTTCCTCCCTGTCTACCTGTCTGCCCTGCCGATCAGAAGACTGGCGTTATGACCGCCGAAACCGAGAGAATTGCTCAGGGCATAGGGAACTTCCTCCTCACGGCTCTCCCTGCAGTAATCCAGATCCATCTCCCCTTCCGTCTCCTGCAGACCCACTGTCCTGTGGATAAAGTTCTCCTGAATCTCCTTCACGCAGGCGATCAATTCCACCGCGCCGGCAGCTCCCAGCAAATGACCTATCATAGACTTGGTGGAATTGATCCTCACCGCCCCCGCATGGGCGCCGAAGGCCAGCTTCACGGCTCTTGTTTCAAACAGGTCATTGTGATGAGTTCCTGTGCCGTGAGCATTGATATAGGTCACTTCCTCCGGTCTCACCCCGCCGTCTTCCAGGGCATTCAGCATTGCTCTGGCAGCGCCTGCCCCGTCCTCGGAGGGAGAAGTGATATGATAGGCGTCGGAGGAACAGCCATAACCCAATACCTCTGCATAGATTCTGGCCCCACGCGCCCTGGCATGTTCCAGCTCCTCCAGAATCACGATCCCTGCCCCTTCCCCCATGACAAATCCGCTTCTGTCCTTATCAAAAGGAATAGAGCACCTGGCCGGATCCGTGCTGTCCGACAATGCGGTCAGCGCCGAAAAGCCCGCAATGCCAAGAGGCGTCACCGCGCCCTCCGTTCCTCCTGCCACGCATACGTCCAACTCCCCGTACTGGACGGAGCGGAAAGCTTCTCCGATGGAATGAGTGCCTGTGGCACAGGCCGTGGCCACATTCAGACTCTTTCCCTTCAGCCCGCAGACAATGCTCACATTCCCTGCCGCCATGTTGGATATCATTGTGGGCACGAACAGCGGACTGATTCTGGAGGGACCTTTCTCCGCCAGCTTTGCGCATTCCCGCTCCACGGCCTGCAGACTTCCCACGCCGCAGCCCACGCTGCAGCCCACCCGGTAAGCGTCCTCCTTCTCCATGTCAAGCCCTGCATCCGCCATGGCCTCCACTGCAGCCGCCACGGCATACTGACAGAACAGTTCCATACGTCTGGCCGCTTTTTTGTCCATATATTCCTCCGGCCGAAAATCCCGAACCTCCGCTGCCAGCCTGCATTTGTACTCCGAAGCGTCAAACTTTGTAATGGGTCCGAAACCTGTCTTCTCAGCCCTGATTCCGGCCCAGAATTCCTCCACCCCTATGCCGATGGGCGTCACGGCGCCCATTCCTGTGATAACCACTCTTCTCCTCATTCTTTTTTCCTTTCCCTGCTCACCCGTCGCGTGTCACCGTTCACCTTTTCGTCCTTACATTGCCATTCCGCCGTCTACGCAGACCACCTGACCCGTGATATAATCCGCCCGCTTCCCTGCCAGAAAAGCCACCAGCCCGGCCACATCCTCCGCCTTTCCCATTCTGCCCATGGGTATGGAGGCGAGAGCTCCTTCTCTGGCCCTGTCGCTCAGTCCTTCCGTCATCTCCGTGTCGATAAATCCCGGCGCCACGGCATTGACACATATTCCCCTGCCGGCCAGCTCTCTGGCCACGCTCTTCGTCAGGCCGATGAGGCCCGCCTTGGATGCCGAATAATTCGCCTGCCCGGCATTGCCCGCCACGCCGGAGACGGAAGTGATATTGATAATCTTGCCGCAGCGCTGCTTCAGAAAATATCTGGACAAATGACGTATGGTGTTGAACGCTCCCTTCAGATTCGTATCCAATACCCTGTCATAGTCCTCCTCCCCCATGCGCACGATCAGATTGTCCCTGGTAATTCCCGCGTTATTAACCAAAATGTCCACATGGCCGTATTTCCGGACAGCCTCCTCCGCCATTCTGCCGCAGGCTGCAAAATCGGACACGTCGCAGCAGACGGCTTCCGCCTGTCCGCCTTCCCGCTCAATTTCTTCCACGGTCTCCAGCGCCCGTTCTCTGGAACCATTGTAATTCACCAACACCAGCGCGCCCTGTCCGGCCAACGTCAGCGCGATGGCCCGGCCGATTCCCCGCCCGGCTCCGGTCACCAGCGCAACCTTACCTGCAAGCTCCCCCTGGGACTGCCCCCACTGAGGTTCTCTCTCCAACGACTCTTTCATTTCTGTCATATCCTCCCTGCATTAACGGTCCGGCGTTATTCCTTATCCGGTCCATCAAAATATTTCCGCTGCGGACAATACCTAATTCACCATACCCAATTTTTCCAGATCTGCAATCGTTCCTATGTTTATAGCCTTTGCCTCCCTGCTTATCTTCTTCAGAAAGCCTGTCAGCGTTTTGCCCGGTCCGATTTCGATAAAAGTGTCCACACCCTCCGCCAGCATCAGCTCCACACTCTCGCGCCATCTCACGGTGGAGGATACCTGTCTGGCCAGAAGCGCCTTGACGGATGTGACTTCCGTCACAAAACACGCTCCCACATTGCACACATAGGGAATCTTCGGTTTACTGACCCTGACATCCTCCAGCTCCCCGGCCAGCCGTTCCCCTGCTCCCGCAAGCAGCGCGGAGTGGAAAGGCCCGCTTACGTTCAGGGGAATGCAGCGCTTTGCTCCTGCTTCCATAAGCGCGGCCGATGCCGCTTCCACCGCCTCCGCCTGACCGGTGATGACGATCTGTCCGGGACAATTGTCGTTGGCAATGGAGACAATCCCTTCCGTGGCCTGGCAGATCTCCCGGATACGCTCCGCGTCCAGCCCCAGCACCGCCGTCATTGCTCCTCCTGAGGGATAGGCCTCCTGCATATAAATTCCCCTGCAGCGGATCAAACGGAACAGTTCCGGCAGTTCCATGACTTCCGCAGCAGCCAGCGCCCCGTATTCTCCAAGGCTCAGTCCCGCGGTACAGTCCGCCTTAAGCCCCTTCTCCTCCAGCACCTTCAGAATCGCCACTTCTGTGGCCAGCATGGCGATCTGTGTATATTCCGTTATGTCCAGCCTGTCGTTTTCCGTAAAGCACAGCTGCGCCACATCAAGTCCGGAAGCCTCACCGGCCGTCTCATACACCTTCCTGGCCGTCTCGAAGGTGTCAAAGAAATCCTTCCCCATGCCGCAATACTGCGCGCCCTGTCCCGGAAAAATAAATGCCGTCTTACCCATTCCTACCTCCTGCCAACACTGTCTTAAGGCCTTCACCGGACAGTAAACTGCTGCCCAGCTCCACGATCTCCCTGATAATCCCGGCGCAGCTGTCCTCACTGTTCACCAGACCCGCAATCTGCCCTGCCATCAGGGTTCCGTTTACCGTATCTCCCTCTACCACGGCCTTCCGCAAAGCGCCCAATGTAAGCTGCTCCAGCTCCTGGAAGGAGGCTCCCGCCTTTTCCCGCTTCAGATACTCCCTGGTCATCTGGTTCCGCAGCTGCCTCACCGGATGCCCGTGGCTCATCCCCGTCACCTCGGAATCAATGTCCTTGGCACCGATAATTTTCTTTTTGTAATTCTCATGGACAACGGACTCCCTGGCCGCCACAAAGCGAGTGCCCATCTGCACGGCCTCCGCGCCCAGCATAAAAGCTGCCGCCAGACCTCTGCCGTCCGCAATGCCGCCTGCCGCTATCACGGGAATCTTCACCGCATCCGCCACCTGCGGCACCAAAGCAAAGGTGGTGGTGGAACCGATATGCCCGCCGGCTTCCGTTCCCTCTGCCACAACGGCATCCGCTCCTGCCCGTTCCATCATCCTGGCCATGGCCACGCTGGCCACAACGGGGATCACCCGAATACCCGCCTCTTTCCAGGAGGCCATGTACTTGCCGGGATTTCCCGCGCCTGTGGTCACTGCCTTAACGCCCTCTTCCGCCACCACCCGGGCAATCCCGTCCGCCTCCGGATTCATCAGCATGATATTCACGCCGAAAGGCTTATCCGTCATCTCCCTGCATTTCCGGATCTGCTCCCGGACAAACTCCGCCGGAGCTCCTCCTGCGCCGATGATGCCGAAACCTCCCGCTTCGGAGACAGCCGCCGCCAGCCGGCATTCCGCCACCCACGCCATGCCTCCCTGAATCACCGGATACGCTATTTCCAACAGCCGTGTTACTCTTGTCTCCATGCCGCACCTCTTCCTGTCAGCCCGGTAAACAGGCCTTACATTTCCACGCCTTTTGCCGTCAGATACTCTATCACGTCCCCGACAGTCAGCAGCTTCTCCAGATCCTCGGAGGGAATCTCCACGTCAAATTCATCTTCCAGCGCCATCACAAGCTCAAATAAATCCAGGGAATCCGCTTCCAGATCCTCCTTGAAACTCGTCGCCTCGGTAATCTGCGTGCCCTCTGCATTCAGCTTTTCCTCAATAACTGCCTTTAACTTCTCAAACATTTCCGATTTCTCCTTTTCCTGGTTTTTTTGTTTTTACATTGTGGTTTTCAATGCCATGTAATATCGTTTGAATGTCAAGTTGTTTGATCTTCAAATTATTTGATATTCAAACTTTTATGATGATAACCCAGAGAAAACCAATTGTCAAGAGGAAACCTGGAAAAAAACGTAACAGTTCAGGCAGGGCGCTGAACTGTTACGAGAATGCACACAAAACGCGAAAAGAATGCGTTTT
>CAJUGL010000029.1 GCA_910586515.1 uncultured Acetatifactor sp.
CAGATAAATTATACCAAAAAGAAAAGAACACCTCCAGGTTTTATTCCTGAAAGTGTTCTTTTCTGTTAATGGATTTTTTACAGCCCCTTTTGATTTTGGTCTTGATATGTCTCAGTTCCGCCTGAGAGTACAGTTTGTAGGGCTTTGCCGTTCAGTGCAGCATGATGCGCACAAACCGGGTGCAAAGGGGACTGTTTTATGATATACTGTCATTACATCTTCCTGTATATGGTGGAATGCATCGGAGGCTGGTTCTGTTCCGGAAGGTCTGGTTCCCGCTTCGAAAAGGGGAAGACAGCCGGGGCGTGAATGGAACATCTGGTTCATGAGGTGAATAAATATTCATAAAATAATAATAAATGCATAAAAACAATTTAAATATGGACAATTATGCAGAATATGGTATAATACGTCTATAAACTGATTCGGCGGGGAGACAGGCGCGTCTGTAATCAAAGAGGAAGGGAGACCGGTATGATAAAGGCGGGAATAATCGGGGCGACAGGATATGCGGGAGGAGAGCTTGTCAGACTTTTGGCAAACCACAGGGAGGCGGAGATTGTCTGGTACGGCTCCCGCAGCTATATAGATAAAAAATACCATGAGGTATATCAGAACATGTTCCGCATTGTGGAGGATGTGTGCAGGGACGACAATCTGGAGGAACTGGCGCAGCAGGTGGACGTCATTTTCACGGCTACGCCCCAGGGCTTCCTGGCGGGCATTCTGACGGAGGAGATTCTGTCTAAAGTAAAAATCGTTGATTTGTCAGCGGATTACCGGATAAAAGATGTAAAGGTATATGAACAATGGTACGGGATTCAGCACAAATCCCCTCAGTTTATACCGGAGGCGGTATACGGACTGTGCGAGGTGAACCGGGATCAGATAACCCTGTCCACCAGACTGGTGGCAAATCCGGGCTGCTATACCACCTGTTCCATTCTGACTGTCTATCCTCTGGTGAAGGAGGGGCTGATTGACGTGAATACCCTGATCATCGACGCCAAGTCCGGAACCTCCGGGGCAGGGCGGGGGGCAAAGGTGCCAAATCTATTCTGCGAAGTGAATGAGAATATCAAGGCCTACGGCGTGGCGGGCCACAGGCATACCCCGGAGATTGAGGAGCAGCTGGGATGTGCGGGAAACTGTAAAGTTATGATCAATTTTACACCCCATCTGGTGCCCATGAACAGGGGAATTCTGGTGACGGAATATGCGAAGCTGAAGAGGAGAGATGACGGCGAGCTGCCCTCCTGGGAAGACATTCGCGCCGCCTATGACAAATACTATGCCGGAGAGAAGTTTGTCCGGGTTCTGGAAAGAAATCTGTGTCCGGAGACCAAGTGGGTGGAGGGCAGCAATTATGTGGATATCAATTTCGTTATTGACGAGAGAACAGGCCGCGTCATTCTGATGGGGGTATTGGACAATCTGGTGAAGGGCGCCGCAGGACAGGCTGTGCAGAATATGAACTTGCTGTTCGGGCTGAAGGAGAGCGAAGGACTGGAGCTGGTGCCCAGTTTTCCGTAGAGCATATTTGAAAAAGGGGGTGCTGTGCTATCCTGGGACTGAAAGCAGTTCAGCTGACTTTGTTCGGCTCTGCGGAAACCACTGATTTTTATGTGGGCAGGAAGGGCGCATACCAGGAGATCCTGGAAGCCATGGATATCCTGATTGAGAATAAAATCTCTCCCCGCATCCAGGTTTTTGTGAACCGGAACAATATAGGGGAATTGGGACATATTGAAAATCTGATCAGAGAGCGGGAGCTGGAGGCGCGCTGCAGGGCCTTCGGAGGGGCGTTTTCCTGCTTCCTCCATCAGGGCTCCTGTGACGGGGAAAATGAAAAATGGTATGACGCATGGATTACACAGGAGGATTTGGAGAAAATTCCGCCCTTTTTGGAAGCGCATACCTTAAGGCATTTCGGAAAAGAAAACCTCACGGATGTATTCGGGAGGACAGAGCAGGCACTTTACGAAGAGCTGATCGCGGATTCCTCCACAGCAAGCTATGTAAGCCAAAGTCCGGTTTTTTACATAGATAAGGATTTTAACGTATATCCGAATATTTCCACCCCTGCGCCTCATTGGTGCCTGGGCAATCTGAAACGGGACGGCGCCGGGGCAGTGCTTGAAAACTATGAGGAGAGCAGAAGCGCAGCGCAGCATACCCGCCTGACGGTTCCCCTTTGTGAGATTGTGAAGGCCCAGGGGGACAGGGCCGACCGAGGACTGTTTGGCAGAGAGGATTATATTGAGCTTATGCTGAATCGGTACTGCAGGGAAATGGGAAAATAGGCTTTAAGACAGTCTGCAGGAAAAAGTACCGGGCAGTCCGGAATCGGACAAGAAGTGGTGAAATTGGAATACATCCGCAGTTTTCCCTATCCTCAAAAGGAAATGCTCATGCTGGGCTACAAGGCCACGGTGAAAAAGGCGGATTTTCGGCTGTCCGGGGAGGTGGACTCCGCGGCCTGGGTGAAATATGAGGACGCCCTGGACAAGCTGCGGGAGGGCAGTATCGCCTGGCAGTTGGTGCGGGAGGCCATTGGATGGGAAGATAGGGAGATTGTACCGAAAAAAATATTGTTCTTTCCGGGCAAACGGTGTATACTGGTAAAGCTTACAGTTTTTCCTAATCACACAAAGCAGGGAAACGGGTGAAATGATGAACGATAAAACGTTTACAGTCAAGACCATGACAATAGAAGATTATCAGGGACTCTATGCCCTGTGGAAAACCATCCGGGGTTTCGGCATGCGCAGCATAGACGACTCCCGGGAGGGAGTGGAACGCTTTCTCAGACGAAATCCAACCACTAGCGTGGTGGCTGTGGACGGGGAGGGCGTCATTGTGGGCGGCATCCTCTGCGGCCATGACGGCAGGCGGGGCTGCCTGTACCATGTGTGCGTCCGGGAGGACTGGCGCAGGCAGGGCATCGGCAAGGCTATGGTGGTTCACTGCATGAACGCATTGAAGGAGGAGCAGGTGAACAAGGTCAGCCTGATCGCCTTTACCGCAAATGACATCGGAAACGCTTTCTGGAACTGCATCGGATGGACCAGGCGGGAAGACCTGAATTATTATGATTTTACACTGAACGAGGCGAACATAACGGCATTTAACCGGTAAGCGCATACAGGATGCTGAAAGGAGAAAACATATGTGTGAATGCGGGATTCGGATTCCTGATAGTATGTATTTTTCATCACCGAAGGATATCGAAACCAGGTATCTTTCGGCGGAAGTGACAGGCCAGGTATTTATGTCCCCGTGGATTGGTATTTCATCTTTATTCATCATTGACAGGCACAGGGAGGTTCGGGACTATTTTCGGAAAATCCTGCTCTCCCGGCGTATGGAACTGTTATCCTGCAATTATAATATTGACTACGACGAATGGGAAATTCAGGAGCCGGACAGGTTAGGCTGTCCTTTCAGGGAAGCGCACCTGCGGCACAATGTGGAAGCATTTGCACATGTGCCGCCCCTGCAGTCCCTCTCGTCCGGATTTATCTATAAACTGGATGTATCGGGAATAAAGGAAGAATTACAGCTTTATGTCACACAGGATGCGGACCGGGAGCTTGTGTATACGGGAACGGAAAAAATCCCCATTATCGATAAGATTTCCCATACCATCCACTGGGAGCTGTCCTACGGGGAGGATTTGTCCTGCCAGGGGAAGCTCTCTGCCCGGGACCTGGATTCGGGAGAGGTGCGCCAGGTGCTTTCCTCAGATTTATGTCGTGAGCGGTGTGAGGAAAGGCATTAACAGGGGAAGAGGGAGAGGTGCTTTCTTCAGATTTATGTCGTCAGCAGTGTGAGGAAAGGCATTAATGGGGAAGAGGGAGAGATGCTTTCCCAGAGTTTTGTTGTGAGTTGCGTGAAGAAAGGCATTAACAGGGGAAGAAAAAGAGACTCATCAACATGAATTTGGTGAAAGGGGAGACGCCTATGGACAGGATTTTTATTTCAGAACTGAAGATAGAGCATGTCAGGCATTTGAAGGATATCAGAATCCCTCTTTCCAATGATAAAATGAAGCATTTGATTTTGACCGGAAAGAACGGCAGCGGGAAGACCAGTGTTCTGGAGGCTTTAGGGCGGAATTTGGAGGAGGCGGTTTCCAATAGACAGAAGCTTGAAGAGCGAAACATTTTAAGTTATGAGCATCAGCTGCATATATTGCAAAAGATGGAAGAAAAGAGCTGTCAGGCCGAAGAACTGGAAAAATATATAGAAAATCTGAAAAAGCAACTGGCTGATACCTTAGCAGCGGGGATATCCTTGGAATTTAGCAAACCGGCAGAAGCAGTAAGGTATTCTTATCAAAAGGGAGAATTTATTCTGGCTTATTACAAAGCGGAACGAATTTTTCAGGCGGATGTATCAAATCATATTGAAAAGGTTGAGCTGCAGGACAAGTACTCCATAACGGAAACGCCCAGGCAGGTATTTGTAAAGTATCTGGCAGATCTTAAAGTAACGGAAGCATTGGCCAGAAATAACGGAAAGAACGATAAGGCGGATGCTATTAAACAATGGTTCGATAGTTTTACAAATTTGCTGCGGAAGATATTCGGCGACAATTCCCTGGAGTTGATTTTCGAGGAAGAAGGTTTTTCCTTCCGGATCAGAGAAAAGGGCAGGGAGCCATTTGATTTTAACACACTGTCAAGCGGATTTGCCGCCGTACTGGATATCGTACTGGATTTGATCGTCAGGATGGAAAAGAAAACGAACCGGTCCTTTGATTTCAATATCCCGGGGATTGTACTGGTGGACGAAATCGAGACGCATCTGCACATAGAACTGCAGAAATCCGTCCTGGAGCTGCTGACAACGATATTTCCCAATATCCAGTTTATTGTTTCCACTCATTCGCCTTTTATCCTAAACAGCATACCGGAGACGGTAATCTATGACCTGGAGAATCATACGCTGGTGGAGAAGGGGTTGGCAGATATTCCCTATGGCGGGATTGTGGAGGGATATTTCCGTTCCAGTGAAATGTCAAAAATCCTGGAGGAGAAATTTGAAAGATTCAAAACGTTGGTCAGAAAGCAGGTTCTGACAGACGATGATTTTGAGGAAATAGCAGGATTGGAGATGTTTTTAAACGAAATACCGGACTATCTGGCCCTGAATATAACAACGGAATATCAGAGACTGAAATTGGAACTGGAAAGCAGGGAGGATATCTGATGGTAAAGATCCAACGTTCCTTTCCGGCGCCTGCATCTCTGGAGACGGAGAGCAGGAACCCTTCCGGGGGCAGCTATTCCGAGGCAGATGTGCTTCAGCGGTTAAAGGAAGATTTCCACGATAAATGTTATATCTGCGAACTGAGAGAGCTTCAGGATCCGGAGGTGGAGCATTTGCTGCCCCATAAAAACAGAACTTATCCGGAGAGAGTATTTGACTGGAATAATCTGTTCTGGGCCTGCGGGCATTGCAATAAGGTGAAGAATCAGCGAAAATATGATGAGGGAGTCCTGGATTGCTGTAATCAGGACCCGGAAGAAGTGATTTCTTTCAGGCTTCAGGAAAACAAAGTCATTGTGGGAGCAAAAAACGCGGAAGACTCCACAGCTGTTTTGACAGCAATGCTGGTTGAGGAGATCTTCAATCTGAAGAATACGGCAATGCGGGATTATAAAAGGGATTTTCGTTTCCGGAAGTTAAATGAAGAAATGAATATTCTGTATGATAATCTGGAAGAAATGAAGAAGAATCCGGAGTCCGGGATCATCATGAGAAAGCTGAAGGCATTGCTGCGGAGAGAATCGCAGTTTGCCGCTTTTAAGAGAGCGTATGTGCGGGAAAACGGCAGGCAGTTTCCGCAGCTTCTGCCGTACATAGCATAAAGATGGCGGATGATGACAGCGCCAGGCATGGCAGCATTTGTACTTCGAAGAAAGATGGGATGCAGGATATCCGAAGTATGTTCCACGAAAAAACAGAAAACAGACGCTTCTATGAAAATGGAAAGACACCTACAAATATGACAGAAAGAGGGCAATTATGAAACAGGTACAAGGCGGTGTAACCGCGGCAAAAGGTTTTCAGGCAGCAGGCATCGAGGCTGCCGTAAAATACCGGGACCGGAAGGACATGGCCCTGATTTACAGCGAGACTCCCTGTGTGGCGGCAGGGACCTTTACCACAAATGTGGTGAAAGCAGCGCCCGTGCTCTGGGACCAGAGAATCGTGAGGGAGTCCCCCTATGTTCAGGCCGTGGTGGCCAACTCCGGCATTGCCAACGCCTGCACGGGAAAGGAAGGACTGGACTGCTGCGAGGCGGAGTGCAGGTGCGCGGCAGAGCTGCTGGGCATTCCGGCGGAGTCTGTTCTGGTGGCTTCCACCGGCGTCATCGGGAGACAGATTCCCGTGGACAGGATTACGGAAGGCATCCGGAAGCTGGCTGCCGCAAAGTCCCATACCCTGGAAGGGGGAACGGATGCTGCCAAAGCCATCATGACTACGGATACCGTGGAGAAAGAGATTGCAGTGACTTTTGAAATCAGCGGAAAAACCGTTACTTTGGGGGGCATGTGCAAGGGCTCAGGCATGATTCATCCCAACATGTGCACCATGCTTGCCTTTCTGACCACGGATCTGCAGATTTCCAAACAGATGCTGCAGAAGGCCGTCAGCGCGGATGTGGTGGATTCCTTCAATATGATTTCCGTGGACGGGGATACCAGTACCAATGACACGCTGCTGATTCTGGCCAACGGACAGGCGGACAATGAGGCCATTCTGGAGGAGGGTGCGGACTACGATACCTTCTGCGAAGCCCTGCACTTTGTCACCACTTATCTGGCCCGGAAAATGGCAGGGGACGGGGAGGGGGCCACGGCTCTCTTCGAGACAAAGGTGGTGGGGGCAGCCTCCAAAGAGGACGCCAGGACACTGGCCAAATCCGTGGTCTGCTCCTCCCTGACCAAGGCGGCCATCTTCGGCCATGACGCCAACTGGGGCAGGATTCTCTGCGCACTTGGCTACTCCGGGGCACAGTTTGACCCGGAAAACGTGGATCTCTGGTTCCAGAGCGCCAGCGGCAGCATCCACATCTACGGAAACGGTGTGGCCTGCGATTACAGTGAGGAGGAAGCCACAAAGATTCTCTCTGACCCGGAAGTGACTGTCCTGGTGGACATGCACATGGGAGAGCAGACCGCCGCTGCCTGGGGCTGCGATTTGAGCTATGATTATGTGAAGATTAACGCGGACTACAGAAGCTGAGCGGAAACCATTGCAGCCGAAACCGGGACGGAAGAAAGGAAACCAGAGACTATGGAAAAGGTACTTCAGAAAGCGGAGGTCCTCATAGAAGCCCTCCCCTATATCCAGCGTTTTAACCGCAAGATTATCGTGGTAAAATACGGCGGCAGCGCCATGAGCAACGAGGAACTGCAGAAAAATGTCATCAAGGACGTGACTCTTCTGAAACTGGTGGGCTTTAAGCCCATCATCGTCCACGGCGGCGGAAAGGAAATCAGCCGCTGGGTGGGAAAGGTGGGCAAGGAATCCACCTTTGTGAACGGCCTGCGGGTTACGGACGACGAGACCATGGAGATCGCCGAGATGGTGCTGAATAAGGTGAACAAGGACCTGGTGACCATGGTGCAGGAGCTTGGCGTGAAAGCCGTGGGAGTCAGCGGCAAGGACGGCGGCCTGCTTCAGGTGGAAAAGAAATACGCAGACGGCCAGGATATCGGCTATGTGGGGGAGATCACCGAAGTGAATCCCAAGGTTCTGTACGATTTGCTGGAAAAAGATTTTCTGCCTATCGTAGCCCCCATCGGGTTGGACGCCGGTTTTCAGACCTATAATATCAATGCGGACGATGCGGCCTGCGCCATTGCCCGGGCGGTGAAGGCGGAGAAGCTGGCATTCCTGACGGATATCGAGGGCATATACAAGGATTTCAAGGAGAAAAAGGGCTTTATCTCCCGCATCACCGCGTCCCAGGCGGAGGAACTGGTTTCCGGCGGGTATATCGGCGGAGGCATGCTGCCCAAGCTGAACAACTGCACTTCCGCGGTGCGAAACGGCGTGAACAGGGTGCACATCCTGGACGGCCGTATACCCCACTGCCTGCTTCTGGAGATTTTCACCAACCAGGGCATCGGAACGGCCATTGTGGACGACGGGGAAGCGGACCAGTGAGGGCCGGACAGTAAACATCAGCTGCGCGCCGGGTCATAGAAGGCGCGTTTATGCCGGGCCTGTAGGAGAAATGCCCGGGAAACAGACAGGGAGGTATGGAGATGAACATGCAGGAATATATTCAGGAAGCGGAAGAGACGCTTCTTCACACGTACAACCGTTATCAGGTGGTTCTGGACAGGGGGGAAGGCGTCTATCTGTACGATACGGACGGCATCAAGTATCTTGACTTTGCTTCCGGGATAGGCGTATTCGCCCTTGGGTATAATAATCAGGAATACAACAGGGCGCTGAAGGGGCAGATTGACAAACTGCTCCACACATCCAATTATTATTACAATGTTCCCGCAGTCAGGGCGGCGAAAAAGCTGACTGCCGCATCCGGGATGGACAGGGTGTTTTTCACCAATTCCGGGGCAGAGGCCATTGAGGGAGCCTTAAAGGCGGCCCGGAAATATGCGTATCGCAGGGACGGCTCGGCGGACCATGAGATCATTGCCATGAACCATTCCTTCCACGGAAGAACCTTCGGCGCTTTGTCCGTAACCGGCAATCCGAAATACCGGGAACCATTCGAACCAATGATTGGAAATATACGCTTTGCCGATTTGAACGATATTGAAAGCGTAAAGAAGCAGATAACGGAGAAAACCTGCGCAGTCCTTTTGGAGCCGGTTCAGGGAGAGGGCGGCATCATTCCTGCAGAGGAAGATTTCTTAAAGGAAGTGAGGAGAATCTGCCAGGAGCGGGATATCCTTCTGATTCTGGACGAGATTCAGTGCGGCATGGGCCGGACCGGGCATCTGTACGCCTGGCAGCGGTACGGAGTGAAGCCGGATATTCTGACTACGGCCAAGGCCCTGGGCTGCGGCGTTCCCGTGGGCGCATTTCTGATGACGGAAAAGGTGGCAGCGGCATCCCTGGAGGCAGGGGACCATGGGACCACCTATGGGGGCAATCCCTTTGTCTGCACGGCTGTGGAGAAAGTTTTGGATTTGTTCCAGGAAAATCATATCATAGAGCATGTGGGAGAAGTGGCTCCTTATCTGGAGAACTGTCTGGATGCCTTAAAGGAAAAATATGACTGCATCCTGGAGCGCAGGGGAGTGGGACTGATGCAGGGACTGGTGTTTGACCGTCCGGTGAAGGATATCATCGACCGGGCCCTGGAGGAAGGCCTGATTCTGATTAATGCAGGGGAAAATGTCATCCGTTTCCTGCCGCCCCTGATTGTTTCCAGGGCCAATATTGACGAGATGGCGGACATTCTGGAGAGCTGTATTGAGCCGGACGAGGAGAGGTAAGAAGCCGTAAAACGGCGGAGGAGTGTTTTATGTATTGGAAAAGGAGACTGGCTGCTGCAGCGGTTGTGGCGGCGGCGACGGCGGCTGTCCTGTACGGAAGCACGCTGGAAGCCGGAAATATGACGGAAGGCGGAAGACGGCTGCCCTGGTCCGCAGGGAAAGAGACAATTTATTTTTGGTATTCCGATGAGAATTTAACGAATTTTCTGAACAGCGCTGCGGTCTCTTTCGGGGAGAGAGAGGATGTAAGGGTGATTCCGGTGCTGACTTCGGACAGTGAATATCTGGAGACGCTGAATCAGGCGTCCATTCATTCCGAGCAGGCGCCGGACGCCTATATTCTCAGTCATGCTTCTCTGGAGAAGGCTTATCTGGCCGGGCTTGCAGCTCCGATTCAGGATGCGGAGGGGGTCTGCAGTGAGGAGAATTTTCCGCCTGCGGCGCTTTCGGCCGTATCCTACAAGGGCAGGAAGGTGGGATATCCTTTTTTCTTTGAGACAAGCGCGCTTATTTACAATGAGACTTATCTTGCGGAATGGGCTTCTCAGATTGCCATGAAGGAGCTTCTGAACGCCGGGGAGGGGGAGGAGAGTCCGGATAATGCGGACGGAATTCCCGTGGATGAAAGCCGGCTGTCGGCCCTGACAGAGCAGTACTTTGCAGGGGCGATTCCGTCTACAATAGCGGATATTCTCAATATTGCCGATACCTTTGATGTGCCGCCGGGCGTGGAAGGGGTCATGAAATGGGATGTGTCCGATATTTTCTATAATTACTGGCTGGTGGGCAATTATCTGACCGTGGGAGGGGACTGCGGGGATGACCCGGCTTTGATTAATATCAACAATCAGGAGACGATTCAGTGTCTGGAAGTGTACAAAGAACTGAATCAGTTTTTCTTCATTGAGTCGGATACGGTAGATTACGATTCCCTTCTGGACGATTTTTGCCAGGGAAAATTTGTTTTTACGATTGCTACCACGGATGTGGCCAGGCGGCTGGCGGAGGCCAGGGAAGAGGGTATTCTCGGATTTGACTGCGGCGCCGCCCCGCTGCCCTGGGTCAGCGAGGAACTGAAGAGCCGGGGGATGTCCGTCACCAATGTGGTGGCGGTGAACGGATATTCCGAACACAGCGAGCTGGCCAATCGTTTTGCCGCTTATCTGGTAAACGAATGCGCGCCCGCCCTTTACGAGAGGACGGGGAAGGCTGCCGCGAATCTGAATGCGGACGGCGGGGACAGCATTCTGCAGGTCTTCAAGGCGGAATATGCGGGCAGTGTGCCGCTGCCGAAGATGATGGAGACGGGGAATTTCTGGATGCAGCTGGAGGGCCTGTTTTCCAAGGTCTGGAACGGTGCGGACGTGACCGCGCTGCTGCAGGAGCTGGCGGACAATATTTCGTAACGGTTCAGACAGGGCGCATATTTTTCCAATCAGGGGATACACTTTAGGATGAAGTACAGGAAGGAAGGTGTATCTCATGATTGGAATTTTTATTGCGTTGATTTCGGGTGCGCTGATGAGTGTGCAGGGGGTGTTTAATACCCAGGTGACGAAGTCCTCCAGCATCTGGGCCGCCAGCGCGTTTGTGCAGCTGACGGCGCTTATGGTCTGCCTCGGCGCATGGGTATGTGCGGACAGAAGTAATCTGATGAACGTATTTACGGTACAGCCGAAATATATGCTGCTGGGAGGGGCAATAGGCGCTTTTATCACATATACCGTTATCAGGAGTATGGATTTGCTGGGCCCGGCCAAGGCGGTGATGCTGATTGTGGTGGCGCAGCTGGCTGTGGCTTATGTCATCGAGCTTCTGGGATGGTTCGGAGTAGAGAGACAGCCCTGGGAATGGAGGAAGGCTGTGGGGATGGCGGTGGCCGTGGCGGGAATTATTATTTTTAAGTGGAAATAGTTTTATTTTCAAAAGGCACTTGTAAAAAGAATACAATTCCGATACAATGAAAGAATCAGCATAGAGAGGCAATCCCTTTTTGACTCTTCCCGGGATACATCCCGACAGGAAGGGGGAAAGGAACTATGATGAAAAAAAGAACAGTGTTGACGGTATTGTGTTTGGCGGCGGCAGGCATTCTCTGCTGCGGCTGCGGAGAGAAGAGTGAAACCCTGATCATCGGCAGCGCGCGGGAATCTTCGGCGGAGAGCACGGAAGCCCCGGTGGAGGAGTCTTCGGGGATACTGCCGTCAGGAGAGATCTGCGTCTATGTCTGCGGCGCGGTAAGAAATCCGGGGGTGGTGGAGGTGCCTTCGGGCAGTCGGGCTGCGGACGCTCTCGCGGCGGCAGGAGGATTTGGAGAAGGGGCGGCCCGGGAGGCGGTAAATCTGGCGGACTGGGTGACGGACGGGCAGATGTTGTATTTTCCCACGGAGGAAGAGGACCGGGAGGCCGGAGCCGAGAAAGCGGAAGCGGAGGCGGGGATTGTGAATATCAATACCGCGGATAAAGCTGCCCTCTGCACTCTGCCGGGAATCGGAGAGAGCCGGGCAGGGGATATTATCGCTTATCGGGAGGCCAACGGACGGTTTGAGAGCTGTGAGGATATCATGAAGGTTCCGGGGATCAAAAATGCCGCCTATGAGAAGATTCGGGATAAAATAACGGTGAAATAAAGAATTGTCGGAGGTTTAGTATGGCGCGGAAAAGAGCTTTGGTAGTGGATGACGAGAAGCTGATTGTGAAGGGAATCCGTTTCAGCCTGGAACAGGAGGGGATGGAGGTGGACTGTGCTTACGACGGGGAGGAAGCCCTGGAATATGCCCGTTCCAATCAGTATGACATTATTCTTCTGGATGTGATGCTGCCGAAGTTTACCGGTTTTGAGGTATGCCAGCTGATTCGGGAATTTTCCAGTGTCCCGATCATCATGCTTACGGCAAAGGGCGAGGATATGGACAAGATTTTGGGCCTGGAATACGGTGCGGACGACTATATCACGAAACCTTTTAATATACTGGAGGTAAAGGCGCGGATCAAGGCCATCATGCGTCGGACGGAACCGAAGCGTATCCTGGGAGAGCAGACTGCGGAAAAGATGGTGGAGAGAGGAGATGTGCGTCTGGACCGGGAGGGACGCAGAGCTTTTATTGCCGGGCGGGAAATCGGGCTTACAGCCAAGGAATTTGAATTGCTGGAGCTGCTGATGCTTAATCCGGACAAAGTGTACAGCAGGGAGAGCCTTTTGCGGCTGGTGTGGGGAGAAGACTATCCGGGAGACGTACGTACGGTGGATGTGCATATCAGAAGATTGCGGGAGAAGGTGGAACTGAATCCCAGCGAACCGCGTTATGTACATACGAAATGGGGAGTGGGTTACTACTTTCGAAGCGCGTAAATCAGCGAATCCCGCGGGAGGTATAGGCGTTCTGCGGCGGATTATCCGGGGTATTGAAGATGATTGATAAAATAGGCGGAGAGCTTAGACGCCTCCTTTCTCTGCGCAGCCTGCAGGCGCGCATCTTTATCATTGTATTGGCAGCAGGACTTCTGCCCAGTGTGATTGTGCGGTGCGGAATCCTGGATAACTATGAGGAACAGTCTGTCCAGAATCGGATTTCTACCGTTCGGAATCAGTTATTGATCGTAGGAAATCACCTGATCAGCAACAATTATTTTAATACAAAGCCGGAAGGCTACAGCAGCAGCGTATCCAAGGATGTAATCAACGCAGAGCTGGAGATGATTTCCAATCTTTACGAGGGACGGGTCATGATCATTGATTCCAGCCTGAAGGTGGTGAGGGATACCTATGACATCAGCGAGGGCAAAACCATTATCTCGGAGGAAGTGATCAAATGCTTCCAGGGGACGGATATGTCCAATTATGACAGCGATCACGGCTACATAGAGATGACTACGCCCATAATTGACACAAGTGTCAATAACGGAGAGATTGTGGGGGTCATGCTTACCAGCATTTCCAATGACGCAATCGTGGCAATGCTGGATATTTTAAACAGAAAGTCGGTTATTCTGCAGAATCTGGTGTTGGTGGTCATTTTGGCTATGGCAGTGATCTTGTCAGTTGTACTGACCCGTCCCTTCAACCGGGTGACCAAGGCCATCAGCGAAGTGAAGGCCGGTTACACGGACGAGAGCATATCCGTGCCGGATTATGCGGAGACGGCTCATATTGTGGAAGCCTTCAATCAGCTTTTGACCAGGATGAGGCTGCTGGACAATTCCAGACAGGAGTTTGTGGAGAACGTATCTCATGAGCTGAAGACGCCCATGGCGGCCATCAAGGTGCTTGCGGATTCCCTTTTGGCGCAGCGGGAAGCTCCTGCAGAGCTGTATCGGGAGTTTCTGGAGGATATTGTGTCGGAGATAGACAGGGAGAATCAGATCATAACCGATCTGCTTGCCCTGGTGAAGATGGATAAAAAGGCCCAGGAGCTGAACATCGTCTCCCTGAATATCAATGATCTGGCAGAGCTTATTCTGAAGCGGCTCCGCCCTCTTGCCAGGAAGAAAGATGTGGAAGTCGTGTTTGAGAGCATGCGTCCCGTGGTGGCGGAAGTGGACGAGGTAAAACTGACGCTGATCATGACGAATCTGGTGGAAAATGCCATAAAATATAACCGGGAGCATGGTTGGGTGAAGGTGGAACTGGATGCGGATCACCAGTTTTTTACCTTCAGGGTCAGTGATTCCGGTTTAGGCATACCGGAGGATGCACTTGCGCATATTTATGAAAGATTTTACCGGGTGGATAAGTCTCATTCCAGAGAAATCGGAGGCACGGGTCTCGGGCTCGCCATCACCAGAGGAGCGGTTTTAATGCACAGAGGGGCGATTACGGTGACCAGTGTAGAGGGAGAGGGATCCAGCTTTACGGTTAAAATTCCCCTGAGCAGCAAGGCGGGCAGCGGGGCAGGTCTGGTTTCTTAGAGGGCGGATCCGGAACGGGAGGATTTGGGATGAAGCGGTTAGTTTGGTTTATTTTTGCGGCAGCTTTCCTATGGTCGCTTACGGCCTGCGGACAGGAGGAAGAGGAGACAGGAGAAATATACCAGGTCTACTATGTCAGTAATTCCGAGACAAAGGTAGAGATGCATCCTCACGGGATGAAAGCTGATTCGGCGGAGGAACGGCTGCGGGAACTGGTGGAATGTCTTTCCAGGAATCCGGAGAAGCTGGAGTACAAGGCGCCCTTTTCCATGGGGTTTCGGGTACTGGATGTAAAATTGGAGAAAGAGACGCTGACGATCGATGTTGACGCGGCGTACAAAGAGCTTCCGGCGATTACGGAGGTGCTGGTGCGGGCGGCTGCTGTGCGCACGCTGACTCAGCTGCCCGAGGTCAATTTTGTCATGATAACCGTGGAGGGAAAACCGTTGTACGACAGCAAGGAGAGGGCAGTGGGGCTGATGAACGCGGAGCAGTTCATTGACAATGACGGAAACGAAATCAACACCTATGAGCTCGCAAGGGTGAGGCTGTATTTTGCGGATGAAAGCGGGGCGTATCTGATCGCGGCGGACAGGGAGAAGCATTATTCCACCAATACGCCGCTGGACCGTTTTGTGGTGGAGGAGCTGATCGCCGGGCCCAGCGGCAGAGTGGAGGGACTGTATCCGTCAGTCAATCCCAATACGAAGGTGATCAATGTCACCACAAAGGACGGTATCTGCTATGTGAATCTGGATGAGAATTTCCTGAGTGTGGTAAATAATGTTTCGACAGATGTGTCGGTTTTTGCCATGGTCAATTCCCTGGTTGAGCTGAGTAATGTGAATAAAGTGCAGATACTGGTGAACGGGGAGGCTCCGGCCGTTTTTTCTTCCAATACCTTTGAACGCAATCTGGATATTGTGACGACGATGGACAGATAGAGTTTGCCTTTCGGGGAGGGCGGTCAGGAGGCGGTTAAATGAAGGAGATGTCCTATAGGGTTTTGTTTTTGGAAGATGAACCGACGATTCGGGAAGTATTGTCGGAATATATGCTCATATCCGGCTACCAGGTGACGGCAGCAGGGCGGGGAGATGAGGCGATTGCGCTTTTGCGGGAAAGAGAGTATGACCTGGCAGTGCTGGATATCTGCGTGCCCGGGGGAGACGGGTTTGGAGTGCTGAACTATATCCGGGAAAACGGGAAGAAGACAGCGGTGATCATGCTGACTGCCCTGGAGGACGAGCAGACGCAGGTGAGAGCGTTTAATTTTTATGCGGATGATTATGTCATCAAGCCGGTTTCTCCCATCATTCTGCTGAAAAGGATGGAGAGCATTCTGCGGCGTACGGCCGGGAGCTGCGGGAAGGAGATGGAGAAGGGCCTTGTGCTGCGGGAGGAGGCGTACTGCGCGTTCTATCAGGGGGAGAAACTGCCGCTTACGCTGAGCGAATACCTGCTCCTGCAGACCTTATACAGGGAACCGGGAAGAGTATTTACCAGGGAACAGCTGATTCTGAGCATATTTAACGAGGATTACATCGGCAATGACAGAATTATTGATGCTCATGTGAAGAATCTCCGGAAAAAGCTGCCTGTTTCCTGTATCAGGACTGTGGTTGGGGTAGGGTATCAATACTGCGGAGGAGAGGAAGGCTGAGCGGTCTTTCGGACGGATATTCCGACACGCTGAATCGGAAGAGGAGAGCAGGATATGCGGCTGGGCAGAAAGAATTTGTGGTACAGCATGATTCTGGCAGGGGTCATGCTTTTGTTTCTTGTAGGGTATTTTACGCTGATGCTGCCGTCCCTCTATGTTGATTATGTGATGGAGCAGAATCTGCAGTCTGTCTGCAGGCAGCACAGGGCCTATGTGAAGAATGGCTCGTACGAGGGAGTGCGGGTAAGAAATTCCACGGCCTGTATGTCCCTTGAGATTCCGAAGGAGGGGAATACCCTGCGGATAACCGGAAAGACCTATTCGGCAGAAATTACCCTGCAGGATATCCGGCTCCGGCAGGTTCTGTGCAGCTTTCGCAGGTCTTTCCTGGAGTCGGAAGGGGAGACGGACCGGAACTTTGACGGGATGCTTGCGGAGCTGGAAGGATTGTCTGATGTTTGGCAGGAGATGTTTTCCGGAAATAAGCCGGCGAGCCTGAAGTGGCTTTATCTCAAAGACATGGATGGAGAATTCTTTAACGAATCTACGAAAATTCACACTTATTCTGACGGCTTTATCGTGTTGGAGAGCAGCATAGAAGATTCCGTAAATCGATATGTCAATTATATCGCCGCGGAGAGCGATGCGGAACGTGTGATTTTATCCTTTTTGCCCGTCGTTGCCCCGGAGATGGACGAGATCCGCCCTGTAGTGCTGCAGAGCCTGCCCATGCTCGGAGCGGTGATTCTCCTGGCGGTGCTGCTTTTTTCCAGAGCGTATTCCTCGGGAATCGTGACGCCTATCGTAAAGTTGGTAAGGCATACCCAGGAGATGAAGGTTTCCGGGGAGTGGAGGGCGCTGGGAGAGGACAATGGCCGGGAAGAGCGGCCCGACGGGGGCAGTCCGGCGGGCGTGAAGAGCGGGTCTGGCCCCGGGACACAGGGGCCAAGGGACGAAGTAGAGGAACTGGCGGACACCCTGGAAGAACTGTACGGGCAGATCAGGGAGAATTACCGGAATCTGGAAGAAAAGAATCGGGAACTGGCCGAGGAGAATCAGAGCAGGGAAGTATTCTTAAGAGCATCCGCCCATCAGCTGAAAACGCCTGTGGCTGCTGCCCTGCTGTTGGTGGAAGGGATGATAAACGAGGTAGGCAGATACAGGGAGACGAAGGTATATCTGCCGAAAGTCAAGGAACAGCTTCTGTCCATGAGAAAGATGACGGAAGATATCCTCTATTTGAATCAGTGCGCGCGGAGCATGACGCTTAGGAGGACAGACGTGGGGAGAGTGCTGAGGGAGAGGCTGGAGGCCTGTCAGGTGGCAGCGGCGGACAAAGAACTGAGGATGGAATATGAGGGGGAGGAAGGCATCCTGGCGGAGACGGATGAGGCCATGCTGGTGCAGATTTTGGACAATCTGCTGTCAAATGCGGTAAAGTATACGCCGGAGGGCGGGCTTGTGCGGATTCGGCTCGATCGGAGGCCGGAAGGGAGCTGCGTCAGCATTGAGAATTACGGCGCGGAAATTCCGGAAGAGATTGAGTCCCATATCTTCGAGCCTTTTGTCCGAGGCAGTCATAACGGGGATAAATCCGTAAGCGGCAGTCATGGGCTGGGACTGTATATTGCCTCATATTATGCGAAAAAGCTTGGCTTTTCTCTCCGGGTTGCCAATGGGGAAGACAGAGTGGTGAGTATTCTCCTTCTGTGAAAGATATCTACATGCAATAGACAACTTCTCTTCACAGGAAATTCATATCCGTTTGCTATAATGTCTGTAACCGCAGAGGGGAGTCAGTAGAGGCCGCCGGCGGTGAACGGCGAAATAAGGAGCAGAGGATCATGTTGTTGGAGATTGAGAATTTAACGGTGCGTTACGGTGCGGATACGGCCCTTTCCATACAAAGGCCCGTGGTTATTGAGAAAGGGGATCGGGTAGGGGTTATCGGGTCCAACGGCGCAGGGAAGAGCACCTTGATTAAGAGCATGCTTGGACTGGTGCCCTATGAGGGGAGGATCAGGACAGAGCTGGAGCCGGATGAAATGGCGGTTCACATGCAGTTTAACGAATATACGGATGCCATGCCGGTAAAATATATTATGGAGGCAATCCTGGGGACAAAGATCGCCGGGAACAGAAAACTTCAGGAATTGATCGATTTTTTTGAGTTTGAGGATTGCCTGAGGAAGAAATATTCCAGGCTTTCCGGAGGGCAGAAGCAGCGCTTTACCATTATTATGGTCATGATGCAGGAGGCAGAGCTGACTTTCTATGACGAGGTGACTTCCGGGCTGGATTTTGAGACCAGGCAGAAATTGGTGGAGAAGCTGGCGGAATGGTACAGCGGTAAAACTGCAAGCCTGGTGATCGTCTCTCATTATTATGAAGAATTGGATCAGCTGGCGGATAAACTGCTCATTTTGGATAAGGGGCAGGTTATCGACTATGGCAGAAAGGAAGAGCTGTTCCATAAATACTGCGGCAGGGCAGTGATTGTAGTGGAGAACACCCCGGAGAGCGGGAGGATTTTGTCAGGTTTCCGCAAGCTGGCCTCACCGGCCCATCTGATCGCCGTTTCCTGCGGGAGCAGAGAGAGGGAGCAGGAGATAACCGGGCTGCTTCTGGAGCACAATGTGAATTATAAGCGGAGCAGCAATGACATAGAGATTCTCTATATAAATGCCAAATACAAATGCGTCGAAAGTCAGGAGGGAAAGGGGGCGGAGGGAAAAAATGAATAGTGGGGATAAAAGAAGTATGCTGCAGATGGTAGGTTTTGAATTCCGCAAGGTAATCGGCAATCCTTACGTACATATATTTGGCGTGGGCATGCCGGTTTTGATGATGATTATCATTACCCGGGTAATTACCGGGGAGGTTGCGGAGGAGGCGCTGCTCTCCTCCATGAAGACTTCCGTGTTTCTGGGTATAGGAACGCTGATTCCCATGGCAAGTATATTTATGGGCTATGGAATATCCAATGCCCAGGAGCTGGAAAAGGGGATTCCCCAGAGGATGGAATTGTTCGGGATAAAAACGGGGGTTACTCTGTTCAGCCGTATCCTGTCAGAGCTGATCTTTATGTCGGCGGCTTTCTGCGTTTATTTTGCGGTGGGTTATGTGCTTGGGGATTATAGCACGCCCAGAGCGGCCGGGGCGATACTGTATGTAGTCTGTATTTTGGGATTGAGTGTGATTCTGTTTTGTCTGGCTCATGCCATCTCCTCCATGCTGCGGAGGTTTTCTCTGACTTATTGTGTGACCATGCTTTTGTATTTCGGCTTTATGATACTGGGCGGAATGATGGGAATAACGTACGACAATATGCCTTCTGCCGTGCAGGCGGCGGCCAGGATGCTGCCGGTAACCTATATCAACAGGGATTTTTACCTTGTATGGAGCGGAGAGCGCTACAATTTTATCCCTATGCTGCAGTCTTATCTGCTGTTCGGAGCGCTGGCCGGGATATTGATGTTTTTTTCGGCCCGCAGGAGAAAGCTGCACTGAAAGGCGGAGAAAGAGGTATGTTTTTCGGGCAGTAAAAGTCCGCACACAGGAAGCGTTATTGTAATAAGGAAATGGGGAGAACAAAGATGAGACGA
Organism: uncultured Acetatifactor sp.; assembly: GCA_910586515.1. Classification (GTDB taxonomy): domain Bacteria; phylum Bacillota; class Clostridia; order Lachnospirales; family Lachnospiraceae; genus Acetatifactor. The sequence goes on from CAJUGL010000029.1 coordinate 19,665, forward strand.
CCATTGTTTCTGGCCGCCCTGTTTTTGGTAGGCGCTGCCGCCTTCCGGCTGTGGTCTGGGTGGGGGGACGGCGTGCCGCCGGGACAGGTCAGCGTAATGCAGCTGGATACGGCCGGTGAATTGCTTGTCACCGGTCAAGTTTATCAAAAGGACGAGACATCTGTTTATCTGAGATCGGTTATTCTGTTAGAGTCAAATGCAGGAAAGCATTCGGGCGCGGATTCGCGCGGGGAAATACCCTGTCAGGAAAATATTATATGCGAGATACAGCAGGCGAAGGAGATTCCTCTGGGAAGTTTTGTCGCGGTCAGGGGGGTATTCTATCCCTGTTCACATGCCACCAACCCGGGAGAGTTTGATTCGGCAGTATACTACAGGTCTCTTGGCATCGGGGGGAGACTTAAGAAAGCGGAAATTATGGCCAAAGGAAATGAGAGTTGGCCGCTGCGGGAGGGGCTGTTTCGGCTGAAATGCTATTTTAAAGAGCGTTTGTACCGCCTGTTTCCGGAGAAGGAAGCTGCGGTGATGAGCGCCCTGCTTTTGGGGGACAAAAAGGACCTGGACAGTGAGCTGAAGGATTTATACAAGAGAAACGGCATACTTCATATTTTGAGTATTTCCTCCCTTCATATCACGATTATCGGTATGAGCGTTTACCGGTTGCTGCGGAAATTTGGTTTGCCCGTTCCGCCGGCTGCTGTTGGGGGAAGCGTACTGCTGTTTTTGTACGGCTGCATGACCGGATTCGGTGTGTCTGCCTGTAGAGCCATCGGAATGTACCTGATCAAAATGCTGGGAGAGATTACGGGCAGGACTTATGACATGTTGACTGCGCTGGGGGTAATGGCAGCAGTAATGGCAGCAGGGAACCCTTATTATCTGCAGAACAGCGGTTTTCTGCTCTCGTTTACTTCCGTTCTGGGCATTGGCGTCGTGTATCCTGTGTTGGCGCCGGAACCGGGACGCGTACATTGCGTGGGAAAAGAAAAAGAGGAAAGGCTGCGGAAGGCAGGGGAGGCGCTGCTGCAGTCCGCCTTTGCCAGTCTGTCCATCACCCTGACGACTCTTCCTGTTCAGCTGTGGTTCTATTATGAAATTCCGGTGTATTCCGTATTCTTAAATCTGTTTGTTCTTCCCTTTATGAAGCCGATGATGATCACGGGGCTGCTGGCACTTGGCATACCGGGGCTGGGTGTGCTGGGGTGGATTGATTATTGGATACTCAGAGCCTATGAATTTCTCTGCGGTTGTTTTGATCGGCTGCCTTTTCATACCTGGAATCCGGGATGTCCCGGGGTGTGGCAGATTACGGCGTATTATTTGCTGCTGGCCGCAGGGATGGGAATTGGTTTTTTCCGCAGAAGGCATCTCCGGACAACGGAAGCAGCGGAGGAGAAGGCCTCAGGCGGCAGAAAGGCAGGAGCCTGGCTGCAGCAGGTTTTTCTGTGTGCCGCAGTGCTTATGTTTGCCATTTCCGTTCCTGCGGCGAACAGCGTTTTTTTCCTGGATGTGGGCCAGGGGGACTGTATTGTGGTGCGGACGGCTTCGGGACGTAATTACCTTTTCGACTGCGGCAGCAGCAGCCGAAGCAGTATCGGGAAGTACGTGCTGATTCCCTTTCTGAAGTATTACGGAATACGCAATATCCATGGGGTTTTCCTGTCCCATCCGGATGCGGATCACATAAACGGCGCGCTGGAGCTGTTGAGAACAGGTCAGGAGAACAATATCCGTGTGGGACAGCTTCTCCTGCCCGCCGTTACCGAATCGGCAAGAGCGGAGCAGCTGGGAGAAGTCATTGCGGCAGCAGGAACTGTGCCGATAGGGTATCTTTCCTCCGGGGACAGTTTCGGCTGCGGAAGCGCAGTCTTTACCTGTCTGCATCCGCCGGAGGGGTTTGGCGCGGGGGATGTAAACGGCTATTCGGAGTGCTTTTTTGTAGAATTTCTGGAAGACGACGGTTCATTTCTGACAGGAGGTAAGAGAAGGGATGTGGCCTGGACAATGCTGCTGACCGGGGATGTGCAAAACGAAGGGGAGGCGGCCCTGCTGGAGGAATTGTGCCGGAGAGATATACGGGATATTACCATATTGAAGGCCGCGCATCACGGGTCCAGAAATTCCACGCCGCAGGAGTTGCTGAGCAGGCTGTCTCCGGCGCTGACCGTCATATCCAGCGGGCGGAATAACCGTTACGGACATCCCCATGAGGAACTGCTGGAACGCCTGGAGGAGTCCGGCACGGCGGTTGCCATGACCTCCCGCTGGGGGGCAATTACAGTGAGTTTTCGACAGGGCGGTATTGCGGCGGTTCCATTTCACAGGTAGTGTTGCGGTTTACTCGGTTCACAGGTGTCTTCGTACTCCGGACTTTGTAAAGAAATGCGATTGAAAAAGAGAGGTATCCGTGATACGATATGGAGGTACTGAAAGCGATTCAGCCGCTTATCGGATAACAAAGCATGAGGCAGCAGGAGATCACAGGTATAGAGGGCATTCTGCGGCGGTGACCGAAGACTTGCAGAACAGGAGGTTCCAGTCATGCAGTCATTGGAATTGTATGAACATAAAATTCTCAGCGATCCGGAATTTCCGGTACAGCTGCACGTCAATGATATTGGCCGCAAAGGAGAATATTTTTCTCTTCATTGGCATGAGCATATTGAACTTCACTATGTTCTGGCAGGCAGAACAATTCTGCGCCTGAACCAGAGAGAGATTACGGCGAGTGAGGGGAATCTGGTCATTGTCAACAGCAATGAACTCCATTCCGGATACTGTGACGGAAGCCATATGGAGGTCATGGTGATGATTTTTGACATGGGGGATTTGTCCAAGGAACTGGCGGATAAAAATGTCATCTTCCGTTCGGTTGTTGACGGGGACAGGGATATTGATGCCATTATGGCGGCCATATATCAGGAGTACAGGGAGCAGAAGATTGGTTACCGCCTGGTGTGCAAGGGAGAGATGCTCAGGCTCATTGCGCATCTGGTACGGGAATACGCCGCGGAAATTCTGACGGACAGGGAGAGCGAAAGGCGGAAGAAGCAGCTGGAGCGCCTGAATACCGTAATTGACTATATTCAGTGCAATTATACACGACAAATAGGAAACTGGGAATTGGCCGGCATCATTCATCTCAGCGAGGACAGGTTTAATCATCTCTTCAAGGAGAGCATGGGGATGGCTCCTCTGCAATACATCAACGAGGTGCGGATCAAAAAGGCGATGAACCTGCTGAAGCGGAAGGATCGGACTGTGGCAGAGATTGCGGACAGTGTGGGATTTACGGATTACAATCATTTCGGAAGACAGTTTCGGCGTTATTACGGCTTCCCTCCGTCGGATGTGCTGAAGAAGTGAATACGGATATGTTCAGGGACGGGAAATGAAATCGAAGTTTATATAAACAGCAGAATCGTATGGATAAACAGCAGAATGAATCTTTCTAATTCTGCTGTTTTTTCATATAATCAAACTACAGCAAACAAATCTCTGAGGCGGACGGCAGTGAGGACGATTGCCGCAGGGAAAAGGAACGGAGGAAGTGCGATGAAATTAGGAACATTGACGGTGGCGTTGGGAGACCTGCCTTTTGAAGAGGCCTGCAGGTTTCTGGCCGAGAGAGGCGTGCAGATGGTGGAGATAGGCTGCGGGGGATTTCCCGGCAAGGCGCACTGCGACGCTGCGCAGCTTTTGGCGGATGAAGGCAGGAGAGAGGCTTTCATGGAAACTTTGGACAAGTATCATCTTCAGATCAGCGCCCTGAGCAGCCATGGAAATATGGTGCATCCGGATCCCGCAGTTGCGGAGCGGTTTGAACGGGATTTCGACAATGCGATTCTGTTGGCGGAGAAGCTGAAGGTGCCGGTGGTAAATACCTTTTCCGGTTGTCCGGGGGGCAGCAGAGAGGACAGAACGCCTAACTGGGTGACCTGCCCCTGGCCGGATGATTTCGGCGAGATACTGGAGTATCAGTGGAACGAGGTGCTGATTCCCTATTGGAAGAAGAAGGCTGCCTTTGCCGAGGCCCATGGGGTATCCAAGATTGCTTTTGAGCTTCATCCGGGCTTTTGTGTATACAATACCAGGACCATGCTGCGTATTCGCAGGGAGGTGGGACCTCAGATCGGGGCAAACTTTGATCCCAGCCACCTGATCTGGCAGGGGATGGATCCCTGCGCAGCCATCAGAGAATTGGGGAAGGAAGGCGCTATTTTCCATTTCCACGCCAAGGATACCCGGGTTGATGCCAGGAATACGGCAGTAAACGGTGTGCTGGATACCACGCATTACGGTGAGGAACTGGAGAGATCCTGGATATTCCGCACTGTAGGCTACGGAAACGGTGAGGATTATTGGAGAGACATCATTTCTCAGCTTCGGATGGTGGGGTATGACTATGCCGTCAGCATAGAACATGAGGACGGCCTGATGTCCGGCAGAGAAGGGCTGGAGAAGGCGATTGATTTTCTGAAGAAGATATTGATTTATGAGGATAGGGGAGCCATGTACTGGGCTTGACCGCCGCGCAGGACAGGAGGAGAAGAAAATGAAGCATAAGATGGCCATAGTGGGTTTTGGCGGAATGGCCGGCTGGCATTATGACGAGATTCAGACAATTGACGAGCTGGAGATTGCCGGCATATGGGACATTAAAGAAGAGCGGAGAAACTGCGCGGCTGAAAAGGGACTTCGTGTATACGGCAGCCTGGAGGAACTTTTGGCGGACGGAGAGACCGATCTGGTGCTGATAGCTACGCCCAACGATGTACATAAGCCGGCGGCGGTGGCTGCCATGATGGCAGGCAAAAACGTTATCAGTGAGAAACCCGTTGCCCTCAACGCAGAAGAACTGCAGGAGATGACAGAGGTCTCCGAGAAGACGGGGCGTTTCCTAACGGTGCACCAGAACAGACGGTGGGACGAGGATTTCCTCACGGTAAAGCGGATTCTGGAAAAGGGCAGCCTGGGCGAATTGTTCCGCGTGGAGTCCAGAGTGCACGGTTCCAGGGGCATTCCGGGAGACTGGCGGCAGGAGAAGGCGCACGGCGGAGGCATGATATTGGACTGGGGCGTGCACCTTTTGGATCAGCTGCTTCAGCTTTTGGGAGATACGGCAATTTGCAGTGTCTACGGGGTGGAAACCCATGTGACCAATCAGCTGGTGGACGACGGTTTTTATGCCGAGATCGGATTTGAGAACGGTGTCACTGCCCTGGTGGAGGTGGGAACCAGCAATTTCGTGTCTCTGCCCAGATGGTATGTAATGGGAGCCGACGGTACGGCAATCGTGGAAGACTGGGCGCTGCACGGGAAGATTGTCCGCGCCTCGGGGGTGGACGAGAAGGATGTGGCGCCCGTGATAACGGCGGCAGGCCTGACCAAGACCATGGCGCCCAGGCGGGATGACAGTATTTTTACGGAAGAACTTCCTGTGGTAAAGAGCGATGTGAGGGAGTTTTATTACAATGTGATGGCCGTGCTGGAGGGCAGGGAAGAGAGCAGAATCCGTCTGCCTGAAGTGATGCGGGTAATGCGGCTGATGGAAGCCATTCATAAATCCGCGGAGACAGGAGAAGTTGTGAGAGAAGTATTGTAGGAAGTCTGCCGGAGGCATTTGACCGGTCGGGACAGAGGAAAGGAACGGGGTAAAGAAGATGAAAAAGACAGGAATTGCCGCACAGGTGTATTCCGTCCGTGAACAGGCGGAAAAAGATTTTGCCGGAACCATGGCAGCGCTTAAAGGATGCGGTTATGAAGGTGTGGAACTGGCAGGATTGTATGGGCACAGCCCCGAGGAGATTCGGGACTGCCTGAAGGAGCAGGGCCTGGAAGCTGTCAGCGCGCATGTGGGGCTGGATCTGTTCCGGCAGGATATGGAAGGCACGGTTAAGGCATACCGCACAATAGGGTGCAGCTATGTGGGGATTCCCTATCTGCCGAAGGAATGTCTGTACGGAGGCGAAAAATTTGAAGAGACCCGCAGCTTTATCAAAAAGCTGGCCGCATGCTGCGCGGAACAGGGAATGGTGCTGTTGTATCACAACCATACCTTTGAATTCGAGAAGACGGCGTCCGGCACAGTCATTCTGGACGGATTTTATGGGGCCATAGAGGCGGATGTGCTTCAGACGGAACTGGATACCTGCTGGGTAAAGGCAGGAGGGGCGGATCCTGTAGAATATCTGGAGAAATACAGGGGACGCTGTCCGGTTGTTCATATGAAAGATTTTCGTTGGGAGGACGGAAATGCCGAGTTGGTGGCTCTGGGAGACGGCGTGCAGAATGTGGCGGCTGTGGCGAAAACTGCCCTGGAGTGCGGCGCCCAATGGCTGGTAGTGGAGCAGGACGATCACAAGTACGGAGAACCGATGGATAACATGCGGAAAAGCATAGGCAATTTGAGAGAAGCTCTGGCAGAATAAAGACAGATGCCATGGGATAATCACAATAAACAGGAGGAACGAAGAAATGAGAAAATTGCGTGTAGGTATTGTGGGCTGCGGAGGAATTGCCAACGGAAAGCATCTTCCGGCCATGAAGAGAAGCGGAAATTTTGAGTTTGTGGCCTTTTGCGATCTGGTGGAAGAGCGGGCCGAAAAAGCCAAGGCCGATTACGGCACCGAGGAGTCCAAAGTATATACGGACTATACAGAGCTGCTGAAAGAGGATGTGGAAGCTGTTTATGTGCTGACGCCCAACAGTTCTCATGCGCCTGTCAGCATTGCAGCCATGGAGGCCGGGAAGCATGTAATGTGCGAGAAGCCGATGGCCAAGACCTATGCGGAGGCAAAGGCCATGGTAGAGACGGCAGAAAAAATGAACCGCATTCTGACTATCGGTTACCAGAGCCGCTACCGCGCGGATTCCGCTTATTTGAAGAGCGCCTGCGAAAACGGGGAGCTGGGAGAGATTTATTATGCCAAGGCTCATGCGCTGAGAAGAAGGGCCGTTCCTACCTGGGGCGTATTCCTGGATGAGGAGAAGCAGGGGGGCGGGCCTTTGATTGATATCGGTACCCATGCGCTGGATCTGACCCTGTGGATGATGAACAATTATGAGCCTGAGATGGTGATGGGTTCCGTGTACCGCAAGCTGGCAGACCAGAAGAACACCGGAAACGCGTGGGGCGACTGGGATCCGGAAGTCTATACGGTGGAAGATTCCGCATTCGGCTTTATCAGGATGAAGAACGGGGCAACCATTGTCCTGGAGTCTTCCTGGGCGCTGAATACACTGGATGTGCGGGAGGCGCAGACAAGTCTGTGCGGAACCAAGGCCGGCGCGGATATGGCGGATGGCCTGAGGATAAATCGGGTCAACCACAACAGACAGTGTGTAGAGAAACCGGATCTGGCGGCAGGGGGAGTGGCTTTCTATGACGGCGTATCCGAGAAGCCGGATGATGTGGAGCAGAGAGTCTTCTACAACGCCATTGTAAACGGCGAGCCTTTGACCGTGGAACCAAGACAGGCCATGGTAGTGACGCAGATTCTGGAGGCAATCTATGAGTCCGGAAGAACCGGAAAAGCGGTGTACATCGGTTCCGAGGAAGAAAGGAAATAGGGGAGCAATGAAATTAGGCAGAATTGCATGGTTTGAGGAAGCTGATTTTGAGAATGCCGGAAAACGGGGCCTGGAATTCATTGAGCTGGATGTGAATGACAGGGCGCAGCAGTTCCTGGATAATGTAGAGGTAATCGCGAAAAGAAGCGAGGAGTATCAGATACCCATAGCGGCGGTGGGCAGATGGGGAAGCCGCCGGATATCCGCTGAGGGCATCTGCGGGGATGAGCTGGAGCTGGAGAGCAGGCTTGTTGACGCGGCGGCCAGACTGAACTGCGGGATCTACATTACCGGCTGCAATTATGTGGAGGAACTCTCCTATTATGAGAACTGCAGGCTGGCCATTGCTTATTTTGAGAAATTAATAGCCCATGGCGCAAAGCAGGGGGTAAAAATTGCCACATATAACTGCAGATGGGATAATTTTGTCTGCACGCCCATGGCATTCACTATGATCCACGGATACTTGAAGGATTTATATATCAAGTATGATCCTTCTCACTGTATCTACGACGGCGGGGACTATCTGCAGGAAGCAAGAGACTGGGGAGAGCGGTTTATCCATGTTCACCTGAAAGGCTCTCTGGTCATCGGAGGCGAGAGGTACGACGATCCGCCCGCCGGGCTGGACCAGACCAATTGGGGAGCATTCCTGGCCATTCTTCATGCAAAGGGATACAAGGGAGGATTAAGCATTGAACCGCACTCTCAGAACTGGAGAGGGGAGCTGGGCGAAAAGGGAATCGATTATACGATCCGCTATTTCAGAACGTTAATGTTTTAAAAAAGGCTGCAGCCGGAAGGATTTCTTCCGTGCTGCAGCTTTTTATGCGCAGGCCCGTGCGCAAAGTGCGACTCCTCGCACCTGGAAGTTTGCCGCTAAAGCGGCGCACGGGCCGCGCGGCGAGTAGGGATAAAATTGCCCTACTCAATTGCGCACGCAAACGCAGAGGAAGATGCCGCTGTCGCGACGCAAACTTCAGGATAAAACGGAGAGGATCAGGATTTCCACGCTCATGATATCGTTCAGCTGTCCTGTCTTGACAGCCTCTTCCGCCTCAACGCATTTCTCCACGGCGTTGCGGAGCACGGAAGATTTGAATTTTTCCGCCTGGGCCAGATATTTTCCCGCCACAAAGGGCGCGGTTCCGATTTGGGAGGCAATGGCGCGGCTGTCGAAGCCTTTGTTTTTTAACGTCTTTACCTGCAGGAGCATATTGCATTGTCTGGCGATGAGGAAAAGGATGCGCATAGGCGGTTCCCGCAGGGCCAGCAGGTCATAATACAGCGCAAGGGCCTGTTTCTGCTGCCTGGCTGCGATGGCGTTGATCATGTCGAAAATATGGTTGCTGATGCGGGTGGTGCAGATTGCTTCCACGTCCTCGGCGGTTACCATGTTTCGTCCGGTGCAGTAGCAGATCAGTTTCTCCAGTTCCATCTGAATATTTTCCATATCCGTGCCGGTTTTGGACAAAAATAATGCCGCGGTGGCTTCCGAAATCTGCATGTTCTCGCGGGTCAGAATTCCGGCGATCCAGCGTTTCAGCGTTTTTTCGTCCTGGACTTTAAATTCTGCGGCATAACCTTTGGACTGTACGGCTTTGTACAGGCGGCTGCGCTTGTCCACGTCACTTTCCGTGAAGACAAAGAAGGAACTTTCGCAGGGGGCGGCAAGGTACTCGGCCATTTTTTCGCCGCCGGATTTAAACAGTCCGCTGTCGGTGATGAGGAACACACGGCGCCGGGCCAGAAAAGGCAGAGTCTCCGCCAGGTCGATGATTTCCGAAAGGGGGACATCCTTTCCGCTGTAAACATGCGTATTCAGGGAATCGTCGCCTTCGCAGAGCGCCTGCCGGAGCTTGTCGCGGTACTGTCTGCGCAGATAGCGCTCCTCTCCATAGAGAAGGTAAAACTGCCTGAAATTATTCTGTTTGATATCTTCGTTGATCTGTCTCATGATTTCGCGGTCCTCACCTGGGGCTGTTTTTGTATCTTTCTTATATATTGCGCCCTGCCGGAGGACATTGTCAAGTTATTTCTTTGGCTGCTGAACTGTTATGTTGGCGTCATGTGCTGTGAGCGGCGAAGCCGTGAACGGTGACGGTATTTTGTCCCCTATGATATTCTGGTATCATTCAGATAAGAATAGGATGAAAAAGAGTATTTTTTGGAAAATTTTGACAATATACGGCGATTCGGCACGCTATATGTACTTTTTTGACAGTTTAGGACGAAATGCGCGGTGGGTTGCGGTTGCTGTAACAAACAATTGTCTTTTATAATGGGAAAGGACGAATTTAGACAATATATGTATGCAGGGAATCATTTTAGGAGGTAGCTTGATGGAACAGCTGAGTATTACGGCTACGAAGGATAATGAGAAAATATACAAGATCTTGGGAGACCTGATGAACGGCGATAAAGAATTTCAGATTATGATCACGGTGCCCTCCGGAAAGTCGGGAGAAAAGCATGTGGCTGTGCAGGAACCGCCGAAACCTGTGGTGGAGCGGGATCTGGAGCAGGATGTGACAGACATGATACATGAAATCGGCGTGCCGGCACATATCAAAGGATATCAATACTTAAGGGAAGCGATCATGATGTCCGTGGATGATCCGGGTATGATCAGCTCGATCACCAAGATTCTCTATCCGACGATTGCAAAACGTTTTCAGACCACGCCCAGCCGTGTGGAACGCGCGATTCGACATGCCATAGAGGTGGCGTGGAGCAGAGGGCGTATGGAAACTCTGGACGCACTGTTCGGCTATACCATCGACACGGGTAAGGGAAAACCCACCAATTCGGAATTCATCGCATTGATTGCGGATCGAATCAGGCTGTCTTACCGGACTCAGTGAGGTACCGAAGGAAAATGGGATTACTGTAAACGGAGTAAATAGTAACAAATTTGGAAAAGTTTCACAATCTTGTGAAAGAAAGACTTTCCACTGAGACGATATTGTTGTATAATAAAGAAGATAATACACTTTAGTTGCTTTTCACGCTGCGGGGTGAAGGGCAGTCATTTCAGCAGTGGTCAGTGGAGGGTTCCAATGAAGAAAATTCTTTTTGCGGCGTCAGAGGGAGTGCCTTTTATCAAGACAGGCGGTTTGGCAGATGTGGTGGGCTCCCTGCCGAAATGTGTTGACAAGCAGTATTTCGATGTACGGGTTATTCTCCCGAAATATGCCTGCATGAGGCAGGAGATGAAGGATAAGATGAGGTATGTGACCCATTTTTATCTGGATTTCAACTGGACAAGAGCCTATGTGGGAGTTTTGGAGGCGGAGACGGAAGGCGTTCACTATTATTTTATCGACAATGAGTATTATTTCAGCGGAGGCAAGGTATATACGGACGATCAGAGATGGGAGATCGAGAGGTATGTCTTCTTCTGTAAGGCCGTTCTGTCGGTGCTGCCGGTTGTAGGGTTCCAGCCGGATGTAATTCATTGTCATGACTGGCAGACAGGACTGATTCCCGTCTATATGAAAGAGCGCTTCCGCGACGGGGAATTTTACCGCAATATGAAATCCGTCATCACGATCCATAATCTGAAGTTTCAGGGGAAATGGGATACCAAAACCGTGCGGAGCATTACGGGATTGTCCGAATATTTCTTTACGCCGGATAAACTGGAGGCTTACAAAGACGCCAATCTGCTGAAGGGCGGCATCGTCTATGCGGATGCGGTGACTACGGTCAGCGATACTTACGCGGAAGAGATCAAGACGCCTTTTTACGGAGAGGGGCTGGACGGTCTGCTCAGAGCCAGAAAAGGGGATCTTCGCGGCATAGTAAACGGTATAGATTACGAGGAGTTCAATCCCACCACGGATAAGCTCATAGCCAATCCTTACGATGCCATGAATTTCCGCAAGGAAAAAGTAAAGAACAAGCGGGCGCTGCAGCAGGAACTGGGGCTGTGCCAGGATGACCGAAAGATGATGATCGGTATTGTCTCCCGGCTTACGGACCAGAAGGGATTTGATCTGATTGCCTATGTCATGGATGAGCTGTGCCAGGACGACGTGCAGTTGGTGATTCTGGGAACCGGTGAGGAGCGCTATGAAAATATGTTCCGCCATTTCGACTGGAAGTACGGCGACAAGGTGTCGGCCAATATTTATTATTCGGATGCGCTGTCTCACAAAATCTACGCATCCTGCGACGCTTTCCTGATGCCGTCACTGTTTGAACCCTGCGGACTCAGCCAGCTTATGGCTCTGCGCTACGGCACGATTCCCATCGTTCGGGAGACAGGCGGACTGAAAGATACAGTGGTGCCTTATAATGAATATGACAGTACCGGCACCGGTTTCAGCTTTACCAATTACAATGCCCATGAGATGCTGAATGCAGTGCGCTATGCGGAACGTATTTACTATGATAAGAAGCGCGAATGGAACAAGATGGTAGACAGGGCTATGGCAGCGGATTTCTCATGGCATGTATCTGCGGCAAAATATCAGGAAATGTACGATTGGCTGATAGGTTAGGACTATGTCGGATAATGGTAGCAGAAAAAACAGCTTTATCGTTCAGGCGGGCATTCTCGCGGCTGCCGGGATTATCAGCAGGATTATCGGGCTCCTGTACAGGGGCCCTTTGCACCGTGTCATCGGAGATCTGGGGCTGGGGTATTACCAATCTGCCCATTATTACTATACGATTATCCTGCTGATTTCTTCCTACAGCATCCCCTCGGCGATATCCAAGGTTATCGCGCAGAAGCTGGCGATGAAGGAGTACCGCAGCGCGCACAGGGTATTTCGATGCGCCCTGATGTATGTCATCGGGATAGGCGGCGCGGCAAGTCTGCTGTTGTTTTTCGGAGCGGGGATGCTGTGCGATCTGCAACTCCTGTCGGAGAAGGAAGTTCTGGTGCTGAGGGCGTTTGCGCCCACCATCTTTGCCTATGGCATTCTGGGCGTGCTGAGGGGTTATTTTCAGGCCCACGGCAGCATGGTGCAGACATCCGTATCGCAGATACTGGAGCAGGTTGCCAATGCCGTGGTCAGCGTGGGCGCGGCTTATTTTCTTATCAGAGGAATGATGGGCACAATGGAGATACCGGCGGACGAAGCGGGTCAGGTGAGCAGGGCTACTTATGGCGCGGTGGGAAGCGCTCTGGGCGCAGGGGCCGGGGTGCTTGTGGCGCTGATGTTCATGACCGGGATATATATGCTGAACCGCGGTACCATTGACAGGCGGATCCAAAATGACAGGCACGCAAGAACGGATTCCTATAAACACATCATGCGGACAATCGTTATGGTGGTTACGCCTTTTATTCTGAGCACCGCGATCTATAACCTGAGCGGTACGGTAAATAATACGATTTATACCCAGATTTTTCCCGGGGTGCGGGAGCTGGACGAAGTGTCTGTCTTCTCCAGATGGGGAGTTTTCTCCGGACAGGCGCTGACCATCTCCAATATCCCCATCGCCTTTGCCACAGCCATGGCGTCGGCGGTGATTCCGCAGGTGGCCAGACTGGCCGCAGCAGGGGAGACGGAGAAGGTAAAAGGGAAGATCGGTCTGGCGGTGAAGTCCGTTATGCTGATATCCATCCCTTCTGCCGTGGGCATGTTTGTGCTGGCGAGGCCCTTGACGGGACTGTTGTTTCACAATACGAAGGAGACGGAAGATCTGGTCACAAAGCTGCTGATGACCCTTTCGCTGTCGGTAATTTTTTATGCGCTGTCCACCTTGAACAGTTCCATACTTCAGGGGCTGGGCAGGGTAAATATTCCCATTGTGAACGCTGCGGCGGCGCTTGCCGCGCAGACGGTTACGGCCGTTGTGCTGCTGCTGAATACGGAATTAGATTTGTACGCTATTGCGGTTTCTGTCACACTGTATTCCGGCATCATGTGCGTGCTGAACCAATGGGCGGTTCACCGGGCAGTGGGATATCGACAGGAGATAGGAAAGACCTTTCTGATTCCCATGCTGGCGTCGGCCTGTATGGGGGGAGCGGCCTGGGCCGTATATGAGGGACTCCTGATGCTGACGGCTTCTGCCAGGATATCCGTGGTTGCGGCCGTGGCGGTGGCTGTGGCGGTATATACCGTGATGCTGCTCCTGTTCAGGGGGATTTCCGAAGATGAGCTGAGGGCGTTTCCCAAGGGATATCTCTTGGTTCGTCTGGCTAAAAAATGCAGACTGATGAGATAACGGGGCGGATCTGAGATCGCCCCGTTTGTTTTATGCGCAGGCCCGTGTAATGTAAGTTTGCCGCTAAAGCGGCGCACAGGGATAAAATCCCCCATGCCCGATAATTAATCGCTGACGGCCTGAATGCCGGAGATATCGCTGTCAATGGCCATGGAATAATTGGTATAATACACGACAAAACCGGGTTTGCCGCCCCCGGGCTTCTTCACATGCTTTTTCTGAATGTAGTCGATCTCCACCTTTTCCTGTCCGCGTCCCCTGGAGTAATAGGCCGCAAGCCGGGCTGCCTCCTCGAAGGTGCGGTCGGGCAGTTCCGCGGCGTTTTCCGTCTTTACGATCACATGGGAGCCAGGCATCTGCTTGGCGTGAAACCACCAGTCGTTTCCTGTGGCAAATTTAAAAGTCAGTTCATCGTTCTGGAAATTATTTTTTCCCACATAGATGTGAAATCCGTCGCTGCTGATATAATGGTAGGGTTTGCTGGTGACCTTCTGTTTCTTTGCCCCGCCCTTACGCCGGATATAGCCGCTCTCCGTCAATTCTTCTTTAATCTGGGTAAGGTCTTCCTCATAAAGCGCGATATCCAGCGCCGCAGACACGGATTCCAGGTGGTCGATTTCCGCTTTCACTTCCAGAGTCAGCTGAGACAGGGCTTCGTTGGTCCGCTTCAGCTTTCCGTATTTCTCGAAATACCGTTTGGCGTTTTCCGTGGCGCTCAGCGTTGGATCCAGGGGAATGGTCACAGGTTCTCCGGTATAATAATTCAGGACTTCCAGAGCCTTTGCCCCGGGCTGGGCGTCATAGCCGTAAGTGTTGAGCAGTTCCCCGTAGATACGATAAGTCTCGCGTTTTTCGGTGTCCTTTATCTGGCGCAGCTGCAGATCATATTTTTTCACGTTCCGCTCAAGCGATGTCTGCACAATCCGCCGGAGATCCGTGGATTTCTGGCGGATGCGGGTAAGGGCGCTTTTTTCCGCATAATAGCATTCCAGGAGAGCGGACATGGAGGGAAAGGAGACTGTGCGGTCCGACGGGGAAGAACTTTCCTCCGGTCTTCCGAAGCCGTACATGGTCAGGGGAAGGGCGCAAAATTCTGCCGGTCTGCCGTGGGTATAGGCGATATTGGGCGTAAAACGCTCTTCCTGCACGGAGGATACCATCCCGGCAAATGCCTGATATAAATTCCGGTAATCGGAATCGGTCAGCGCCGCGGTGGGACGTTCGCCGTCCACTCCTGCCTCGCAGCACAGTTCCTGGGCCAGAACGGGGGATATGCCGGTGAAACAGCTGTAGACTGCCTTGAACGCAGGCAGAGGCCTGGCGGCAAGGGCGGTACGGAAGCCTTCAAAATCCGTGTCCAGAGCATTTTGCTTGTCCTGGGTTCCGGCGATAAAATAAGGTTTTCCGGGCAGTACTTCCCTGAGGGAACTCACCGCCGCAGAGATGTGTTTGATGCTGTCAATGATGGTATCGTTGTCACAGAAAATAATATTGCTGTGCTTGCCCATGATTTCCACCACAAGGGTTTTGCTGCGCAGATCGCCCATCTCGTCCAGATGTTCTATCTCAATGCGCACTATGCGTTCCAGGCCGGGCTGTGAGACGGCCGTAATCCGTCCGTTCTGCAGATGCTTGCGCAGGAGCATGCAGAAATTCGGGGCGGTCATTGGACTTGGCTTATTTGCCGTGGTCAGGTAGATTAAGGGCAGGGAAGCGTCCGCGGAGATCAGGAGACGTTTCTGGCCGTTGGGCTGCTTAACGGTCAGGAGCAGTTCGTCTTCCTCCGGCTGAGCAATTTTGTACAGCCGTCCTCCGATCAGTTCTTTTTTCATTTCAGATACGATGTTGGCTATGGTTATGCCGTCAAATGCCATGGCTGGTACCTCCGGTCTTAAAATTTTCAGAAATAAAACAGCTTGTCTGAACTGTTATACAATTGTATCATGATTGTGCAGTAAAGTCCAGTTCAGCTCTTGACGCTTTTGGAAAGTTATCTTATAATAAAATGAAGTATGCAGTTTATGGGGTATTTACCCGGACAGGAGCGCTCATGATCAGGAGTATGACCGGTTTCGGCAGAGGTGAGACTGTCGAGAACAGCAGAAAATTCACGGTGGAAATAAAATCGGTTAATCACCGATACCTGGACATCAATATCAAGATGCCCAGGGCGCTGAACTATTTTGAGACGGCCGTCCGCAGTGAATTGAAAAAGTATATTTCCCGGGGGAAGGTGGACGTATTTATTCTGTATGAGGATCTTTCGGAAAAGTCATCCACTGTCCGCTACAACAGGCAGGTGGCCCGGGATTATCTGACTTACCTGCACAGGATGTCAGAGGAGTTTGGATTGGAGTGCGACGTCAATGTGTCGGCCCTGGCCAGGTTTCCCGAGGTCCTGACCATGGAAGAGAACGACCCGGACGAGGAAGAGCTGTGGAAGGAACTGCACAGGGCGCTGGAGGGAGCGGCAGAAATGTTTGTGGATGCGCGCACTGTGGAGGGCAGACATCTGCAGGAGAATCTTATCGAAAAACTGGAAGGGATGAAGGGGCTTATTGACTTTATTTCGGAACGTTCTCCGCAGATCGTGGCAGATTATCGGCGGAAGCTGGAGGAAAAGGTGCGGGAGCTTCTGGCGGATGCTTCCGTGGACGAGAACCGGCTGGTGATGGAGACCATTGTCTTTGCGGACAAAATATGCGTGGATGAGGAGATTGTACGGCTGCGCAGCCATATCGAGACCACAGGGAACACCCTTCGGCAGGGAGGATGTATCGGCAGAAAGCTGGATTTCATCGTACAGGAGATGAACCGGGAGGCCAATACCATCCTGTCAAAGGCAAATGATCTGGACATAGCGAACCGGGCCATCGAACTGAAGACGGAGATCGAGAAAATCCGCGAGCAGATTCAGAATATAGAGTAGAGGTAGGCAGTATGCTCATCCATATCGGTTTTGGCAATATGGTGAATACCACGAAAATCATTGCCATAGTCAGTCCCGAGTCTGCGCCCATCAAAAGGCTGGTGCAGAACGCGAGGGAAAAGGGGATGGCCATCGATGCCACCCAGGGGCGGAAGACGAAATCCGTGCTTTTTATGGAGAACAGTCAGGTAGTGCTGTCCGCTCTTCTGCCGGATACCATTGTGGGGCGCATGCAGGATGGCACGTATATTCCGGAGGATAATTAAAATGAGACAAAAAGGAATTTTAACGGTGATTTCCGGTTTTTCCGGCGCCGGGAAGGGAACAATTGTCAGGGAGCTGCTGGACAGGTATGACGAGTATGCGCTGTCCGTGTCCATGACGACCCGCAGCCCCAGGCCCGGAGAACGGGACGGGGTGGAGTATTTTTTTACGGACAGAGAACATTTCGAAGAGGCGATACGGCAGGACGGCCTGGTGGAGTATGCCGTGTACTGCGGCAATTATTACGGGACGCCCAGAGCCTATGTGGAGAGCCAGCTGGCGGCGGGCAGGAATGTTATCCTGGAGATCGAGATACAGGGCGCGCTGAAGGTCAGGGAGAAATTTCCTGAAAGTCTGCTTATTTTCCTGACGCCGCCCAATGCGGGTGAACTCAAGCGCAGGCTGGAGGAGAGGGGGACGGAGGACGCGGAGGCCATTGCAAGGCGTCTTGCCCGTGCCGCAGAGGAATCAGAGGGCGTGGAGGCCTATGATTATATCGTCGTAAATGACAATCTGGAGGAATGCGTGGAGGAAGTTCACCGTCTGGTGGGCGCGTCCCGCAGGGCGCCGGTGAGGAGCAGCAGATTTATCAGGGAGATCAGAGAGGAACTGCAGGATTTCGTGAAAGGAGTGCAAAGCTGATGTTACATCCGTCTTATTCTGATTTAATGAAGGTAGTGAACAGTGACGTGGTACAGGGGGAGGCACCCGTGGTGAGCAGCCGTTATTCCATTGTGATGGCCACTTCCAGGAGGGCCAGGCAGATTATCGGCGGCGAGGACGCGCTGGTGGACAGCAGGGATAAAAAGCCGCTGTCCGTGGCCGTGGAGGAGCTCAATCAGGGCAAGATTAAAATAATCGGGTAGCCGTGAGGGGACGATGGTTCCGGGAAATGTACCGCGGGAAGAAAGGGTATCGTTTTGACATGAATATTATGTTTGTATCACTGGGCTGTGACAAAAATCTGGCAGATACCGAGATGATGATGGGGCTTTTGGAAAAAAGAGGGTTTTCTTTTACCGATGACGAAGCGCTGGCGGATGTGGCCGTGGTCAACACCTGCTGCTTTATCGAGGACGCCAAGATAGAGAGCATACAGACTCTGCTGGGCATGGCGGAACTTAAACAGACAGGGAGACTGAAGGTTCTGGTCGCCGCCGGGTGTCTTTCCCAGCGCTATCAGGAGGAGATCAGGAAGGAGATTCCGGAGGTCGACGTTCTGGTGGGTACCACGGCGCTGGAGGAGATAATGGAGGCCGTGGAGGAGGCTTTGGAGGGCAGAGGAAGGAATCATTTCCGGGGGCTGGGAGAGGCGCCCGCCGTCTGCCGGGACAGAGTGCTGACCACAGGAGGACATTACGCCTATCTGAAGATTGCAGAGGGCTGCAGCAAGCGCTGTACCTACTGCGTTATTCCGAGCATCAGGGGCGATTACAGAAGTATTCCCCTGGAAGATCTGGTGAGCCAGGCCGCCGATCTGGCGGAGAAGGGGGTCAGGGAGCTGATTCTCGTGGCCCAGGAGACTACCCTGTACGGCAAGGATTTATATGGGGAAAAGAGTCTGCCCAGGCTGCTGAAAAGGCTGGCCGAAATCGAAGGCATCCGTTGGATAAGGATACTTTACTGCTATCCGGAAGAAATCACGGATGAACTTATCGACGTCATGGCGGAAGAGCCGAAAGTATGCCATTATCTGGATATTCCCATTCAGCATGCCTCCGACAGCGTGCTGCGGCGCATGGGCAGAAGAACCACCCAGGAAGAACTGCGGCAGGGGATCCGGCTGCTGCGGGAGAGGATTCCCGATATCTGTCTGCGGACCACGCTGATCAGCGGCTTTCCCGGGGAGACCCAGGAGGATTTCGAGGAGCTGTACCGCTTTGTCAATGAGATGGAATTTGACAGGCTGGGCGTGTTTCCTTACTCTCAGGAGGAGGGAACGCCTGCGGCAATGATGTCCGGGCAGGTGGAACAATCCGTCAGGGAGGCGAGGCGCGACGAACTGATGGAACTGCAGCAGGAGATTGCCTTTGAGAAGGCGAGGGACATGGTGGGCCGGACGCTCACCGCCGTGATCGAAGGAAAGATAGCGGAGGAGGATGTATACGTAGCCAGAACATACCGGGATGCGCCTCAGGTGGACGGCTATCTGTTTGTGAGTACGTCCGCATGTTTGCTGACAGGAGATTTCGTGAGGGTCTTGGTCACGGATTCCAACGAATATGATCTGATCGGCGAGATTGCGGACGACAGGGAGGATTGATTTATCATGAGTAAGATGAATTTGCCTAACAAACTGACTATATTCCGTGTGGCTCTCATCGTTCCGTTCATCCTTTTGCTTATGGGCGAGAGCAGCGGCTGGGTCTGGCATAAGGCATTGTTCGGCGGTATACTGGAATATGTGGATTACATTGCCCTGGCCATTTTTATCATCGCCAGTCTTACGGATCTGATTGACGGCAAGATTGCCAGAAAATACAATCTGGTGACTAACTTCGGTAAATTCATGGATCCCCTGGCGGACAAGCTTCTGGTGTCCGCGGCGCTGATTGCCCTGGTGGAGCTGGGGCGGATCCAGGCATGGATTGTGATTGTCATCATCAGCAGAGAGTTTATTATCAGCGGTTTCCGCCTCGTTGCATCGGACAATAATGTGGTCATCGCGGCCAGCTATTGGGGGAAGTTCAAGACTGCCTTTCAGATGGTGATGGTGTGCCTGATGATTGCGGATATTCCCCGGCTGCAGCTGATTACGGACATTGTCATGTGGATTGCTCTGGGCCTGACGGTGATCTCCTTGGTGGATTACCTGGTAAAAAACAGGGCGGTCATGGGGGAACAGAAGTAAAAGTAAACGGAGTTTGCCGA
Organism: uncultured Acetatifactor sp.; assembly: GCA_910586515.1. GTDB lineage: Bacteria > Bacillota > Clostridia > Lachnospirales > Lachnospiraceae > Acetatifactor. The sequence continues at coordinate 39,487 of CAJUGL010000029.1, forward strand.
CGGCGGAGACGAGGAAGAGTATATGAATGTAGAACTGGTTTGTGTGGGGACGGAGCTGCTGCTGGGGAGTATAGTGAATACCAATGCGGCCTATCTGGCGGAAAAATGCGCCGGGCTTGGTCTCTCCTGCTATTTTCAGACTGTAGTGGGAGATAATGGGGAGCGGCTTGCCGGTGTGCTGAGGACAGCCATGGAGCGATCGGACATAGTGATTATGTGCGGAGGACTGGGGCCCACGGAGGATGACCTGACAAAGGAGACTGCCGCGGCGCTCTGCGGCAGACCGCTGCGGCTGCATGAACCCAGCAAAAAGGCCATTGAGAAGTTTTTTGCCCACAGAGGGACAGAGCCCACTGACAATAACTGGAAGCAGGCGATGCTCCCGGAGGGCTGTACGGTTCTGGAAAACCGCAACGGCACGGCTCCGGGGATTATCCTGGAGACAGAAAAGGCGAGGCTGATACTGCTTCCCGGTCCTCCGGGAGAGCTGCAGCCCATGTTCCAGGAGAGCGTTGCGCCCTACCTGGCCGCACTGACTTCACAGGTGATATCCTCCCAGACCGTAAAGATCTGCGGTGTGGGAGAAAGTAAGGCGGAGACCATGGTGAAGGACATGATCGGCAGCCAGACCAATCCCACGATTGCCACCTATGCCAAGACAGGGGAAGTTCATATCCGGGTCACTGCCAATGCGGAAGACAGAAAGACTGCCGCCAAGCTGATCAAACCGGTGGTAAAGGAACTGAAATCCCGCTTTGGGAACCATATCTATACTACGGAGGAGGATGTCACTCTGGAGAAATCCGTTGCGGATCTTCTCCTGGCCAACGGACTCACGGTGACTTTTGCGGAGTCCTGTACGGGAGGGCTGCTCTCCGCCAGACTGGTGAATGTGCCCGGGATATCGGAGGTTTACAAGTCGAGCGTGGTGACCTATTCCAATAAGGCAAAGAGAAGACTGCTGGGGGTAAAGAAGAGTACCCTTCAGAAGTACGGCGCTGTCAGCGAGAAGGCCGCGGAGGAAATGGCAAAAGGAGCGGCGGCAATGTACAAGGCGGATGTGGCGGTGGCCGTCACCGGGATTGCCGGACCGGACGGCGGAACGGAGGAGAAGCCGGTGGGGCTTGTCTGCATTGCCTGCAATGTGAAGGGAAAGAGCGCCGTAAAGGAATGCCGCTTTTCCGGAAACCGGGGCCAGGTGAGGGAAGCGGCCGTCTCCGCCGCGCTGGCACTTATGCGGAGATGCATTTTGGAATATTACAGCAAGGTTACGTTTGGGAAAAAGGAGTAATAACTCCTTTTTTCTTTCCCATGACTATTGTCAGGGGCGGAAAAGTGTGTTACACTCTAACTATCTGATACTTCGCAAGCAGTTCTTGTATTCCGGCAGATTCGCCACAAGTTTCAGAAGCAGTATGCAGGTAAGGGGGTGTTGCGCCTTTGAGGGAGTTTTATGACACTCAAACAGTGATATATTAGGGTTACTGTGAACGGCAAAGCCATGAACAGTGGTAACAGTTCAGACAGAGCGCAATTTTGACTTCGCGAGAGGGGCTATCTGAACTGTTACGAACAGTGACAGATCAGGTTCGGAAAATTCAAAAACAAGATTGACAATACAGAACAGATGTTTTATACTCATATAAAAGAACATTTGTTCTCTGAAAAGGAGATTTGAATATGGAAAAAGATGAAAAGCTCAAGGCATTGGAGGCGGCAATCGGTCACATTGAGAAGCAGTTCGGCAAGGGCGCGGTGATGAAGCTGGGAGATCCCACCACCCAGATGAACGTGGAGACTATCCCTACAGGGGCCTTAAGCCTGGATATCGCGCTGGGACTGGGCGGGATCCCCCGGGGGAGAATCGTGGAGATATACGGACCGGAGTCCAGCGGTAAGACTACGGTAACCCTGCACATGGTAGCGGAGGTGCAGAAGATGGGCGGCATAGCCGGATTTATTGACGCGGAGCACGCTCTGGATCCGGTATATGCCAAGAATATCGGCGTGGATATCGACAATCTCTATATCTCTCAGCCCGACAACGGCGAACAGGCCCTGGAGATTGCGGAGACCATGGTACGTTCAGGCGCCATCGACATCGTGGTGGTGGACTCCGTGGCCGCTCTGGTGCCGAAAGCGGAGATTGACGGGGATATGGGAGACAGCCATGTGGGTCTGCAGGCGCGTCTGATGTCTCAGGCCCTGCGGAAGCTCACGGCAGTGATCAGCAAGTCCAATTGCGTGGTAGTCTTTATCAACCAGCTCAGAGAGAAGGTGGGAGTCATGTTCGGCAGTCCCGAGACCACTACCGGCGGCCGGGCCCTGAAATTTTATTCCTCCGTCCGCCTGGATGTGCGCAAGATAGAAGTTCTGAAGCAGGGAGGAGAGATAATCGGCAACCGCACCCGGGTGAAGGTGGTGAAGAATAAGATAGCGCCGCCCTTTAAGGAAGCGGAATTCGACATCATGTTCGGAAAGGGGATTTCCCGGGAGGGAGATATCCTGGATCTGGCCGCGGAGCTGAATTTCATCGTCAAGTCAGGCGCCTGGTATGCCTATGAGGGGAATAAAATCGGTCAGGGCAGAGAGAACGCAAAGCAGTATCTGAGAGAGCATCAGGAGATCTGGCAGGCCGTGGATGCCAAGGTAAGGGAGCATTACGGATTCAGGAGGCTGTCTGAGGACGGTTCCGCTCCGATGCTGAAAAACGATGCAAAACCGCAGCTGAAGACCGGCGGCAAATCGGGCGGCAAGGGCAAATCCTCTTCAAAGGCGGAGACACCCCCGCCGGAGCCGGAGTCCCAGGAGATATCGGAGGAGGCTTAAAGGGCTGACCGGTCCGGAAGGAAGTCTTCGGGCTGTGTAAAGGACGGGAAAGATGAAGATTACGGAGATTGAAGAAGTGTCCAAAGCGAGAGTCAGGGTGATTCCGGAGGAGGGGCCGGCCTTTGTACTGTACAGGGGCGAGCTGCGCTCCTTCCGCATCCGGGTGGGAGAGGAGCTGGAGGAAGGAGACTATCGCTCCATCATGGAAGAGATTCTGCCCAGGCGTGCGAAACTCCGCGCCATGAATCTGCTGAAGAGCCGGGCCTATACGGTCAGGCAGCTTCGGGATAAGCTCAAGGCGGGCGGATACCCGGAGGAGATCATAGAGGATGCTCTGGCCTATGTGGACAGCTATCATTATACGGACGACTGCAGCTATGCGCTGAGCTTTATCCGATGCTATGCGGACAAAAGGAGCCGAAGAAGGCTGGAGCAGGATCTGCTGGGCAGAGGAGTGGACAGGGAGACCCTGGAGAAGGCCTGGCGGGAATGGGAGGAGGAAGGCGGAGAACAGGACGAACAGGCAATGATTCGGACTCTTTTGGAGAAGAAGGGATTTGATCCGGAGAGCGCGGACAGAAAAGAACGGGGAAGAATGTATGCATTTCTGTGCAGGAGAGGATTTTCCGGAGACCAGGTGAGAAAAGCGGTGCTGTCGGAAGGATACTTGGGGTAATCCGGTGCTGTCCGGGAACTGCCGGTTCCCGGCAATGGAGAAATTGTCATCGGCAGTAGGACGGAGATACCGATACGGGGGCATAAATCTAATATTTTGTACAAATAGCACAACAAATTACACTCAGTTTTGGAAGATTTTTTGCAGAATATGGTCACTGCTACTTGACATTAGTGTAAATTGAGTTTAGAATGAGAATGTTGTAAATTGCTTGTTGGAATGTTTTCTGTACATACATTCTGATGGACCGTATGTGGGGAGACGTACATACGGCTAAATGTACAATGAAAATGAAATAAGGAGGTGCCCCTGTAGATGCTTGAGATTATCATCACCATACTTGTATCTGTGCCGTTGACCGCAGCTGCCACCGCATATATTGTTTCCTCATACCAGAAGAAAAAGACGGAAGCAACCATCGGCAATGCGCAGGACAAGGCAAGGGAGATTATTGATGAAGCTCTCAAGATTGCGGAATCCAAAAAGCGAGAGTCGCTCCTGGAAGTCAAGGAAGAGTCCATTCGCACAAAGAATGAGCTGGACAAGGAGATCAAGGAGCGGAGAGCTGAAGTACAGCGCTCGGAAAGAAGGATTCAGCAGAAGGAAGAGAACATCGATAAGAAGACCGAAGCCCTTGAAAGGCGTGAGACAAGCCTTTCGGCCAAGGAAGAAGCCCTGAACAAGGTCAAGGTAGAAGTTTCAAAACTGAACGAGCAGCGATTGCAGGAACTGGAGCGAATTTCCGGATTAACCTCTGAACAGGCAAAAGACTACTTATTGAAAATTGTTGAAGACGAAGTGAAGC
>CAJUGL010000030.1 GCA_910586515.1 uncultured Acetatifactor sp.
ATGATTCTATAAAAAGGAGCTTTCTTCTGTCCCATTCTTCTCAATCTGATCTTTACTGCCATTTTTTACCTCTTTCTGCCGCTCCTGCGGCTCTTCGTCTGTTTTTATTTTGTAATCCGTTCGGAAGCGCCTGCGCTCCCGGACAATATTTTATGAAAAGGAATCCGCAGACCCTGCCCGCGTTCCCTAATCATCTTCCGTCCCGGCTGTCAGAAAGGAAATCTGCCGCCTCCCTTTCCGGGAAAACCGCCCAGCATTCCCCGGCCTTTTCTTCCTCCGCCAAACTGCTTCATCATTTTCTGGCTCTGCTCAAACTGCTTGATAAAGCGGTTCACCACGGCGATGTCCACTCCTGCCCCCCTGGCTATCCTGTGCTTTCTCTTGGGGTTCAGCAGCTTCGGATTCCTGCGCTCCTCCTTTGTCATGGAGAGAACAATGGCTTCCATGCGCTTCAGCTGTTTCTCATCCACCATGGACTCCAGGTCCGCGCCCTTCATTCCCAAACCGGGAAGCATGCTCAGTATACTGGCCAGACCGCCCATATTGCGCATCTGTTTCATGCTCTCCAGGTAGTCCTCAAAGTCGAACTTACCCTTCTTCATGCGGCCCGCCATCTCCCGGCCTTTTTCTTCATCTATATCAATACTCTCCTGGGCCTTCTCAATCAGGGAAAGCACATCCCCCATTCCCAGAATCCTGTTTGCCATGCGGTCCGGATAAAACTGCTCCATATCGGACAGCTTCTCCCCCATGCTCACATACAAAATAGGCTTGCCTGTCACCGCTTTGACGGAAAGGGCCGCTCCGCCTCTGGTATCGCCGTCCATCTTGGACAGAACCACCCCGTCTATGCCTACCTTGTCGTCGAATTCCTTGGCCACATTCACCGCGTCCTGGCCGGTCATTGCATCTACCACCAGCAGGGTCTGATGCACGGTGACTCTCTCCTTTATCTCCATAAGCTCCGTCATCATCTCTTCGTCTATATGAAGACGGCCTGCCGTATCCAGGATCACCACATTGTGTCCGTTCTTCTCCGCGAACCGGATGGCCTCCTGAGCTATCTCCGGGGGCCTGTGATCCGTACCCATGGAAAACACGTCCACTTCCTGCTTCCGGCCGTTGATCTGCAGCTGTTCAATGGCGGCAGGTCTGTAGATGTCGCAGGCCACCAGCAGAGATTTCTTCCCCTTCAGCTTCAGCTTTCCGGCAATCTTGGCCGTAGCCGTGGTCTTGCCTGCGCCCTGCAGTCCGGCCATCATGACCACGGTGATGGATTTTCCCGGCTGCATGGCAATCTCCCTGGTCTCGCTTCCCATCAGGGCGATCATCTCTTCGTTCACAATTTTGATGACCATCTGCCCCGGATTCAGGCCGTTCATCACGTCCTGACCGATGGCCCGCTCCTCTACGGTCTTGATAAACTGCCTCACTACCTTGAAATTGACATCGGCCTCCAACAGAGCCATCTTCACCTCTTTCATGGCGGCCTTAACATCCGCTTCGGTCAGACGTCCCTTGCTTCTTAAATTTTTGAATATATTCTGCAGCTTATCCGTTAAACTCTCAAATGCCACCTGTGACTCCTTATAGTTTGGTTTTCCCTCACGCTGTTTACCATTGCTCCAGCAGCTCCTGCGAAAGCCTTCTGACTGCCCGCAGCCTCTCCTGCAAATTTACGGCATCTGCCGATTCCGCGCCCCCGGATCCCGGCTCCCCGGCCCGGTGAGAGAGCGTCCCGCTGTCTTCCGCCGCTTCCCCGGTCAGCCGTCCGATCTCCTCCACGGTCTTTTTCGCCCGGGAGAACTTTTCCACCAGATGAAGCTTATCCTCATAGCCCCTGAGTATCCTCTCGCAGCGCCTGATCAGATCGTGGACGCCCTGCCTGCTGATTCCCCGCTCTTCGGCAATCTCCCCCAGAGACATATCACGGTACAGCGCGTCTTCATAGACGCTGCGCTGATGCTCCGTCAGCAGCTCTCCGTAAAAATCATAAAGCATTGTCTGTTCATAGATTTTGTCCATAATATTTACCAACCGTGAGTATATTACTACAAAAAGCCCGGACTGTCAAGTAAAAATTCTTGTCGAACTGACGTTCCTCTTTTTTGTGCTTTCCCATGTTTATAATAACTGTTTGAATACGACTCTCCCCCCCTGCTCAAATCAACTTGAGAAATTCACTGGCCGATTTCGTCAGATACCGGTTCCTCTTATAATAGAAATTCACGTTCCGAACGGCGTCTCTGTACCCCAGCTTATAATAAGTCAGACCGCTGTCATCCAACATATGGCGCAGCAGAACGTCGCCGTTAAAGGAAATGCCCATGCCGTATCTGGAGAGATTATACGCCGTAATCTGCTGCTCCAGCTCCAGCCTGACCCTGGGCAGAAAATGTCCGCTCTCCCGGAATATCCGATCCGCCCGAATTCGAGTGTCATTGCCGCTCTTTAACAGCAGAAACGCCTCCTCCCGAAAGGCTTCCAGAGGCACCGGACGGACCCCCGGCTCCAGATGACGGCCGGCCTTTACATCGGAGAGCGTAAGGGCATAATCCTCCACTTCCCGGTTGGCCGCAAAATGACTGGGAACCACCAACAGCAGATGCTCCTGGCATAAAAACGTCTTCTCGTATACAGCCGGGTCCATGGTCTGATTGTCAATGAGCAGATCCAGAATTCCCGCGAACAGCTTCTCCTCCAGCTCGGCGGTGGAAGCCTCGATCAGATTGACACGGACCAGAGGGAAATTCTCCGTAAACCGTGAAAGCAGAGGCGGCAGAACGTAAGAGGCAAACAGGTTCGTCCCTCCTATAGTGATTCTCCCGCTTTTGAGATTCTGCATATCATTGACATAATTGCGGAATCCGTTCTCCACTTCCAGAATTCGCTCCACGGAACGAATGTATTCCTCTCCGGGAGCAGTCAGCTGTATGGGATTAGAGCTGCGGTCAAAAACAGGAAAACCTATCCGGCTCTCCACCTTTTTCACTGCAGCGCTGAGAGACGGCTGACTGATATACAAATTCCTGGCAGCCTTGGAAAAGCTCATTTCCTTGTAAACTTCATATATATAGTACATCCCCTGGAACATGCTCTCCCCGCCTTTCCCGTTCATAGCCCACAGTCTATAAGAAGTATATTCTTATAAATATTTGAAAATATTGTAGCGCGGATATATAGTTAAGTCAAGTCAAAGAAAAAGACATAAGAAAAAGACATAAGAAGAAACACATACTTTACCATTATTATTACTTATTTAAAAGAAACGGAGATAAGACATGAACGAAGCGGAAAAAAAGTACCGGATTGAACATGACTCCATCGGGGAGAAGGAGGTTCCTGAGGACGCTTACTACGGCGTGCAGACTTTACGGGCCTACGAAAATTTTTACATCACGGGACTGAAGATGCACAAAGAGCTGATCAACAGCGTGGCCCAGATCAAAAAGGCCGCAGCCATTACCAACTTCGAAGTCGGCGAGATGGAGAAGAAACGCGCCGATGCCATCGTGAAGGCCTGCGACGAGATCATCGCCGGCAAGCTCCACGATCAGTTTATCGTGGACCCCATCCAGGGCGGCGCCGGCACATCCCTGAATATGAACGCCAACGAGGTGATTGCCAACCGGGCCATTGAAATTCTCGGCGGAAAGAAAGGCGACTACACCATCGTCAACCCTAATGACCATGTCAATTTCGGCCAGTCTACCAACGATGTGTTCCCTTCCTGCGGTAAGATGGCCGCCCTTAAACTGATCACAGATGCCCAGGAACAGCTCACCCGCCTGGAAGAGGCGCTGCTGAAAAAGTCCGAGGAATTCGATTCCGTTATCAAGATGGGAAGGACACAGCTTCAGGATGCGGTTCCTATCCGCCTTGGCCAGGAATTCCACGCTTATGCCTCAGCCATCAGCCGTGACATCCGCCGCTTCGACAATGCCAAGGACGAGATCAAGAGCCTGAATCTGGGCGGCACGGCCATCGGCACCGGTCTCAACGCGGATGTTCAATATTACCGGAGAGTGGTAAAAAATATGTCCATCCTCACCGGACAGGACCTGGTACAGTCCTATGATCTTATCGACGCTACCCAGAACCTGGACAACTATGCCTCCGTATCCGGAATCGTGAAAAACTGCGCGGTAAATCTCTCCAAGATGTCCAACGACCTGCGGCTCATGTCCTCCGGTCCCAGGACAGGTCTGGGCGAAATCAATCTGCCTGCGAAGCAGAACGGTTCTTCCATTATGCCCGGCAAGATCAACCCCGTCATTCCGGAAGTCGTCAACCAGGTTGCCTTCAATATCATCGGAAACGACGTCACCATCACCATGGCCGCCGAAGCCGGACAGCTGGAGCTGAACGCATTTGAACCCATTATCTTCTATAAGCTCTTCCAGTCCATTGAGACGCTGACCTTCGCGGTAAAGACTCTGGTGGACAACTGTATCGTGGGCATCACGGCCAACGAAGAACACTGCCGCCGGATGGTGGAAAACAGCATCGGAATCATTACCGCCATCTGTCCTTACGTGGGTTACGAAACCGCTGCGGAAGTTGCCAAGGAAGCCCTGAATACAAACCAGTCCGTGAGAAAGCTGATCCTGGAGAAGGGCCTTATGGACGAGCAGCAGCTGAATACGGTGCTGGATCCCTACCATATGACGGAACCCGGCATCCCGGGCAAGAATCCCATGGATATACTGAAATAAACATACACATTAACACGAAATAACAGAAAGAAGGTAAACAGCATGAATTATTATGAAGAAGCCCTGAAACTCCACGAAGAATGCAAGGGTAAAGTGGCAGTGAGCAGCAAGGTAAAACTGGAAAGCCGGGACGATCTGAGCGTCGCTTACACTCCCGGAGTCGCAGAGCCCTGCCGTGAAATCGCAAAGGACAAGAAAAATGTCTTCAAGTATACGGCCAAGAGCAATCTGGTGGCCGTGGTATCCGACGGAACCGCAGTGCTGGGCCTGGGAGATATCGGTCCGGAGGCTGCCATTCCCGTGATGGAGGGAAAATCCGTTCTCTTCAAACAGTTCGGCGATGTGGACGCATTCCCCATCTGCCTGGACACAAAAGATCCGGAAGAGATCATCAAAGCCGTCAAGCAGCTGGCTCCCGTATTCGGCGGCATCAATCTGGAAGATATCGCCGCGCCCAAATGCTTTGACATCGAACGCCGCCTGGAAGAAGAGCTGGATATTCCGGTATTCCATGACGATCAGCACGGCACTGCCATCGTAGTCACCGCCGCATTGCTGAACGCGCTGAAAGTCGTAAACAAGGACATCGGTGAGATTCGGGTAGTATTAAACGGCCCCGGTTCCGCAGGAACCGCCATCATCAAAATGATGCTGACCGCCGGCGTAAAGCACATCATTGCCTGCGACACAAAGGGAATTCTCTATAAGGACAGGCCTGCAGGCATCACCGGACATAAGAAAATGCTCTGCGAAATTACTAACCTGGAAGACAGAAGAGGCGGCCTGGCCGACGCTCTGGTGGGCGCCGACGTATTCATCGGCGTCTCTGTGGCAGGCGTTCTGACACCGGAAATGATCGGAACCATGAACGCCGATCCCATTGTGTTCGCCATGGCTAACCCCGTTCCCGAGATCATGTACGACGAGGCCATGGAGGCAGGCGTAAAGGTAATGGGTACCGGACGCTCCGACTTCCCCAACCAGATCAACAATGTGCTGGCCTTCCCCGGAATTTTCCGCGGAGCCCTGGATGCGGGTGCCAGAGATATCAACGATACCATGAAACTCGCAGCCGCCAAGGCCATCGCAGGCCTGGTGGAACCCGAAAAACTGTGCGCCGAGTATATCATTCCTTCCGCGCTTGACCCCAGAGTGGCTAAGCGTGTGGCAGAATGCGTAGCGGAAGCCGCTGTGACATCCGGAGCCGTAAGAAAATAGCCTTGATCAGAAAAGCTGCCGCTTCATTGATTATCCGATCATGATGCGGCAGCCTTTTTTACACATTGAATCATGGCAGCAGTTCGCACAGCCCCTGTCTGCCGGGTATTCACTTCACCGCCGAAGCGTCGATAACAGGAAAACGCAGCGTCACCTTAAACAGATCCCCGTCGACTACCACTTCCATCCTGCCGTTCTGCAGCTCCACCAGGCTTTTGGCAATGGAAAGCCCCAGTCCGTTCCCTTCCATATGGCGGGATTTGTCTCCTCTCACAAATCGTTCCTCCAGGTCTTCCGCCGAGATATCCAGAGTAAATTTGGACATATTCCGAAAAATAATCAGAACCCATCCCTCTTTTTCCTCCAGGGTGAGGTAGACACGGGAATTTTCCTGCGCGTATTTACATATATTATTCAGCAGATTATCAAACACTCTCCAGAGATGCCTTCCGTCGGCCATAACCTGCACCGTCCGTTCAGGCTGACGAACAATCAGCGCCAATTCTTTCTCTTCCATTCGCTGTTGGTACTCCCCTGCAGCCTGGGTAAGCAGTACGCCCACCTCGCAGGGTTCCGGATTTACATCCAGATTGCCCGTCGTCGCCTTGGATGCCTCCATCAAATCCTCCAGCAGCTTTTTAAGCTTTCTGGACTGACGCAGCAACACCTCCGCATACTCGGCTATCCTGGCATTCTCCTCTCTCCGGCTTCCCTCCCCGTCCTCCGTCTCTGCCAGAGAACTTTCTTCCGCGCTTCTTCCCTCCGCCGGAACGATATCCTCCGCTCCTGCCGCCTCCTGATAAATCAAATCCGCATAATTGATGATAGAAGTCAGCGGCGTCTTCAGATCATGGGACACATTGGAAATCAGCTCTGTCTTTAAATGTTCGCTCTTTATGCGCTCCGCCACGGCCTTGGCGATTCCCTGCCCCAGGCTGTTGAGATTTTCCCCGTGCTCCCTGAAATCTCCAAACATCCCGGATGTGTCCACAAGATAATCCTCCTGTCCCTCCGCCAGCGCTCTGCTGGCCTTCAGCAGCCTCCTGCACACCAACGCAATATACATCACCGCCGCCAGGAATACAGCTTTTTCCAGCAGCCACAGCCGCACCCCCGTCCTTGACCGCACAAAGTATCCCACCCAAATAAACTCCACAATAAAGATTCCAAAATACCCTGTCAGGGTCAGCATAATCAGAGGAATACCTCTCACCAGCCGCAATACGCCTCTGCAGAACAGACGCCCCCCTTTCCACAGTCCCTTAAACGCCAGGCTGACCAGCGTATGCCTCCAGAACTCACCCTGTTTCATCTGCAGGGCAAATTCCATGCAGTACAAAGTAATCCACACCGCCATGACTGCACAGCCGGCCGGCAGCAAAACCGCTATCCCGAAACCCTCCGTCCTGGATGCCGCCGTAAGCAGCAACACGAAAAAGCATGCCCCTACGGCTGCGAAAATAAACGTCAGCACATCCAGATGAAGGCCTGTCAGCACACTGGGAACTATCTCCTCCCGCCCCTTTCGCCTGCCGGCCGCGCACATCAGGAAGACAAAACACACGGCGCACAGCAGAACTTCCGCGCAGACCATCCCGATCAGCGAATAGCGAAGCCCGTAAAGTTTCCGGGTCAGCAGAGCTGTCTTTTGAAAATCGTCGTTCTCCGGAAATTCGGAATTAAAATATACCCTGTACAGATATAGTACATCCGGCTTCAAAATATGGTTGTTCAGAGACACGGTCTTCTTCATGTCGCCAAAGGAATAATAACTGTCATACTTCAATTTCGTATCGTATTCTCTCTCTGTGCCCCAGAGCAGATTCTCATGGTTCCGATTATCCACCCAGATCAGATCTATATCCATATTGCTGTCTCTGCACAATTCTGCCGCAGCTTCCACATTTCCCATGCTCAGATTATACTTCACCTCATAGAGGTTTCCTATGCTGCATGCCTTCAGCTCATCCAAAAGCACCGAGTCCAGTTCCCGGACATAGGCACCTCTGTCTCCCATATACAGGCAGAGAATTCCGGACATGGCGCCAATCATACAGGATATAGCCAGCACAAAAAATACCGTAATCTTTACCGCCAGAGAACCTCGCAGGCAATACGGCGTTTTCCTCCGCCTGTTCTTCCTGCCCCTCTCCGCCGCTGCCTCTTCCTGTTCATCAACGCTTCCCCACAAAAAATCATCTTCCCTTTCCCTCTCTTTCATTCTCTCCTCCTCTTCTCCTCAATCCGACAGTCTAAACCGCAAATCCCCCTTATACTCGTAAGTCTAAAAATCTCCGTTCCGCCGTCTTCAGGGTGAAAATGTCTTCTCGCATTTATAGCCCTGTCCCCAGACCACCTTCAGATATCTTGGCTCCGCCGGATTAATTTCCAGCTTCTCACGAATGTGCCGGATATGTACAGCCACTGTATTCTCACTGCCGTAAGGAAGATCTTTCCAGATCTTCTGATAGATTTCCCTGGGCGAAAACACCTTTCCCTGGTGCTGCATCAGCAGCTTCAGAATCTCATATTCCGTGGGGGTCAGCGCCACCGTTTCTCCGTCCAGAGATACCTTCTTCCGGGTATCGTCCAGCTCTATCCCCCCGCAGCGAAGCACTTCGTCGCTCCTGTTTCCCGCCCCCAGCTGCATGTATCTGCGCAGTTGAGATTTAACCCGGGCGGATACCTCCACCGGATTAAAAGGCTTGGTAATATAATCGTCCGCCCCCACCGTAAGCCCCAAAATCTTGTCCGAATCCTCGGACTTTGCCGTCAGCAGAATCACCGGCACATTGCTGATCTCCCGAATCTTCACCATGGCCTCCATGCCGTCCATCTCCGGCATCATAATGTCCATCAACACTAAATGAATATCATTAGACTTTACCTGCCTGACGGCCTCCTTCCCGTCGAAAGCTTCAAACAACCTATATGCGGAATCATTCAGATAGATTTTCAGCGCATTGACTATATCCCTCTCGTCATCACAGATCAATATATTATACATGTCTTCCTGCCTTTCCCTACGGACCACCTTCTGCCGGTCTGCCTGATGTTGAACCTATTCTACCAAAACAAATCTTAAATAAAAATAAGATAATTCTTTAAAAATTGATTAAGATATGTACTGCACGGGCCTGCGCATAAAAAAAGACATCTGCCTGCGCACATGCCCTTTTTCTTCTTATTCGCCGTCCTCTTCCGCTTTTCTGTCCGCACTCCGCTTTACCTCTTCCAGAGATTCTTTATACCGCCTGGAAGTCATGTAGGGATTGGAACGGATTAAGCCCTTCAGGAAAAAATCCTTAAGTCCGCTCAGCCGTTTTCTGCTCTCCAGGCTGACCGCATACTTTTCCTTTAATTCCATCAGCTCTTCCCTGACGCTTTCCCTGTATTCCAGAGGCTTGGACAACATGGTATGCTTAAAGGCATCCAGCCTGGACTCAATGGCGTTTTTCACATCTTCTATGTGCATCGCCATTCCCTCGCCGGCTGCAGTCACACTCTCCGTCAAAGCAGTCCTGCGGGCCGCCATATCATGACCTGCCTGTGAGAAAATCGCATCCAGCCGCTTCTGAATGTGCACCATCTCCTCTTTCACCTGTTCCATCCTGATCAGCACATTCCGCAGATCCATTGCCGCCTTAAAGGACAGCGCAAAATCCGCAAAAAGCAAACCTGTCAAGACAAAGGTGACAAGGGTCAGCGTCTCTCCCGATATGGACAATACCATCCTTTCCACAGGAACATGCACAGCCTCCGTCATCAAGATCGTCAAAAATCCCCAGGACAGCGTAGTTCCCAGGCAGACATGTCCCTGAAAATTAAAGGGCTTGTCCGAGTAATCCCAGTACCGCACCTGAAACAATGCTTCCATGACCACACCGGTGACATACTCCAGCACAGTGGCCCCCACGCAGCCCGCCGCGTAAGTCATGACAATATTGTCCTGAAAAGGCATGGAAACAACCAGCATCATGATGGCCCCGCTTCCGTATATGGGCAGAAACGGGCCCCGCATAAACCCTCTGTTGGTCAATTCCCTTGTCCGTATTGACACATAGGAAGATTCAATGCACCAACCCACAAAGCTATAGAAATAGAAAAAGAACATCCACTGAATTATCGAATACGAATACATACTTCTCTTATCTGTATACTGCCGCCTCCACGGCAAGCCTCCCTTTCCTGGTCTGCCTGGGTTCTCCTGTCAGACAAAACTTACCGTACCCCCTGGCGTTCACCGTCTCTTTTTGCTTCAGCATCCGGGAATTATTCTCACACACCCGTCCGTTTACATACACCCTGCCGCTGCGGAACAGCTCCTGGCTCTTCTCTCTGGACAGATCGTAAACCCTGGCCAATACCGCGTCTGCCCGAAGGGACTGTACATGAATATCAACTCTCTCCGGCTCGTCCCGGGGAATCTCTTCCAGCGCTTCCGCCACACTGCAGCAAACGGCAGTATGCTTCACCTGCCGCAGATTTTCACAGATAAATTCCGCCATAGAGTCCAGGCAAAAGAGATAGGCATTGCCCTCTTTTATCCGGATATCTCCCAAAGTACTCCTTTCAATGCCGAGATTCATCAGTGCCCCCAGAAAATCCCGATGGGACAATGCATCGGCAAATTTAGCCCCCAGAGGCCGGATATGAACACACACCACAGGAAACGGCATCTCATAGCCCAGCTCCGCCGAACTGCCAAATCGGGCCACCACCCGGTCTGCTCCCTCAAAGCCGCCGTATAAGGTATAGCCCGCATACCGCAGTCCTGCTTCCTCCTGCCAGAAGACATCCTGTTCCCCCAGCCCCAAAAAGCCCGTAAAGGTATAAATCCCCTGCCCGAACGCTTTATCCGCCAAATCATGGAATCTGTTCTTCAGCTGTTGTATTTCTTTGGAATTATGCTTCTCCATGGAATTACCTTTTCAATTTCTTTTTCCGAAACAAAATTTATCCGCTAAAAACTGATAATTGCCTCTCTCGGCGTCTTGGCCGGCTCAACGCTTACCGCATGAAGAACAGGCCCCTCCCCATTGTAGTCCTCCCAGTACTCCCTGGACACAGTAGCCTTCACCTTCACCCATTCCCTTGGCTTCAGCGCCCCTGCTCCGGAGTACTCGCAGACATACCCCAAAAATGCCATATCGTCCGCACAGCAGGTCATAACCATACGCCCCGGCACGAAATATCCTTCCGGAATCCCCTCCGGCTTCAGTACCATGCCTACAAATTCCAGCGTCTTGCCGATGTAGCGCTCCAGATGGTCCAGGGAATCCAGGTACCAGATGCCGTATCCCTGATCATCCAGCCGGATTACCTCCGCCTTAAGGTCATAGGGCAGATCCTCCTCCAGAATCTCGTCTATCTCTCCCTCAGAATCCTCAAATACCACATCCGCAGTGGAATTCACGGCTTTGATATTCCGCTTATAGGCATTCAGCTGATCCTTAACGGTATCGCAGCGGTTAAAGATAATCATCTCAGACTTGCGGATCATCTCCGCCAGAAGAGAACGCATGTTTGTGTAGTACATGGGAAAAGTAGAACCGTCTATGATGGTAATCTGCTGCTCTATCTTCCAGTACCAGGGAAGTTTGGCGTCCTTGTAATTCCACATTCCATTGTATTCAATGACAATGCGCTCCGGCTTATGACGCTTTTCCAGTTCCGTCAGATGGGCCGGATTGAAATCCTCTTCCCTCTCTATCCGCTCTATCTCCGTACGGCTCTTTGCCAGGAGAGCGGGAGCATATTCATTCTCCCCCTCCTCGCACAGAATCAGCAGAGTCTTGCCCTTCACCTGAAAATAATTCTGTCCCAGCGTAAAACTGATGAACTCCGTCTTTCCGCTTTCCAAAAAACCGTTAATTACATATACTGGTTTCATTCTCGCTCCAATCCCCTGTTCCTAGCCAAACAGCTCCTCCAGACGCTCCTCCTTAAGCTGTGCGCCGATGACACAGAATTTTCCCGTAACCGCAGGCATTCCCTTCCGGATATCATGCTCCTGGGGAACATAATCAAAATAAATCCACTGGCCGTACTCCCCCGGAACCATCCCCTTGGCCCGCAGAACAGCGCCGTACTCACCGCTGTCAAGAGCAGTCAGGATACCTTCGATCCTGTCTTCTGTATATTTTGCCGGAGACTCCTTACCCCAACTGGTAAAAACCTCGTCTGCATGATGATGCCCGTGGCCGTCGTGATGACAGCACTCTCCCTCATGGTGATGGTGCCCCTCTTCGTGATGACAGCACTCTCCCTCATGATGGTGATGGCCCTCCTCGTGATGGCAGCACTCTCCCTCATGGTGATGGTGCCCCTCTTCGTGATGACAGCACTCTCCCTCATGATGGTGATGGCCCTCCTCGTGATGGCAGCACTCTCCCTCGTGGTGGTGGTGCCCCTCCTCATGATGACAGCACTCTCCCTCGTGGTGGTGGTGCCCCTCCTCGTGATGACAGCATTCTCCCTCATGATGGTGATGGCCCTCTCTGTGAACATCTTCCAGCATTTCCTGCATCATCTCATCCAGGGTATCCGCTCCCTCTATGGTCTCCAGCACGGCCTTACCCTCCAGCTGGTCCAGAGGCGTGGTGATAATGGCAGCAGCCGCATTGTGCTCCCTTATCAGGCCCACGCACTCTTCCAGCCTTTCCGCGCTGACCTTGTCCGTCCTGCTCAGCACAATTGTCCCTGCATACGCAATCTGATTGATAAAGAATTCACCGAAATTCTTGATATACATCTTTGCCTTTGCGGCATCCACTACAGCCACTGCGCTGTTGACCTGCACATCCAGCTCTGCAGCCACATTTTCCACGGCCCTCAGCACGTCAGACAGCTTTCCCACCCCGGAAGGCTCGATCAGAATACGGTCCGGCGCATAAATCTGGATCACTTCCTTCAGAGATGCGCCGAAATCACCCACCAGGGAACAGCAGATACAACCGGAATTCATCTCCTTTATCTCTATGCCTGCTTCCTTTAAAAAACCGCCGTCTATGCCGATCTCACCGAACTCGTTTTCGATCAGCACGGTTTTGCTGCCGTCCAGAGCTTCCTTTAACAATTTTTTGATCAGAGTAGTCTTGCCTGCTCCCAGAAACCCGGAAAAAACATCTATCTTTGTCATTTTTACACCCCCTGCCCGCCTTATGGGCATCAAATTGCTGCTGTTCACTCCGTTCACCGTAAACATCAAATTCATTAATCACTGAACTTTATTTAATACCATATCGGGGCGGTTGTCAAGAATACGAATCTAAAAGTTTTCTGAACTGTTACACGGATAATGGTTATTGTTCACTCCGTTTACAGCAACGCACTGACACTAACCGCTCAATGCCTGCCCGCCAAAGCGGATGCGATATCCTCCCGCATGGCCAGCACGGCCTCTCTGGACGCTTCAGCATAGCCTCTCTCCCCGAAGCGGGCGTACTGCTCCTGCTGATAAGCGGCGATAATCCCCCGGGAAGAATTCACAATGGCGCCGAGACCATCCTCATTAAAGAAATGCAGCAAATCCGCTCCCTTGCCGCCCTGGGCGCCGTAGCCGGGCACAAGAATAAATGCTTTCGGCATAATTTTCCGCAGAACCCTGCCCTGTTCCGGGTAAGTTGCTCCCACTACAGCCCCCACATAGCTATAGTCTCCCTCTTCAGGCATACATTCCGCGCCCCATGCGGCCACCTGGCGGCCCATCATCTCATAGACGGTCTCCTGTCCGGAACCGCCCTCCGGCCCAAGCACCACCCTGTCCTGCAGTTCTCCGCTGCTGGGATTGGAGGTCTTGACCAGGATGAAAATTCCCTTTTTTTCCTCTGCGCATACTTTCAGAAAAGGCCTTACCCCGTCTGAGCCCAAATAGGGATTGACTGTGGCAAAATCCTCATCAAAACCACGGCAGAACCTGCTCCCCACCTGCACCTTACCCAGATGTCCCACCGCATAAGCCTCGGAAGTGGATCCTATATCCCCCCGCTTAATGTCGCCGATTACCACCAGCCCCTTTTCCTTACAGTATTCCACGGTCCTGCGGAATGCCGTAAGCCCGGGAATCCCGAACTGTTCATACATGGCGATCTGCGGCTTCACCGCCGGCACCAAATCACAGACGGCATCCACAATGCCCTTATTGAACTGCCATATAGCCTCCGCCGCCCCCTCCAGAGTCTCCCCGAATTCCGCGAAAGCCGCCTGCCTGATATATCCCGGCACATAGTTCAGCATGGGGTCCAGACCTACCACAATAGGGGCATTTGTCTTCCGGATTTTAGCAATCAGCTTGTTAATCATATCTTACTCCTTTTCTCTATGGTTTTGTTTAATGAATAAATATATCCGCAAATCCGACAAAAGACAGATCTGCCGTTTTTACCATCTTATCACCCCGCATGTCCAAAGTCAACGGGCCAATATATTTTAAAATTCCTTGAATTTTGCAATAATTTTATTCGATTCGTGAAATACTGTTTTATAAAATCTCAAATCGTTTACAATTATCTTCAGGAAGCATGAACAACTGCAGTATATAGGGAAAGGAGAACGTGTGGTGAAAAAGTTGGGGCAGGAAATAGCAATGCTGCGCAAAGAGAAGAATCTCGGTCAAAAGGAACTGGCCGCCCTGCTGAATATGTCCATAGGCACTATCTCCAATTACGAAAAGGGAATTCACTCCCCGGACCTGACCACATTGTGCAAGCTGGCCGATTTCTTTGACGTCACCACGGATTATCTGCTGGGCCGCAGCGGTTATCGCTGTCCTCCGGAGATCCTGGATAAATATATTACCGCAGATTATACGGTTTCTTCTATTGCAAATACCATTCTCTCCCTTGGCCCGGAATCCCAAAACTCCATCATAGATTATACTAATTATCTCCTGGATGTTCACCGCAAAAAAAATTGAGTAGGGGAGATTTTATCCCTACTCGCCGCGCGGCCCGTGCGCCGCTTCAGCGGCAAATTTACATCACACGGGCCTGCGCATAAAAAGGAATCCCCTGGGCGGGATTCCTGCATTTTTTCTTCTGTCCGGCATAATGTAAACTCCCGGACGCAAACAATATTACGTTAATAAATCAATATAATTCCGCCTAATCCCAACAGCACCGCAAGCAGATACAGCAATCCGAGGTGCAGCGGGTAAAAGACATAAAAGAAATATTTCATCTTCAGTCCGCGCGTGCCGTTATACAGCGCCACAGGAAGTATGGCCAGAAATGCCGGAAGCTCGCTGGCACTCATGAGCGTCAGGACAACACAGCCTGCCAGCATGGACTTCACGCGATTCCTTCTGTACAGATACATCACCGAAACGGTCAGCACGCCCATTCCGCCGTAATCCGTCCGGAGGAACTCTGCGGCAAGCATGAACAGCGCCAGCACAGTCAAATCCGCGCACAATGTCTGTAAACGCCGCATCCCCTTTCTTTTCCCGTACAGCACAAGCCCCAATGGTCCCGATGCCAAAAATACAAGAGAGAATAATGTCTGCAGCGCTCCCTCTCCCAGTGCGCCGAAAAACAGCTGAACGAGTGTCATCGCCAGTACCTCCAGAGTCGCCGCCCCGGTGACGATAAACAGCATCCGCAGTCCGCCCGGCAGATCGTTCTTCTCCTCTCTTTGCTCACAGGCAGCAAAAAACTGATATGTACATATGGTCAGCAGACCAAAAAGCAAGGTAAAATATACATTCTGATACCCCGAATTCCAGACCTTCCCCGTAGTGGCCAGGTCAAAGGGAATCTCGGAAACAAGGGCAAAAATGATCAGACGAATAGCATATTTTCTCAGATTCCGGCTTCTCTGAGCCCCCTCCACCAGGAGAAAACAGAACAGAGGAAATCCCAGTCTGCCGATCATTCTCATCACCAGATTGCCGTAGTACAGAAGGCTGTTCTCTCCGATCCATGCCAGAAACTGCCCCTCCCCGCCTCCGACTGCCGCCATGTACCCCTCGGCCATAAATTGCCTGATGAGAACCACTGCCGCAATATGGTCAATCAACATGGCAATCACAGCAATAATCTTTATGGTGCTCCCGCTGATTCCCTTTCTCCCCCGGACGCCCGTCCCCGGCCTCAGAATGTCAATCCCGCTTTGCATACTGTCCATTTCATGATAACCTCTTTCCCGGACCTTTTCCGTAAAGCCCGTTTTCTATCATAATCCCTCTGACAAAAATTGTCAAACTGTTTCCTGCCCGGTCATCCCACCTTGTATCCGTTCCCCCAGACTACTTTCAGGTATCTGGGTTCTTTCGGGTTCTTCTCGATCTTCTCCCTGATATGCCGGATGTGCACGGCTATGGTGTTGTCGGCGCCGATAGCCTGCATATTCCAGATCTTCTCATATATCTGGCTGTTGGAAAATACTTTCCCCCTCTGCTGCGCCAGAAGCCGGAGAATTTTATATTCAATAGGAGTCAGCCGAACACTGCGTCCCTCCACAGTAACCTTTCTCTGCATGTCGTCAATCACCAGCTCATCTACCCTGTATACCCGGTCAATATTGGCGCACATGTTCACCAGCTGAGTGTATCTGCGCAGCTGGGATTTGATCCTGGCCAATATCTCCAGCGGATTGCAGTCCGACGTCACATAATCGTCTGCCCCTGCCTCCAGCGCCATAATTTTCGCCGTCTCCGCCGATTGGGCGGATACCACAATAAGCGGGATGCTGCTCCGCCTTCTCAGACCTGCAATCATCTCTATTCCCTTATCCCAACCCTTGTCGTTCAGTTCAATGTCCACAAGCATCAGGTGGATCTCCGATTTCTCCAGAATATCAAAAAGCTGCCCTACGCTGGCCGCCACCAGCACCGAAAGTCCCTCTCCCGTACAAAGCGGTATCATCTTCTCCGCTATTCCTGTCTGATTATTGTATACTAAAATATTTTTTTCCATTTCTACATCCTCCGTTCTCCTTTATTCGCTCCCCCCGCCGGCAGTCTGTTCAATCTTCATAATAAACGGTTAGATCAAGAGAAAACAGTGTTTTTTCGATTACATCCTCCTCAAATCCCCGGAAGGTAATGGTAAGGTCTCTGCCGTTTACGGACACCACCGCATGGACCGATTCCGTATGCCCTTCCTCGTCCACCGAGTCGAACATGACATAACTTATTCCCTGACTGTTGGCAAATTCTCTCTCATTGGCGCTGCTCCCGCCGAATGTGATTCCCGTGCTGTAATTCTCAAATTCCCTGTTGTCCGACTGCAGCATAGATAAACTGGTATCTTCATTGGACAGGGTAACCTGTACATCTCTGCCTTCATCCATGACCACCACCCGCTCCGTTGTAAACTCTTCTCCCAGAAGCGCCATGTCCGGCACGGCCAAAACGATATTGTCCGCCGCAAAAAACGCTTCCAGTGAATTGTATTCCGTAAGCTCCGTTTCGTATGACTCCAGCACCTGTGCTTCAGGGATATCGTCCTCTATGGAAAATACCCCCCCTTCTTTCAACATTGAAGCCACGTCCGGAAGCCACTCATCCGATCCGTCAGAAGGCCGGTCCGTAGTGCCCGAAATGGTTACCCCGCCCTCTCTTACCTGTATAATGCTGTTTCTGATATTCTTGGCCGCCACGGTTCCCGCTCCGCAGAGCAGAAACACGGCAGCCGCCGTACATCCCCTTACCAGCAGATATTTTCTTCCCTGTCTCTGCATCCGGTAATGATGCACTTCATCTCTTACCTTTTCCGCATCCATCCGAAACCCGGGCAGCTCCTGAGACGCGCTCCGATATGCATCCTGAAATTTATCCAAAGTCATATTCCTCCTTCAATGACTTTTTCAGCAGTTCTCTTCCTCTGGTCAGCTGTGAAGTCACCGTAGACTCCACACGCCCCATGACACGGGCAATTTCCTTTACCGAGAGCTCTTCATAGTAAAACAGATGAATTACATCCCGATACTTCACCGGCAGCGCCAGCACAGCGCTCATCAGACGCCGCCGCTCTTCTCTGCTGAAGGCAGCTTCCTCAGGACCCGGAACCGACATAGTTGTAATTCCGTCCTCCGTCACTTCCGAACCGCTGTCTCCGGCCTCTTCAGGCCAGTCTCCCTGATGACGCCTCCATGCGCTGCGCCAGACCTTACGGCAGGCGTTTAACGCAACCTTCAGCAGCCAGGCTTTCTCGTGCTCCGGGCTCTGAAAAGCAGGAGATTTCTTCAGATACTGGTAAAAAACTTCCTGTACCACATCCTCCGCATCCTGTACATTTTGAAGGCGCACGTAGCAAAGCTTGAACAACATATCGCCGTACTCATCGATTTTTAATTGTAAATTCCGATCGTCCGTTCCTTCTTTTGTCATCTCGATTCGCGCAAACCTTTTCTTCTATTTATTAATATCCCATAGCGTATCAAATTACTGCAAATATTTTAAAATTATTTTGTATCAAAGTTGCATAAATCTTTTAAAATATTTGTAATCGAACAGGGACGCTGTTATCCGTGCGCCGCTTTAGCTGAAAACTTCCGCTGCACGGGCCTGCGCATGCATATGCGCAGGCTCAGGCGCACGAAAAAAGAGAGCGCTTCTGCACTCTCTTTCTTTATAGACTGTTATTCTTCCCAAAAAGTTTCAGCTTCCTAAAAAAAATTGTATTATTCTCTCTCATTCTCCTTCAGCTTCCGGTATTTATCCCGATTCTCGGCGGCCATTTCCCCCACTTCGGACAAATCTTCCTTCTTCAGGCTGCGAAAACGGTTTATACCCGCCGCCAGAATCATCACGCTGTTGATGGTGGTCTCAAAGGCGCCGTCCTGATACAGTGTATAGGCCAGGAGCCCTATGGGCACGGCCAGAATCATTCCCACCACACCGCCGACCTTATAGCCGATATAGAGCAGAAAAAGCGTCGGCAGGGGAGGCACTCCGATGGAATCCCCTACAATCTTGGGCTGGATAAGCTGTCTGGCCAGCTGTCCCACTCCCCATATAATCAATAAACCGATGGCAGTCTTATATTCTGCCGTCAATATTCTGATGACAGCCCAGGGAATCAGAACCGTTCCCGTACCCAGAAAAGGCAGGAAATCCAAAAACGCAATCACCAGCGCGATCAGCGCAAAATAATCCACCTTCAGAATCCCAAGTCCCGCCAGCAGCAGAAGATACATCCACACCTCGATCTTCAGCTGCGCCTTCAGGTATCCCCCTACGGATTTGACCAGACTGCTGCGGACCATACCCAGTCTTAATTGTATCGACGCAGGCATATATTTGTTGAACCATTCATTTATCTGTTTTTTTTCAGCCACAAAAAAATAGGCGGACAGAAGAGCCATGATCACCCCGATAAACACGGCCGGCAGACGTTTTGCAAAATTCCCGGCCGCCTCTATGGTAGGCGAACCGAAAATCTCCAGAAATCCTCCCAGATAGGCATCCAGCTCCACCTCCGTATCCGCCAGATTCAGCTGTATATCGCCGGGCAGCCTGGCCAGAAGCTGGTTCAGATTCTCTCCTATCCTGCGGAAATCGGATTCCATTCCCTCCAGCATCTCCGGAAGCTCTCCTATAAGACCCGCAATCTGCCTGAATAAAGCCGCTCCCATTCCGTAAAGGGCCAATACCACCAACGCGATTACCACCACAATCACAAAAGCGCCGCCGATCTTTCGCTTTAATTTTATTTTCTCCTCAAAAAAATGCACCAGCGGTCCCGCGATCAAGGCAATAATCCACCCTGCCACAAAGGGAGAAAAATACATAAGCCCTCTGGGCAAAACAAATATGACACACAACAGAATTACCGCCGCAACCGCCAGATTCACCAGCGCCTTGCAGTACTTTTTCATCAATGTACCTCCCCCACCGACAAATTTTACCCTATTTCCGCTAAAATTCCGTCTAAGATTTCGTATATTTCTTCCCGTCCCCCCTTGGTCTGGGCAGAAAACGGGATAACCCTTGTCCCTTCCGCTGTCTTCAGGGTGCTGCGGATAAGTTTTACCTGGCTCTGGAGCTGACTCCGCTTAATTTTATCCGATTTGGTGGCGATCACAATGGGTTCCCTCCCGCTTTCCACTATCCAGTCATACATCATGCGGTCATTTCCCGAGGGAGCATGTCTGATATCCACCAAAAGAAACACCTTTTTCAGCTGCTTTGATTTCCCCAGATAATTTTCTACCATTTTTCCCCATTGGGCCTTTACCTGCTCATTGGCTCTGGCATAGCCGTAACCCGGCAGATCCACCAGAAAAAGAGCATTGTTTACCAGATAATAATTGATGGTTTGGGTCTTGCCCGGCTGTGCGCTTGTGCGGGCAAGAGCCTTGCGATTCATCAGCGCATTAATCAGGGACGATTTGCCCACATTGCTCTTCCCTGCAAAAGCGATCTCCGGCAGCTCATTTTCCGGCAGGCTGCTGGTAACCCCGCACACCGTCTCCAAAACGGCACTTTTTATCACCATATGCCTATATCCTTTCTCTTTCCGTCGTTTTCTCCCGCTTCTCCGCCGCCCATACGACAAAACTCCCCAGTCGTCATTTCCTCTACGGCAAAACGCCGTCACAGGGACGGCGTCTTCCTCTCATATGGCCTTATTCATACCGATCCGGCGGTCATTCTTGCGGACAGTCAGCGGAGCATTTCCCTCCTCCACCGTATCTTCCGTGATAATGCATTCCTCAATACTTTCGTCAGAGGGAATCTGATACATTGTATCCATCAGGATATCCTCCATAATGGAACGCAGGCCCCTGGCCCCTGTCTTGCGCTCGAACGCCCTGGCTGCGATAGAGGCGATGGCCCCCTCCTCAAAGGAAAGCTCCACGCCGTCCATATCAAACAATTTCTGATACTGCTTGATTAACGCATTCTTGGGTTCCTTCAGGATACGCACCAGCGCTTCCTTGTCCAGCCCCCGCAGAGACACACAGATAGGCACCCTGCCCACAAACTCGGGAATAAGCCCGAATTTAACCAGATCCTGGGGCGTCACCTCCTGCAGCAGCTCCCCGATTTCCTTCGTGCTCTTCTGCGTGATTTCCGTATTAAAGCCGATTGCCTTGCGGTCCAGCCTTGTCTCAATGATTTTCTCCAGCCCGTCAAAGGCGCCTCCGCAGATAAAGAGAATATTGGAGGTATCAATGGAGATGAGTTCCTGATGGGGATGCTTTCTGCCCCCCTGAGGCGGAACATTCGCCACCGTTCCTTCCACGATTTTCAGCAGAGCCTGCTGCACACCTTCACCGGACACATCCCTGGTGATGGATATATTTTCACCCTTTTTGGTGATTTTGTCGATCTCGTCAATATAGATCATTCCATACTGAGCGCGCTCCACGTCAAAATCCGCAGCCTGAATCAGCTTCAGAAGGATATTCTCCACATCCTCACCCACATACCCGGCTTCCGTCAGCGTAGTCGCGTCCGCAATGGCAAAGGGAACATTGATGATCTTTGCCAGGGTCTGCGCCAAATATGTCTTTCCTGAACCCGTAGGCCCCACCATGATAATATTACTCTTCTGCAGCTCCACATCGTCCAGATCTCTGGGCGCCATCACTCTCTTGTAGTGATTGTATACGGCCACAGAAAGCACCTTCTTCGCCTCCTCCTGACCTACCACATATTCGTCCAGAAAGCTTTTGATTTCGATTGGCTTGAGAAGGTTGATATCGGGGCGGACAGATTCCTCCTCTTCTTCCTCCTGCAGCTCCTCCTCCAGAATATCCGTACAAATATCTATGCAGTCATCACAGATATAGACCCCCGCAGGCCCGGCAATCAGCTTCCGAACCTGGTTCTGGGTCTTATTGCAGAAAGAGCATCTGATATCGTTTCCGATCATTTTTCCTGCCATTACCTTACTCCTAAAAATTATAATCGCGTCTGTTACTTATCGGCCTGCTGTTCATGGGAAGTGAGCACCATATCCACAATTCCGTACTCCTTCGCCTCCTCGGCGCTCATCCAATTGTCACGTTCCGTATCCGCGCAGATCAGCTCATAATCTCTTCCCGTATTCTCCGCAAGAATTTTGTTGAGCTTTTCCCTGGTTCTGAGAATATGTTTCGCGGCAATTTCAATCTCCGTCGCCTGGCCCTGTGTGCCGCCCGCAGGCTGATGGATCATGATCTCCGCATTGGGAAGAGCAAATCTCTTTCCTTTTGCGCCGCCTGCCAGCAGAAAAGAACCCATGCTGGCCGCCATGCCGATACATACCGTAGACACGTCGCACTTGATATAATGCATGGTATCATAAATCGCCATTCCTGCCGTGATTACGCCTCCGGGGCTGTTGATATACAGATGAATATCCTTCTCCGGATCCTCCGCTTCCAGAAACAGCAGCTGCGCCACCACAACGCTGGCCGAAACATCATTCACCTCTTCGCCCAGAACAATGATTCTGTCCTTGAGAAGCCTGGAATAAATATCGTAGGACCGCTCTCCCCTGCTGGTCTGCTCAATGACATAAGGTACTAAACTCATCGCAAATCCTCCCTTTTTATGCACTAATATAGTATACCCAAAACGGCCCGAAAATTCACCTTTGTACGAAAAATCGTTCCCGATTTAATTGGTTTATCGTGCAGCAGTCCGCACAGCCCCGGGGCTTCCGTTCGGGAATGCCCGTCAGACTTCTTCCGCGCTCTCTGCCACCAGTTCCGCGGCTTTTCTGACACAAATGTCTTCTTTTATCTGTCTCCTGCCGTTAGCGCCGAGAGAGCTTTCCGCTTCTTCCGCGGAAATCCCATAAGCCTCGCTCATCTTCTTCAGCTCCTCGTCGATTTCCTCTTCCGTTGCCTCCAGTTTCTCCGCCTCGGCAACAGCCTCCAGAATAAGTCTGGACTGAATCCGTCTCATTACCTGAGGCTTAACCTGCTCCATCAGATCCTCTCTGGTCAGACCGGTAAACTGCATGTACTGCTTAAAGGAAATTCCCTGATACTGCAGTCTCTGAGCATACTCCTGAACCATCTGTCTCTGCTGAGTCTCAATCATGGCCTGAGGGATGTCCATCTGCGCATCTGCGATAATGGCCTCAATGACCTTCTCTTCCTTTGCCGCTTTTGCTTCCTGTGCCTTCCTGTCCGCCAGTTTACTCCTGATCTCTTCCCTGTATTCCTCTACGGTATCGCTCTTGTCGGAAACCTCACCCACAAAATCATCGTCCAGCTCGGGAAGCAGTCTCTCCTGCAGTCTCTTGACCGTACACTTAAACACGGCCGCCTTCCCTGCCAGTTCTTCCGCCTGGTATTCCTCCGGAAATGTAACGTTGACATCTACTTCCTTTCCGATCTCGGCTCCTACCAGAGCCTCCTCAAAGCCGGGAATGAAAGCGTGGGACCCGATTGTCAGCGGATGATCCGTACCCTTGCCGCCCTCAAATGCCACACCGTCCACAAAGCCCTCAAAATCGATGGTGGCAATGTCCTTCTCCTTAACCGGCCTGTCCGTGACATCCACAGTACGCCCGTTCTTGTCCCTCTCTATGTCGATCTCGGCGTTGACTTCCTCCTCTGAGACTTCCGTAACTGCCTTTTCCACCTGAATTCCCTTATATTTGCCCAGGGTTACCTGAGGCTTCAGCGCCACTTCTGCCGTAAAGATAAAGGGCTGACCTGCCTCAAGCTGTATTACATCAATCTTGGGACTGGAGACAATCTCCTCCTCACACTCCTCATATGCTGCCTCATAGGCATCAGGAATCAGAGCGTTGGCAGCGTCTTCGTAAAACAAGCCCTTGCCGTACATCTGTTCCAGCATCTTGCGGGGAGCCTTCCCCTTCCGGAAACCGGGCACGCTGATCTTATTCTTATTCTTCTGATAAGCGCCTTCAATCGCCTTCTCCAGCTCCTCGGCAGGCACCTCAATCGTCAGCCTGGCCATACCGTTTTCCAATTTCTCTACCTGTAAACCCATTATTGTATTTCCTCCTTCAATCCTCTGTTCTGCAGTCCCGCATTTCCATGTCCTGTATACTGCCTATCTTCCTTAAAGATATAGCGGAGCTTTCACGGCAAAATTGCAGACATAACCACAATCATCTAACGATTATAGCATAAGATATCCGAAAACACAAATGTTTTCGGATATCTTACAGATTAATTTTTTATGATAAATTGTTTCCCTTACCACAGCTTCTCGGGATAGGCGCCTGACGCAATCAGCGCTTTCAGCGAATTCACCACCGCCTCTTTGTCCTCCCTGTACGTAACCCCAAACCATTTATCCGGCGTCTCCAGGACTTTCACCGTGGCTTTGCCCTCTGCCAGCGCCTGATTGATCACACCCGGAAGCAGGTACTCGGATTTAATATCCCCCTCCTTAAGTCCGGACAAAAATTCCGGGAACCCGGCTTCCAGCTCATTCAAAAATGCCCCGGGCAGCCCCCACATATTCATGGACGCATAGCAGCCTCCGTCTACAGGCACCGGATTTCCCTCTACGTCCGCCGCCTTCATCTGCCCGTCCACACACTGAATATCGTAAGTCTCCGTGACGGCTTCCAGACAGCCC
The DNA here is from genome assembly GCA_910586515.1 of uncultured Acetatifactor sp. Lineage (GTDB taxonomy): Bacteria > Bacillota > Clostridia > Lachnospirales > Lachnospiraceae > Acetatifactor. The sequence goes on from CAJUGL010000030.1 coordinate 24,433, forward strand.
TTTTCATCCACCCTGCACACACCTCTGGTCACTCCGCCGTTCTCGCTCAGCGTATTGGAGAGGATAAATCCGCCCATACACAAGTCATAGCAATCGCCCTCGTCCCGCATCTCATTGACCATGTACTCGTGAATCTTCTTAAATCCTTCTTTTCCGTAATAATCATCTGCGTTGATCACCATGAAAGGCTCATTGACCAGCCCCTTGACACTCAGCACAGCCTGGCCTGTCCCCCAGGGCTTCTTCCTGCCCTCCGGCAGAACGAACCCCTCGGGCAGATTGTCCAGTTCCTGATAGGCATACTTCACATGAGTCACCTTCTCAATCCGATTGCCCACCACTTCCCGAAAATCCTTTTCCAGATCCCTGCGGATAATGAATACCACCTTGTTGAACCCTGCCTGCAGAGCGTCATAGATGGAATAATCCATAATAATCTCTCCGTTTGGTCCCACGGGCTCCAGCTGCTTAATCCCGCCGCCGAACCTGCTTCCTATTCCCGCTGCCATAATCACTAATGTTGTGTCTCTCATAAAACCTCTCCTTGTCACCGTCTTTGTTTTACATGGGTTTACCTGCAACACGAAAATACACAACCGTTCAGACAGGGCGCTGAACCGTCGCGAATATTCAGCTTCTGCGGCGCAGCAGGCATATGGTCTCCACATTTGCCGTCCAGGGAAACTGGTCCACAGCCGCCGCCCGCTCCACAATATAGCCCCCGTCCAGAAACGTCTCCAAATCCCGCACAAGGCTGGTGGGCTTGCAGGATATGTAGACAATGCGCTCTACGCCGTAAGACAGAATCTTGGGCAGAGCTTTTGGGTGAATACCGTCCCTGGGCGGGTCCAGCACAATAAGATCCGGCTTCTCCTCCAGAGAATCCAGCACCTTCAGCACATCTCCGGCGATAAATGTACAATTGTCCAGTCCGTTCTCCCTGGCGTTCCTGGCTGCGGCCTCCACGGCCTCCTCCACAATTTCCACACCCACCACCTTTCTGGCTGTGGAAGCCATCAGCTGCGCTATTGTGCCCGTGCCGCTGTACAGATCGAACACCAGTTTACCCCTGGCGCCGTCCTCCAGCTCGTCCACATAGGTCCGCACCATCCCGTAGAGTACCTCCGCCCCCCGGGTATTGGTCTGAAAAAAAGAGAAAATCGAGATCTTGAATCGAAGATTCAGCAATTCTTCATAAAAATAATCCCGCCCGTAGAGCACTTCCGTACGATCGCTGCGCACCACGTCCGCCAGGGAGTCATTGGTTATATGCAGAATTCCGGCAAAATGTCCCTTCAGTTTCCCTTCCCTTTCCAACCTCAGCAGACAATCCGAAAATCCCTCCTCCAGCTTCCTCTCCTCCACCCCGGACGGCACCTGGGATGAAGTCACCAGCGCGGCAAGAATCTCCCCTGTGCGCGCGGCCTTGCGCACCACCAGATGCCGCAGATATCCCTCGTGCCGGAGCCTGTGATAATAGGAAATCTTTACCGGCCCGGAGGCGAAGTAGTCCAGAGCCTGCCGCAAAATCAGGCGGTAATCCCCGTCCACAATGCGGCATCCGCCCACTGTCACCACATCGTAAAAGCTCCCCCGCCTGTGCATGCCCAGAGCCAGCGGACCGTCCTTCACCTCGTCGCCGAAAGAAAATTCCATTTTATTGCGGTATTCCAGAACCGCAGGACTCCCCTTTATCCCATCCCACTGCCATGCCCCCTGCCTTCCCAGACAGCTGTCCAACAGACGTTTTACCTGCTCCCCTTTCAGGCGCAGCTGTTCCTCATAGGGCAGGGAGAGATAGGCGCATCCTCCGCATATCCCAAAATGGGAACACGGGGCGTCTCCCTCAAGAGGTGATTTTTCCAGCACCTCCATCAGACGGCCTTCCGCCTTCCCATTCCGCACTTTATGGATGCTGAGCTTTATTTTCTGACCGGGCAGGCTGTTTTTCACGATGACGGGGCCTTCTTCCGTGCGCGCGACACCTCTGTTGGGAAAATCTACCCGTTCGACTGCGGCCTCGTACACCTGTCCTTTCTTCATCCGCTCAGTTCTCTCCTTCGTCTACAAAGAAATCGTCTTCGTCTTCCTCTGCGTCCTCGTCCTCATCCTCATCCTCAAATTCGTCCTCGAATTCATCCTCAAAGTCCTCCAGATAACGGGGATTCAGATAACGGTAAACCCCATATGCGATGGCTGCCACTGCCGCTACCGCGCCGATTACGGCCAGAACCCACAGGACTTTCCTGCACTCCTTCTCCTCTTCCCTCTTCCCCAGCAGATCGTTTAATCTGGCCATATCAATCAGATTCTCAATTCTGTTCATAAGACTACCTCCATACCGCAGATATTCTGCCTTTATTTTTGCAATGTTTTTGCCTATGTCAATATTTTACCACATTCATAAAAAAAATACTACAATCTTTTCAATTTTGCAAAGGATGCATACATAATTTTTTGTCCGGCTTTGTCGAAATTCACCGTTATCTTGTAATCCCGGTTCTCCCGGTCAATATGCAGGACTTCCCCCTCGCCGTATTTCACATGGGATACCCGGTCTCCCACATCATAGGTAAGCGCCTCCGGGGCCTGGTAGGCGCCTCCCCTGGATATCCCTGCCAGCTGATTCAGACTTCCCATCCCCTTTGCGATAAAGGGCTTGTCCGCCTTGACTGCCGCTTTGGGACGGACAATCGCCCTGGGCCTATACCCCGAAGCGCCTCCGTCCTCCCCGCTTTCCGTCCGTCCGGCTCCCGGCGAAGCCGCTTTCTCCGAATCTCCCTGTTCAAGAGTCCCTGACCTGCTTTTCCGTCCGCAAGAAAAGGCATCGCGCCCCAGCAGCTCAGCGGGAATTTCTTCCACGAAACGGCTCACGGAATAATACTGGGTCTCCCCTCTGATCATCCGCATCCGGGCACAGGTCAGGGTAAGTTCATCCTTTGCTCTGGTGATGCCCACATAGGCCAGCCGCCTCTCTTCCTCTAGTTCCCCCGGGTCATCGGAAGCAGCCGCCAGATAAGCCGGAAACAGCCCCTCCTCCATCCCCGCCAGATAAACATGGGAGAATTCCAGCCCCTTGGCGGAATGCAGCGTCATCAGGAGCACCCTGTCGTCGCTGCCGTCCACATTGTCAATATCCGCTACCAGAGCCACTTCCTCGAGAAACGCGGTAAGGGTTGCTTCCTCATGGCATTGGGCATAGGTGACCGCCTTGGTGATCAGCTCATCCACATTGGAGATCCTGTCCTCGCCGCCCTCGTCGTCATAATCCCGAATGTACTCCTCATATCCGGTGAGTTCCACAATCTCCCGGATCAGCTCCGCTATGGTCATGTGTGAACTCGCCTCCCGAAGCCTGCCGATCAATTCCACAAAAGACCTGATCTTGGGCAGCGCTCTGGACAGTCCGTCAATCTCTCCCGCCCGCTCCATGGCTTCGTACAGCCCGATACCGTAAAGTCTGGCGTAATCTTCCGCTTTCTCCAATGTCGTATTGCCGATTCCGCGCCTGGGCACATTGATAATACGCCTCACCGCCACATCGTCCCTGCCGCTGCCTATGGTCTTCAGATAGGCCAGGATATCCTTAATCTCCATTCTGGAGTAAAAGTTTGTACCTCCTACCACATTATATGGCACGCCTTCCATAATCATTCGTTCTTCCAGCAGACGGGCCTGGGCATTGGTTCTGAACAGCACGGCGCATTCTCTGTATTCCGCCTCCTTCTTCCCTACCTTCCCGCAGATGTCTCCGGCGATAAATTCCGCCTCCTCATAGGCGCTGTCAAACTGGCGGAACCGAATCGGCTTTCCTCCACTGCGGTTTGTCCAGAGCGCTTTCTCCTTCCGTCCGCGATTATTGCGGATAACCGCGTTCGCCGCATCCAGAATACATTGGGTGGAACGGTAATTCTGTTCCAGCCTGATGGACACGGCCTCCGGAAAATACTGTTCAAAATCCAGGATATTTCGGATATTCGCCCCTCTGAATTTATAGATGGACTGATCGTCGTCGCCCACCACACAGATATTCCGATACTTGTCCGCCAACAGCCTCACCAGCTCAAACTGAGCGGTGTTGGTATCCTGATATTCATCCACCATAATATATTGAAAACGGTCCTGATAAGAATCCAGCACCTCGGGACAGCTCCTGAACAACTCCACTGTCTTTACGATAATATCGTCAAAGTCCAGGGCATTATTGGCCTGCAGCGTTTCCTGATACTCTCTGTAAACCTTTGCCTGGACAGCCCTGTTGAAATCCCCCTGAGCCTCCCTTTCGAACTGCTCCACCGTCACCAGTTCGTCCTTTGCGGAAGACACAGCTCTGAGCAGGCTGCGCTCCCTGTACACCTTGGGATCCAGATCAAGATACTTCAGCACCCTCTTCATCACAGTCTTCTGATCGTCCGCGTCATAGATGGTGAATGCGTTGTCATAACCTATCTTGTCGATATATCGTCTAAGTATACGCACACAGGCGGAATGAAACGTGGAAACCCACACCTGACCGCCTCCATAGCCCACCAGCTTGTCCACTCGCTCCCGCATCTCTCCGGCCGCCTTGTTGGTAAAAGTGATCGCCAGAATATTCCACGGCTTCACCCCCATCTCGTCGATGAGATAAGCAATGCGGTGGGTGAGCACCCTGGTCTTGCCGCTCCCCGCGCCTGCCAGCAGCAGCAAAGGCCCCTCCGTGTGCAGCACCGCCTCCTTTTGTTCCTTATTCAAAGTGTCGTATATACTCATGTAAATCCTTTCTCTCTGCCCTGTCTACCTTATTCTGTCCTTCCCGTCAAACACATCCCCGCACTCAGGACAGAATTTCGGCGGATGCGCCGGGTCTTCCGGTTCCCACCCGCATTTGTCGCATTTATACAGGGGCGCTCCCTCCGGCCGCTTTGCCCCGCATTCGGTACAGAATTTTCCCTGATTCACCGCGCCGCAGCCGCAGGTCCAGCCGGCATCCGCGGGCTTGGGGCTGCCGCATTCCATACAGAACTTTCCCCTGTTGTCGGCATGGCCGCATTGACAGGTCCACCCCAGCACCGGACCGCCTTCTCCCCCGCTCTTTCCCCCGGCTGCGCCGTTCTGAGCCGCCTGATTTTGAGCCGCGCCCATGGCAAAGAGAGAAGCCGCGTCCATCCCCCCGGCTTTGCCCGCCATATTCATCCCCGCGAAAGCCATCATGGGACCCGCGGCCGTATTGGCGGCAGCCGCTCTCATGGCATCCGCCTGGGCGCCCACCAGAGTGGCTGCTGCCATATTGGCATTGCGCATGGTTGCGGTGGTTTGAAGTTCGCTGATCTTCCTGGCGATATCTTCCGGCATGGAAGGCGGGTTCATGGTCATGCTGACTACCACAATGCCGCGGAGTTTTTCCCATTTGCTTGACAGTTCGGCGTTCACCGCCTCCACAAGTTCCGTCACATGATACGGAATATCGGACACGCGCACACGGAGCCGGCCGATTTTCCCCAGCGCAGGCTGCATTGCCGTCATCAGCTCAGCCTTCATCTGATTCCCGATCTCGCTCCGGCTGTAGCTGTCGGCCACATTTCCGCAGACATTCTGGTAAAACAGCAGCGGATCCGTAATGCGGAAGGAATAGGAACCGTTGCAGCGAATAGTGACATCCATATCCAGCCCGATATTGTCGTCTATGTAGCGGAAAGGAATAGGCGTGGCCGTCCCGTAAAGATTATTCATGATTTCCTTTGTATTGAAAAAATAAACTCTCTGATCCTTACCCGCGCTTCCGCCGAAGGCAATTCTTTTGCCGATGGTCTTGAATGTGTTCTTGAGATTCTCTCCCAAATCGCCGTAGAACAGACTGGGCTCGGTAGAATTGTCATAGACAAACTCACCCGCCTCGGCGCAGAATTCCACAATGCCTCCCTGCTCCACGATAATCATGCACTGCCCATCATTGACCGCCACAATGGAGCCGTTGGAGATCACATTGTCCGCGCCCTTGTTTCCGCCCCGGCCTCCTGCCTTTCTCCGCCCTCTGGCCACCAAAATGTCATTGGAGAGCGCGTCACAGTAAAAATATTCTCTCCATTGATCAGCCATCATTGAGCTGATGGCATCTTTTGCCGCTCTGATCAGTCCCATACTCATGTCCTCCCGTTTCTTCCTGCTTATGTTGTCTTTTTACTGCCTTCAGTCTCTTCTCAACCTAACAGGCTCTTCTTAACCTATCAGACTCCTCATCATTTTATGTCCAGGCCCGGCCTGACATCAGACTCATCTTAATTCAGTCTCTTTATCGTCTGCTCTGATACTTCGACCCCCAGTTTATTCTAACAAATTTTTCCCGTTCCCTCAACTGGTTTTACAAAATATCTTTACAAATGAAAAGTTTTGGACTAAACTATAACTGAAATGAATGCCCGCAAGACGGGGAAGGGATATATTAATGGGAAAAAAAGCTACAAAAGCCGCTGACAATATGTATTATCTGGCACGTTCGGAAGCTGCCGAAACCAATCCTGACTTTTCCAGCCGTGAGAAAGCGGCCGAAATCATCGGGATTGACCGCACCAGACTGGCCCGCATAGAGCTGGACACCATTCCTCCCTATCCGGAGGAAGTCAAGGCCATGGCCTCCGCCTATAATGTACCTGAACTCTGCAATACCTACTGCGCCCGGGAATGCCCCATCGGAAAAAACAATGTGCGGGAAGTTTCCATAGACGATTTCGACAGACTGGCCCTGAAAGTATTAGGCTCCCTGAAGGATATTGACGCCCTGCGCGCCTCTCTGATCGCCATCTCCGAAGACGGTGTCATCGCGGAAAACGAGCGCCCCGCCTTCCAGAAAATATTGGATTCCCTGGAAAAAATCAGCACAAACGCAAAGGCATTACGGCTGTGGGCCATCAAAAATATACGGATGACTGACTAAACGCCTGCGGCATTCCGCGCCGCAGGCAGAATAAACGGACTACTTCGCCGCCTTTTCGGCAAATTCCTTTGTCACCAGATCCTCATAAGGCACCTTCTTCTCCAGCACTCCCGAATCCACCAAAATATTCTGCAGCAGCTCGAATGCGTCCTCCTGGAAAATCAAGTCGCTCTTCCACGTATCCTGTGCGTAATAACGTTCAACTATAGTCGTAAGCGTGCTGATATCCGTCTCGGGAAACTGAGGCGAAATCACCTTGGCAATTTCCTCAGGCTTGTGCTCCCGGACATATTCCATGCCTCTCTGCAGCGCATTCGTGAAAGCCTGGACTGTATCTCTGTTTTTCTCCAGGAAACTTTTCTTTGCGGAAAATGACGTATAAGGCACATAACCGGAATCCTCTCCCAGTGATGCCACCACATAGCCTTCTCCCTTCTCTTCCAGGGCCGTTGCGTGAGGTTCGAATTCCACAGTGAAGAATCGCTTACTACACCCCGAAAATCAATAACCTCGTATTATAAAAGGCTTGCATTTTGCTGAAATTGCGAGTACAATAACCTATGCCGATATATTCTATTCCAGTTGCATGATATGCCTTGCAGGCCAGTGAGCAGGCGCATACAGGATTCTGTGCGGCTCTGTAATCAGATGAAATATATCGTCTAAAGAAACAAAAAAGGAAACGAGGTACATCATGAAGAACAACAAATGGATACGCGCCGCAATTCCGGCGCTGCTGCTTCACTGCAGCATAGGTACTGTCTACTGTTGGTCCATATTCAGCCAGGAAATCGCCGATTACATCGGTTTCTCCAAAAGCGCCACCGAATGGGCCTTCAGCTTCGCCATCTTTTTCCTTGGCATGTCCGCTGCCTTCCTTGGCAATATCGTGGAAAAGGACATCCACAAATCGTCCCTGATCGCCTCCATCTGCTTCGCCTGCGGCATGGCGGGAACCGGATTTTTCATCTACTACGGCGGCACCCATCAGCAGAGCCCCCTGGCTCTCATCGGCATCTATCTCTGCTACGGCTTTATCATGGGCATCGGCCTGGGAACCGGCTATCTGTCCCCTGTAAAGACTCTGATGCTGTGGTTTGAGGACAGAAAAGGACTTGCCACCGGTCTGGCAGTTGCAGGCTTCGGCGCCGCGAAAGCCATCGCCAGCCCCATCATGCAGGCCATGCTGGACAATCTGGGCGAAGGCGGCATCTACAAAATGTTCCTGATTTTGGCCGTAGTCTATTTTGTCATGATGTTTGTGGGACATCTGCTGTTAAAGAAACCCGATACCTGGCATGAGCCCAAGAAGGCCGAGAAGGGCAAGGGAATGATGGATGTCATCAAGTCCAGACCCATCACCAATTACGTGGGCATCTGGCTTATGTTCTACATAAACATTACCTGCGGTCTGGCCCTGATCTCCCAGGAGAAAATGATCGTGAAATGTATCGGTCTGGCGGGCGCTGCAGGAATCATTGCCACAGTATCAGCCATCTTCAACGCAGGCGGCCGTCTGGGCTTCTCCGCATGGGCGGATAAGATGAAGGACAGAAATACCATTTACAAGCTGATCTTCATCCTCTCCATCGCCTTTACCGGAATCGTCATCCTGACTGGCGGCATCAAAAACGGCGAGGGCAATACCCTGCTGATTATCCTGGTACTTGGACTGATCTTTGTAGTAAACGCAGGTTACGGCGGAGGCTTCTCCAACGTGCCCACTCTGCTCTCCGATCATTACGGCATGGGCAATATCAGCGCCATCCACGGCCTCACCCTTTCCGCATGGGCCATTGCAGGCCTGACAGGCAACCAGCTTGCCACCTGGATTGTGAACCACACGGGAGAGTTCTCTGACCATAACGGAATACAGGTTAATCCTGTGGGATACCAGAATGTGCTGTATGTCACCATAGTTCTGTACATCGTGGCGCTGCTGATCAGCCTTTTCCTGGTGCGTCCTGCCAAGGAAGGAAATAAATAATCCAGGCAAATGATTCTTTGAAACGCAGTAAAAAACCCCTGTTGGAGAAACTTTCTCTCAGCAGGGGTTTTGATTTTGCAAACAGGGAACAACTCCAAAAAACAAACGCTAATAGATAAAATTGAACACTGTCAGATAATTCCTACAGCAAATCACCAGTGTCACTGTCATAACAATTGCATAAAACACCCAGAACAACTTCCGGGGCTTCTGTCCAAGCCATGCCTTGATACGGTACAGCAGAAAGTCCGTCAACAGCATCGCGGCACAGGAGACAGCCAATAGCCGCACTCCACTAATCATAAACTTCATTCGATACATCAGATCTTCGGCCAGATAAGGAAGCAGCATCAACTCTGCCGCAGTCAGGCAGAATATCAACGTATTTTTCCTGTTTTTCGCAAGCCTGGCAGCGGTCATCCAACACATGGCATAAACGGCCAATCTTATGATATTTCTGTACAGGGCATACCTGGATATAGACAGGGCAATCCCCAGACTACCCGCATTATATGACAGCAAAAACAGCAGACTGAGAGATCCGGCAATTATGCCCAAAGCGCCTGCCACTCTGCTCCCCTTCTCGTTGACATAACAACAGAAATGCAGAAACCCGGCCATAACGCCTGCCACAATATATAACCCTATCAAATATACCCAGTTGACATATCGGTTCAACAATTGGTTCAGGCAGCAATCCATAATCAGCAAAACAGCCACCGTCAGCCCTGCTGCCAGCCATCCCATAGCTGTTTTCCATCCCTTTCTCTGCTGTGCGACACCGGAATCAGCCTGTTTCTTTCTTCCCTTTTTATTGTGCGTCGTATGCTCTGTAGCCGCAGGGCCTGCTGTACTTTCAGGCACAGTGGACTTATCCCACTCTTCCGTCTTTGGATTTGCGGGTTCCCTATTCATCGACAGGCTTCCCTCCGTGGGTTCAGGCCTCATTTCGCCCGATTCGACTTCAGAACGCTTCCCATTCCCTGCCGGTTTTGCCTTGGCCTGCCTTCCGAGGGGATATCCGCAGAACGGACATATTTCCGCCCCCATGGGCACATCCGTACATTTACATTCCGGACATTGCTTTGTGCCTTCCATAAGTCACCATCCTTTCAAAAAACTCCTGATTTCTGCGCTCCAACACATTCAGATGCCTCTCCTCAACTTCGTCCCCGCCGTACCTCTGATCCGGAATCGTTCCTCCCCAGGAAGTCCTCCCGCAGCAGTGTGAGTGAGATCAACAGACAGACCAGAACGCGAATCAGTGCGGGGGGCATCCTTAAGGCGTTCATGCCCATTTCCATGCAGATACCCGCCAACGCGCTCCCCACCGCAGAGCTCCTGATGACAGCTGTAGTATCCATAAACTTCTCGCAGATGGCAGCCTTCTCCAGACCAATCACGATGCCCAACCCGGTGATGAGCAATATCCGCATGACGGCATACAGCAGGTTCAGATTCTCACTGTTCCTGTATCCCAGCAGATGTCTCTCATCGCCCAGATCTCCGGCCTTAAACATTGCTTCCTCCAGATCGTTCACATCGTCCACATTGACGAACACGCCGCCGGTCTTGTCGGCAATCAGGGTCATGAGATTCTCGTCTGCGCCAATAACGCCCACCGTTCCGATAGATAACCCTTCCTCCACATATTCATCCAAAACCGAATTAATCTCGTTTATATCAGAGATATCCGTTGCAACGCCATCGCTTAAGAAGATAACATGGGCATTCAGTTTGGAGAGATCCATATCCTTATTCTTGATATCCCTCATCAGTGTCTCCAGGGTCAGCTTAATGGCTGTCCCTCCCATCTCAGATTTACGGGGATACTCCTGGCCATCGCTCTTAGGCCCCATTTCTCGTGCGCAAACCACCTCAGACCCAAACAGATAGACCGCATACTGGAAATCATCCGGTTTATCAGCCAGCATACTATCAATGGCTCTGAAGCGCAGTCCTTCAGAATCATTGCCATCCTCTACAAAATCGCCGGTTACAGCATCGGTAAAGTTACCATACATAGAATTGGAGCAGTCGATTGCAAAGATGTAGGCATCCTCTTTTTTTCCAATCTCAATCTCATATAACAGCTCAAAACCTGCCGCCAGAACAAGCATAGCCAAAAATACCCTGACCCACTGCTTCATGGGCACGCTCTTGTATGTACGGGAATACACCGTCTTCCCAATCAGCCATATGGCAAGGCCCAGGAACAGGAACAGACCCACGAAATAAAGCTCTGCCACTGCCACTCTGGGCAGGATGCCCTTGAGAGCCTGATAAAGTACCTCCCCTAAGACCGCAAAAACCACTCCCGCCAGGATGCTGCCTATCAGCATCTTAATTGAATATCTCCCTTTTTCCATATCATGTGCGCCTCCTTACGCTTTAACCCTCATCCTTATCACCCGAAAAAATCCCCACAGCCGCACCTCCTATTGCCACCACCGCAAAGATACCGCAGCCCGCCACAGCGATGATTGTCTTCAGACCGGCACTGGCCGCACCCTGCAGCCCGGGCAGCAGTCTGACCAGGAACCACAGTCCAATGGCAAAGATTGCCAGAATTGCCACAAATCCTCCCACAATCGCCAATTCCCTTGGCTCCTGGATTCCAAGGCTGTCAAAATAATCCCCGATGCCTCCCGCCATGTGAATCTTCACCGCCAGTACGGTCACCATGCCCACCACAGCCACAGAGCCTGCCACAATGCCGGGCGCTGAACCCCACTTGCAGTATTTCAGCAGACACCACACAAAGAACCCGATTGCCACTGCGGCCAGAGAGCCTACCGCCACTTTGTGGAGGCAGAACCGGAAATTCTGCTTCGCCTGCATTGCCTCACCGCTTCCCGGATCCTCGCCTCTCAGGCAGGCCAGAAGGAGTTCCATGGCATGTTTGACCCTCTTGTCCCCCTCCTCTCCGACCTTCCAGGCTTTACCCTCCAGCTCCTTTTCCAGGGATTTGGTTACATATTTTTTTAACCTGCCTTCGCTCAAGATACGGGAGCCCTGCACTACCTTTGGAAGCATCTCCTGTTTGAACAGCTTTTCCTGGCCTGCCTTTATAACCTTTCGAATCCATTTAGCCGTCTCCATCCTGTCGTTTTCCAGGTCATAACAGCACAGAATCGACAGTTCCACTTCGTCTCTGCTCCGAAAACCGCACTGCGCCATCTGTCCTTTACACAGTATACCCTGCAGTACTTTTTTGATGGTTATGTCATCGAATGTCTTGTCAGTAAAGAAAATATCGTAGATCCGGTCTGTGGTAAGAGCATCATCAAGGGCAATACCCAACAGATCTCTCACTATCCGGGCTTTCTCACACTCCGTTCCGTTAAAGCCGTTCCGCGACAGTTCATCCAGACTGCATTTCCTGTACCTTTCGGCATCCTGCAGGGAGAACTGCGCTATCTCGAACCCTCTCCACAGAAGATCGTCCGCAAAAAGCAGGTACTGCCGACCGGCCTCCCGACTGACCTGTTCCATCAGTGAAGCTATCCTCCCTACTTCCCCGCGAACCTTCAGCTGCCCCTCAAAGCCCCGGGCGGCCTCCATCTCCTCTGTGGTAACTTTTCTCAGCAGATTAGCGAACGTTCTTGTAGAAACCGCCTCTGCGCCGCTCTCCTCCAGATAAGATGTAACCTGCTGCAGGCTCCTGAGCCTGGAAGGCAGAAATGCCCTTTCAAAATAGTTCCTGTAATAGCCCTCGTCCATCCTCTCTATGGCCTCGATGAGGATGGCATATTGCCCCTTGTCTTCCTTGTACTGTTTCCAGAGCAGATTGTGTCCTTCCCGATCGTCTTTCGCAAGGATCTGTCTCGCGTAGAAAATCAGATATGATTTATGCAAAGCCGGATTCGCACTGCTTTGTGCACGGTTCACTACCCGGTTGAGAATCCTGGAATCCTTTACCTGCAGGTCGTTCTCACTGATGGACTCCAGCAGCACGGCCAGGTATTCCTCCACCGCCCCACCCTCTTTCAGCGGATAACCCATAAAAGAAGTCAGCAGGGAAATCGTCAGATCGTCATCTATGGCTTTGCCCAGTTCGTTTTTTTTCTGCGCCTGAAAAGCATGCTCTACCTGATCGCAGTCGATGTCCTTCAGCTGGATATCGAATGCCTGATCGATGAACCCGGCCATTGCGCCCAAAAGCCTCTGCCGCAGCCTGTCGTCTTCCAGGCTGTAGACCTGGGTAAACTGATAGCGCTCCAGTTTGCTCTTGTCACAGGCATGCATTTTGGTATCCAGGTCGAAATAATTATTCCCCTCCGCCCTGTCGGAGAAATAGATACCCGTCTTTCCCCCCTTATAGGAAAAGAAGGTCAGCTTTGTCCGCAGATGACAGGGCAGCCCCCGCATGATCAGATACATGATCTCCCGGCACACCTGCCGGTACTCCTCCAGGGGCCGCTCTGCCTTCACGCAAAGAGCATTGGCAAACCCTTCCAATGCACAGGTTGCGCCGATCAGCAGATGCCTGTAGCTTTCTGCGTCCAGCCCATATTTATCCATCAGTTTTCTATAGTCCATTGGGGTATAGTCCAACTTATGAGCCACAGGAAGGGCCTTCACGGAAGGATCGTACTCTTTCCGGAACGTCCCGTCAACCACTCCCAGAAGCTGCTCCGGCTTCTCACAGAGCGCATAGTAATCCGCCAGATTAAAGCAATAGCCATGAGTAAAGGAAACACCTCTGGCATCGGCGGCCTCTTTCCCGCTCGCTTCATAATTGATGTTCATAAAATAGACAAAACGGTCATACCGGAATACGCCGAACGCTTCCTTCGGCATGGTATTTCCGTTCATCAGCTCCGCCAGATTGCCGGCGAATCCGCTGAATCCCTCTTTGGCGGCCTGGGACATATCCTCGGAGGGAAACACGATGGACCAGCCTGCGCCTTCGCCCTGCTTTCCTCTTCTGGTATAGCCAGCTTGATATAAATTCATCCTGCCTTCCTCCTGGTCTAACGCTTTTTAGTGTTCTTGATTGCTTTGTCAAGGATCTGCAGCTTATATAAAACCCAGAATAAAGGCTCCTCCACCCTGACAGCCTCCGGATTCACTTCCATCTGGTACCCCTTGGTATTTCCGTCTTCCCACACCACCGGTGCCCCGTTCAAGGCGGAAAAAGCAAAATAAGCGTGGTTGGGGAAAAACTGCTTTAGGTCATTGTCCAGAATCTTGCCCTTGATAGATTTCCTGCTCAGCAGCATCTTTACTTCCGTATTGATATTGACCCAATCATCGTAAGGAAATCCACAGACCTCGTAATCGTTATAGCGTATATTCTGGAACATGTTCGAGTAATCCCCTATCACCCCGGTCTCTTTGAGCAGATCGCTCTTGGAGAGGGAGGCTGCCAGCGGAATATCGCTCTCCCCTCCCGCAAAATCAGCAGATACGAAGGCCGTATACATAGCCGCCACCACCTTGTCCGGACTATAGATGTCATCGTCCATATTGTCCTCATCATCATTGCCCAGATAGACCAAATCCGTGAACTGCCTGGGATCCATGATCATGATGATGCCATCCGCGTTGCGGATGAACTGGCCATACCGCTCCATCTGGTCTGCGTCCACACAATTCTCGCCTGCGATATCGTAAAATACCAGGGTGAACCTTCTTCCGTCCTTATTGTTCTTCACATTAACCGGTACAGGTGTAGTCAATACATTGGTGGCATTACCTCCCGGCAGATTCTGCCCTCTGCGGATGGTGTGGTTCTTCACGAAATCATCCACTTCCGGGCACAGGCCGGCCACCGTCATGTCCGCCCGGGCCAGTATCTCTTTGATCTTGCCCAGCATCTGGGACAGATACACGGTCTTTCCGGAGCTTGTGATACCTACCACAGGAATATATTTGATCGGATATTTGCCGAACTCAAAGGGCAGCCTGTTATGGCAGTGTGGACAGATGCGGATTTTGGAGTGGTTCCCCTCCGTATCGATGACCTCATTGAGAAACCCGTCCTCATCCTCCTTGAAGATCAGGCGGGAACCGTCTGTGAACCTGGAATTGGTCAGGAACCTGGTATCGAACTGGGAGATGACCGGATTCCTCTCATAAGTCCTGCTCCGCTCGGCGTCCTCGGGCTTACTGCCCGGGTACTTATTCCAGAATTTCTCGTACAAATCATCCGACGAAAGGACGTATAATTTCTTCTTCTCCCGCTCATCGCCGCTGAAATCATCCAAATCCTGCTGGGTGTACGCTGTCATCGCCCGGAATGCCACGCCCCTTGCGAATATCTTCTCGAAACAATACGGGCACTTGAAGGACTCCTGCATGCCGCTGCATGCCTTATCCTCGCTCCCCTGCTTCTCTTTTAGGGCATTGTCCCTTGCTTTGCCCTTTGCGTCTTTCGGTGTCTTGGAACCAAATAAACCCATTTCTCTCCACCTCACACTCTATCGTATTTTTTGTCTTTTTCCGGCTTCTCATTGCGCGGCTTCCACGCGATAGAACTTTTTGTATCTGTCAGCCACCCGCAGCGCCACCGTGGCGTCCCTGGGAATCTCAAGGTACAGATTCTTATCCAGACAGCTGGCAGGCAGCGGATAGGTCATCCTGACCCCGTCCACATGGTACTGCAGCGCTCCGTCCACATAATCCTGCAGATAGGGTACATGTAGGATACACAGCTTCTCTTTGGCGAACATCTTTTTCTTATACTCAATCTTCGGTTCCAGCTTCACCGGCACGAACCGGGTATTGATGTCGGGATCCTTCACCTGGTACAAGTGCATGGTCCACTCTTCTTTATCATACTCCCCGATGAATACGCTGACCCCATAGGGAACCCCATGCTTGATCTCCCCGCCCGGGATAGTGCAGGACTCTCCGTTCTGCACGAATTCCCTCTCCCGAAACAGGAACAGCTTCACCTTCTCGGTGGTATAGACATTGTGCCCGCTCTTCTGCAGAAGCGTCCTGTCGTCCAGACCCATATCCTCCATTTCCTGTGCGAGCTCCTGGAGGTCCACTTCCTTCCTTCCATCGTATAACAGCACGAAGAAATGGGTCCCCCTGGAATATTTCCACTTCAGGACAATCTCTCCGCCTGCCCGTTTCATGGAATAATCCTTCACCTGATAGTCCTTTTCATGACTCTCGATTATCATCCTGAATCCCCCCCTGCTGGTTCAGATGCAGCTTCTCGGCCTGCGTGATATTGTAGATCTCAATCTGCTCGATGCAGTCTGTGCGGTTCAGGTTGAACAGCATGAAATCCCGTCCATGGCCTTCCTGGCCCGCCAGCTGTCTCGCGTAATCCGCAGACTTATTGATCATGTAGAAACAGCTCATCTTCATGCCCACATTGTTCATGCTCTGATCCTTCAGACGGATACTGCCCTCCAGCGCTTTCTGCAGCTCCTGGGTCACATAAATCTGCCGGTTCAGATCCGTCATGTTGTTTATACGGAAATCCAGTTCCCTCTCAAAATCATACCGGTAGATATCTTCCCCAATCATCTTCATGAACGCGTTGCGGATAGCCTCCAACAGCCCCTCCTGCCCCAGTCTGGGATTAAAGACCTCCGGAAAGGCCGAATCACCGGCATTGAGTTTCTGCCTGTTATTCACGTAAAGCTTTACCTCATTGGTATAAGTCTTCTCTATGGACTCATCATTGTCCTCGGTCATGATGCGCCCCTGCCGGACTTCCCTCTCACAGCGGTCGTACAGCTCCTCATACCGCCTGGTCTCATCCAGCATTCTGTCGAACTCCTCAGCCAGAATCTCCTTCACCTTCTCATAAAAACACTTCCGGCACTCATATACGGCCTTTCTGTGCAGCTTCTCCGTATAGTCCGCCCGGACGCTCTCTCCCTCGGAGTTCAGCTCTTCCAGCAGCATCGCTCTGATCAGCTCCCTCCTGGGCATCAACTTCCTGACCTCAAAAAGGGAAAATGCATTATATAAAAGCTCCTGTATGTTCTTTCGGAGCGTATCCATCTCTTCTTTGTTTTCCAAAAAGCGTTCTGCCGCGTCCACATATTTTTCCTGTTGGACCAACGGCCAGACACCCATGGTACATTCATCCGCCATCCTGTCTGAAATCCGTTCGGCTTTCTGCATCTCTCTCAAATCCTTCTCCGAACGGAAAGGAAGGTATCTTAAGTCCTCCGCGGCAGGCAAAAACGGCTTCGCAATCTTCTCCCTGAAGATTTCCTCTGCGACGGAAAAGCCATTAGTCACTTTCATGTCCAGCCTCTCCCTGATTTCCTTGTCCGTAAGCTCCTGGGAAAGGTGTTCTTTCTCCTGCTCATACATCCCACGCATCAGCGCCTGCAGCGCCACGGCCGCTATCTCGTCCGTGGGCTTCGGCACCAGCGCATAAGATGCCGTCTTGACACCATTATATAAATTGGTCACATACCCGCTTTCGGCGGCATTCGCCCTGGTTCCCCCCAGCAATATGATATCCGCCAACAGCCGGTAATTCTGCCAGATTTTATTCTCACCCAATATGGATCCATTGTCCAGATAATTGCTCAGCAGATAGGTGGTCCCGCCGTCCACCCCCGGTTTCGTCCTGTTCTCCACCACATAGTGCAGCATGCGGGCAGTCTTCTCGTTTTTGTTGTCCTCGGGCTTCTGATCCAGCATCAGGAAGAAAGTCTTCAGCTCCTCGGCGTGCAGCCCGTTCTTCAGACCCACATAGAGGTCGTAATAGGCTCTCCCATCCTCCTCCACGGCATCCATGACGAACTCCATCTTAATCCTGGACTTGTCCCTGAAAATCTTGTCATCCTCCTCCAGCATCTCCACAATGGCCTTGCTGACTACTTCCGCCGGCTTGCCTTCCACGCAGCTCCACTGAATCGTGCGCTTCTTGTCCACATCCATCAGCCGGGCACAGCTCCAGCCGTCCCCGCTCCTCTTGATGCTGACATACTGTAGAAAACCGGAATTGTTCCAGTTGTCATCCAGGGTATCCTTGATATATTTGGTATACTCAATGCACCGCTCTCCCAGCATGACCACCACCGTGGGATACAGCGCCACATTGCCGCCCATCTCCCCGCTCTGGTTCTCATTCAGCCCTATCGTGCAGCTTTCCAATAATTCCCTGCCATTGTGCAACACTTTTTTCTCTGCCATACGCCCGCTTCTCTCTTTACATTGTGATTGCAGGAGAAACAAGGTTCCCCGGAGATTTCACCCGGCCGGAACCTTGTCCCTCTGCCCATTCCTTCTTTAGCCCCTATTTTTAAATAACTCGAAACCTTTCATGAAGTCCGTGTAGAACTTATTCAGCTCCTCATGCAGCGGATCTGTCTCGTCATGGAGCATATTGTATCTCGCAATCCTCTTGGCCATGTTAGCATCCAGCTTCTCCACAGCCTCCTTCATCTCCTCCGGTAAATCCTTATTAAGATCCAAGCGCGCCCCCGCCTCTTCAACAATCTTATTCTTGATGTTGGCATCCATAGTTCTGAAGTTCAGGAAAGCCTGGTAGGCACCGGTATCTCCCATCGGCATTTTATTGTTCTGCAGCTCCACCACTTTTTCCATGCCAAACTCATTATAGGTGTAAGTAATCGTATTTCCGTAGAAGAGCACGCCAGTGAAAATGGCGTTAAAGAAGTCCTTCTGCTCCGAGTTGCGGCTCCCAATATCTTCCTTGATCTCCTTCAGCTCTGCCTTCTTCTTGCTGAAAGCCTCTCTCTTCAGCAGCTCATCATGCAATGCCTTGTTCAGCACAGGGGACTCCAGATAAAAGTCCAGCATCACCTGGCGTTCGCTGCC
>CAJUGL010000031.1 GCA_910586515.1 uncultured Acetatifactor sp.
CATTTAAGGAAGTGCTGATTTTATTCACAATAATTAATGCAATGCAGTACTAGTATATAGTTTGATAGCATGTACGCTCTGATGAGGACAAAATCGCCAGAGCGTTTTCTGTTTGACATCTCCAGTTTTTAAAGGACTGGGATTTAAAATTCATCTTAAGAGACGATGGACATCTTCACAATTCAGATATATAATAGTTAATGTCAAGCGGGCGAGCGTTCAATGGAAATATGTGGAAACATTTGACAATAAATTTAGTTTCAGCATATTGCACAAAAATTGTCGCTGTTTTTGTGGGAGGTAGTCTGAGAGGCATTGATCGGCGGCAAGACTGCCGGAGTGCCGCACTGTTTCCCTGTGTAAGATGTATACTCAAGGTGAGGAAGGGAAAATTTCAGTGAAGAAAACTTTTGTATTATTGATGATTGGAGTGCTCTCGAATTTTTTTGTTGGCTGTTCAGCTAAAGAAGCAAATGTTGCAACAACTGTAGATATAACAGAAATTGCTCAATTTACAGATGAAAAAATGGAAGCTTATGGATGTACAGTTATAGAAAGAATCATTTCACAAAGGACTGATGACGCAACAGTATTTGTTGTCGAGTATCTTTATCAAAAAGATAGTGACAATGGTACATTCAGATATGGGTATTACTTAAAAGTGGATGAAAAGACATTTTCAATAATTAGCGAGGGAGAAGATATAGATAAAAGTATCCTTGAAGAAAAAAGAGGGGATATACCCTCCATTGGTGTGTCCGGCGAGCGCACGCTCTAATGGGTGAAAGTCCCTGATCCGCCCGGCAGTGGGAATCATGCAGTCAAGGGAAAGAGCGTCACCGTGAGGTGGGGGTTGAAGGAAACCAGAAGCAAAACACTGGCTTGTAAAAGTTGTCCGGATAGGCTGTGAAGCGTGGATGAGGTTGCCAAACAAACTAAAGTCCAATAACTGCACGGAACGCTGGCAGTAAACGGGGCAGGTATAAGTGCGAAAGAACGTGTGGGTACCCGGGGAGGTTTTACGGACGTGGCAAAGTGATAAAATATTCACAGCTACGGTCAAAAAAGGTTTATCGTGAGAATCAGCAGACCCCATAGTACAATACCCTGCGGCTTAAGACGTGGGGAAAGTGGGGGAACAATAGGAGGTGCGATTCCTAGATGGAAACCAGACATGGATATAAGTACAGACAACTTCATATAGAAGACTACCTGCGGAGTTGGGAAAGGTAACAGGAGTGTACGCCCATGATTGGATGATCAGGGTCACTGGCACCAACACCAACACGGGTTTTTTGATGGACAACCTACTCGACACAATTCTGAGAGCGGACAATTTGAATGCCGCTTATAGGCCTGAACCGCCGAAATAATAAATAATCCGCAGCGATGTTAAAAAGCCTTCACGCAGGTCGCCGCCAGTATGCTGGATATGCGGATATGCCGGTATGGCTTGTCTGTCAAAACTTGTAGAAGTATGCCAGTGCCCCCTCTTATTCCCGTGCTTTTGTCAGCGACAAATATTGTTGATATAGGAGAACCCGCCGGAACCCATCTAAAATGGAATACTTCGGCTCCCACCCAAGCCCTTTCAGCTTCTCATTGCTGGGCGCTATCGCTCCGATTGCTGTGTTTTCCGTATAACGCTCACCTGCAGGGCGCCGCTTCCATGTCACCTGAATATCCACGTCCTGCCGCAGGGTCGCCAGCATCTCCGCCAATTGCCGGACAGAGACAAACTGGTCCGTATTGCACACATTATATGCTTCACCGTCCTTGCCTTTCGTCAGCACTGTGAACAGCCCTGCGATGGCATCTGCTACATAGCAGAAGGTTCTCTTCCCCGTCCCATCGCTTTTGATTGCAATATCCTGGCCATCCACAATGTTCTTCATGAATGAAGCGAACACTCTTGGATCCTTATCGATGTCCATGGTGGGCGCATAAGTGTGCCAGATTCTCAGCATCCTTACCGGCACTCCGTACTGGTGCATAAAGGAATAACACATCGTTTCCGCCATCCTCTTGCTTTCGCTGTAACAGCTATGGATGTCCAGCGGATCCACGATACCCATATCCTTCTCCGTGACATACTCTACCCCTCGAAGGGCGCCGTAGACATCCCCTGTACTGAACATCAGGAAGCCCTTTGCCCTCTTCTCGACCGCCAGCTGAAGCAGATAGTAAGTCCCAATGACATTAGGACTCAGCACGTCCACGGGGCATGCATCATAGTATTGGGGGCTGGCAAGGCTCGCCGCATGGATGATATAGTCGACTTCCCCTTCAATAGGAACCGGCTCTAGGATGGAATCTGTCACTAAAGTGATGTAACGGGCATTGCAGCGCTCCCCGAACCTGGCGGCGAACCTCTCAGCCGACCTGGCCATGGCGATGATACGGATGTTGAAACCCTCTTCCTCATTGAGAAAAATCAGCATGTACATCACATAGGATGCCAGCATCCCGTTAGGCCCCGTCACCAGCACGGTCTTGTCCCGGAGCTGGTTCCAGTCGATATTCCGATGATAGATCTCCTTGATGTCCTGAAAAATAATGTCGTCCTTCATGCCGCCCTCCTCTCAAAGGAGATACCGCACACAAAGCCGGTCAGTTCAAGCAGTACCCCCCCCGGATTTTGGGGAGCCTTTGCCCGTATCATCCTGCTGATGCCTTCCTGAAAGCTTATCTTTGGCCTGTAGCCAATCGCCCTCATCGTCTTCTCCGCATCCACATCCAATCCCGGAGCCTGTGCCATAACAGGCGCGGCAAACTCCGCTTTCGCCTCAGGGCCGTAAGCCTTCATCAGGATATCAATATACTCCCTTAAAGGCCTGGATTCCGGATCGGCGACAAGCCATGTCCCGGACGGCACGCTGTCACTGCCTAACGCATAGAACATCTCCCCGGCATCGCTCTCATAGAGATAATTCCATGGTTGAACCCCGGACGAGAACTGCGCTGTCTCTCCCTTCCCAAAGCATGCGATGGCATAGTCCAGCATCGTCCCTTCATTATCATGGGGACCGTACACGCTGAAGACCCTGCCCCAGACATGGTCCATACCCTTGCTTTCACATAATTTTCTGCTTAGAATCCCCGCCGCATATTTCGCTGCCCCATAGGATGTCACCGGATGATGTCTCGTCCCCTCGTTGATTACGCCGTCCACAGGGCCATATTCAGCCTGGGAGCCTGCCCCTACGAAACGGCGGCATCCTGCCTTCTCTGCAAGCTCCACGGCTTCCAGCGTGTATCTGATATTCCGTTCATGGATCGTCGGCTCATCCCTTTCCTCCCTGCCTGTCCCTGCCCAGGCGAAGTGGTAGAAGACATCACAGTCTTCTGGCAGCCCCTCAATCCAGGACAAGCTCTCCAGCGAACCATCGACAGGATGCACAAGAGGCGATGGAATGAGCCTGCTTCTCCTTTTTGTATTTGGCCTGATGACTGCATACACTTCTGTGCCTTCCCTGACCGCTACTTCCGTCAGGGCAGTCCCAAGCATGCTGGTCGCTCCGGTTATGACGATTTTCTTCAAAGTTTCACTCCTCTTCCACCATTTCTCTCAATAAAGCCCCTCTGCCGCCCGGGAAGCATCCTGCACAGCTTTCAGGCCTTAGGCTCCATGTTCATAATTCTTTCATATAGCTTCCTATCAATCAAGGGCTCCTGGTCCTGGTTGGGCTTCCCGAATTCCAGCTTGGGAAACACATAGGTATCCTCATCGATAAGAATTTCCAGAAGCTCAGGTTCATCGTCCCTAAAGGCATAGTCCGCTGTCCTGCCAGCTCCGACCCTTCTGCCCCGAATCCCATATGCCTCCGCAATCCGTGCAAAATCCGGTGCTGTGTATCCGCCCTCCGGCTTTGTCTGGAAATATCTCCCGTCAAAATACATCTCCTGGAAATGGCGTATCATGCCAAGGGCGCCATTGTTCAGGACGACAATCTTGATAGGCAGGCGCTCCCTGGCGATGAACTGGAGCTCCTGTATGTTCATCTGCATGCCGCCGTCCCCGGTGATGCAGTAGACCGGCCTTTTCCCGCTTCCATAGTAAGCGCCAATCGCCGCCGGAAGCGAATACCCCATGGCGCCGTGCCCGCCGGAAAACAGCACCTTCTGGCCGGGTTTTACCTTCAGCGACTGCGCCACCCAGACCTGGTTCTGACCCACATCTGTCGTAATCACTGCACTCTCTGGAATCCCTTCCCCCACACTCTCTATAATCCTGCCGGTGCTGTTCTTATCAATTGTCGAGAGCAATCCTTTAATCTCATCGCACACCGCAATCCATGGCCGGTAATCCCTACTGCTCTCCACAGCCTCCAGTACACTGATTGCACTCTCCATATCCATGCAAAACTGCGTCTCGTTCGCATGTACGGAGTAATCCAGCTCTCCCAGGTCTACATCAAAACGGATAATCTTCGCATTTGGAGCGAACCCTTCCCGATTGAACCCCACCTGCCTGATATCCATCCGCGACCCGATAGAAATAATCAAGTCGCTCTTTGCAGCAATAAAGTTTGCCGCCCTTGTTCCGTATGCCCCAATAAAACCATAGTAACGCGGGGCATGCTGCATGACATCGAAAGCAACCATCGATGAAACGACCGGAATTCCCAGTCTCGCCGCAACCGTCCGAACCCTGTCCCCATATCCGGCGGCTTTCACCCCGGCGCCGATAAGGAGGACGGGCGAGTCAGATTGGCGGATAGCCGCAGATACAACCCCGACAGCTCCCGCGATATTTCTGGGCACCTCTTGCCTGTGCACCGCCACCCCTGACGCCTCCACTTCCTCCCGGAACACGTTCATCGGAATATCCAGAAGCACGGGACCCTTACGTCCAGTTGTTGCGATGTCATATGCTTTCTCAAGCTCCCCTGGCAACTCTCCTACGCATTCAACATATGCCGCATACTTAGTCACAGGTTTCACCATGGAGACAATATCTGTCTCCTGAAATCCTCGCTGCCTTACACCATACCTTCCCTTTGCCTCGTTTGCATTGACCTGGCCTGTGATGAAGATTGCGGGGACGGAGTCAAAGTAAGCGTTGCATATGCCTGTGACGAGGTTCGTCGCGCCCGGGCCGGATGTGGCATATGCAATCCCCGGTTTTCCCGATGTCTGGGCATATCCACAGGCCGCAAATGCAGCCCCCTGCTCATGATAGGTGACATGGGCGGAAATACAGCCAGAATAACGCGAAAATGAATCCATCAGATATGTGACCATACCACCTGGATAGCCGAACACGTCAGTTATCCCTTTGCCAATCAGGTATTCCACTATAAAGTCGGCTGCAATCATCCTCCTGCTTCTGTGACAAGAATGATTGGGTATATGCCCTTTTTGTGCCATCATGCTGCCATACCTCCGCTTACTCCGCCTGTGCCGGATAACCTGATTTTTGTGGGCCGTATGGCAATATTTCTACTTTCCCGATACCCCAAGCAGATATGTGCATAAACGCGCTGTTTCATTGAACCTTCCCTCCCGCTTATTGTACTGCCTTAATAATGGCTTCCGCCATGTAATCGATCATCACGTCCGTCATCCCGGGATACACGCCAATCCAGAATGAATTATTCATTATGAAATTCGTGGCGTCCAGATTACCAGCCACACGGTAGGCTGCCGTTCCCCTGATCTGGTCGAAGCAGGGATGCTTGATAAGGTTTCCGGAAAAGAGCAGCCTGGTCTGAATATGATGGCTCTCTAAATACTGAGTAATCCGGTTTCTTTCCAACCCGCTCTCCGGACGGATTGAAATCAGGAAGCCGAACCACGACGGTTCACTGTTCTCCGCAGGCTCCGGTAGAATCAGCTTATCGCTGACGCACTCCAGGGCCTTGCGCAGCCTGTCCCAGTTATGCCGCCTTCTCTCGATAAAGCCCGGGAACTTCTTCAACTGCTCACAGCCAACGGCGGCCTGCATGTCCGTCACTTTCAGGTTGTAGCCGAAATGGCTGTAGACATATTTGTGGTCATATCCGGCGGGAAGCTTCCCATGCTGCCCGTCAAAACGATGGCCGCAGAAGTTGTCCCTGCCGGAAGGGCATACGCAGTCACGCCCCCAGTCACGGAACGAGAGGATGAGTCGGTGGAGGAGGGGATTGTCCGTATACACACAGCCGCCTTCCCCCATGGTCATATGGTGCGGGGGATAGAAGCTGGACGTGCCGATGTCCCCCCAGGTCCCTGTAAACTTCTCTTCCCCGTCAATGGTATATTTCGTCCCCAGCGCATCGCAGTTGTCTTCCACCAGCCAGAGACCATGCCTGTCACAGAACGCCTTGACCGCCTTCAGGTCAAAGGGATTCCCAAGGGTATGGGCGATCATGACGGCCTTGGTCTTCCCGCTCAGGGCACCTTCCAACTTCATCACGTCTATGTTGTACTGGGGTACGGTGACATCCACAAATACAGGCACTGCCCCATAGTTGAGTATGGGGGTGACAGTGGTGGGGAACCCGCAGGCAACCGTGATGACCTCGTCGCCAGGAATGACCTGGCGCCTGCCAAGCTCCGGCGCCGTCAGGGCCATGAAGGCAATCAGGTTGGCGGAGGAGCCTGAGTTCACCAGATGCGCGTATTTCACACCGATCCACTCGGCGAATCTCTTTTCGAACTCATCAGAGAACCGCCCTGTGGTCAGCCAGAAGTCGAGCGCGGCATCCGTAAGCGCCTGCATCTCCTTCTCGTCGAACACCCTGGAGGCGTACGGGATACGGTCTCCAGGCTTGAACCCTTCCTTCTTTTCCTTGAATTCATGATCAGGAAACGCGCCTCGTGAGGGCCGCCGTCATATTTGTCGATCCATCTAAGCCCCTCGCCCCAGTGCTTCACGAACAGATCCACCAGGGCACCAGTCTGAAGACAGTTCTGGTCATCTGGGCCTACGTTGTACCAGGATGCGTAATCAGGGGATTCATATTGCTTCGCCGCAATCATCAGATATGCAGCCACAGGATCCAGCACATGCTGATAAGGACGGGTGGAAAAAGGATTCCGGACAATGATCTCCTCCCCTTTCATCGCTGCCCTGATACAGTCAGGTATGATGCGGTCGCTGGCAAAGTCCCCTCCGCCGATAACATTTCCGGCACGGGCTGTGGAGACTGCCACCCGGCCATCCGTGTAAAAGGAGTTCTTATAGCTGTGGGTCACAAGCTCCGAGCAGGACTTGGAATTGCTGTAGGGATCGTAGCCGTCCAGGGGTTCGTTCTCCCTGTAGCCCCATTCCCATTCCCGGTTCTCATAGACTTTGTCCGTGGTGACATTGAGGAAGGACCTGACGCTTTCCGTCTGCCTCACCGCTTCGCAGATATTCACCGTCCCTAAGACATTCGTGCCGTATGCCCACCGGGTCTCTATAGCTGTCGCGCACGATTGGCTGGGCGGCCATATGGATCACAATTTCCGGCCGGTATGTCCCGAACACCTCCAGCAGGTGATCCAAATCCCTTACGTCACCTTGGATATGAGTAATCTGCTCCTTGATTCCGCAGAGGTCGAACAGCCTTGTCTCCCTTCTGCCGCACGTGGAATATCCAATTACCTCAGCGCCTGCATTGGCCAATACCACGCTCATCCAGGAACCTTTGAATCCTGTATGGCCAGTGATCAGCACTTTCTTTTCTTTATAAAAACTTAAGTCCATAGTCCCATTCCTTTTCCGAAAGCACTTCAGCCTTCCCACTTCTTCCACGGCGCCCTGCCGCTCTCCAACAGCTTGTCCAGCATAGCCTTCTCTCGCACATTGTCCATGCACTGCCAGAACCCTTTGTGCATATAGGACATCAGCTGCCCCTCCTGCGCCAGCCGTTCAAGGGGCTCTCTTTCAAATACGGTCTGGTCGTCATCTATGTAGTCAAAGATTTCCGGGTTCAAGACCATATACCCGGCATTGATCGGAGCGCCATCGCTGATTTTCTTTTCCCGGAAGGCCTTGACCGCATTGTCGCCGCCGATATCCAGCACCCCCTTGGACTGGTCCTGCATGACGGCTGTCAGTGTCGCTATTCTTCCATGTCCTTTGTGGAATGCAATCAGTTTATTGATGTCCACATCGCAGACGCCGTCGCCATAGGTCATCAGGAAAGGTTCGTCGCCCACATACTTCCGGATGCGCCTGATTCGGCCTCCGGTCATGGTGCGGAGCCCGGTATCGACGACTGTGACCTTCCATGGCTCAGTATTACATTCATGCACGATTCGCTCATCCTTTTTGTTTCTGTAATCAAAGGTCACGTCACTGCTGTCCAGAAAATAATTCGCGAACCACTCTTTCATGGCCTGCTGCTTATATCCAGCGCAGATGATGAACTCGTTATGGCCGTAGTACCCATACTCCTTCATAATGTGCCAGAGGATGGGCCTGTCGCCGATCTCCACAAGGGGCTTCGGCTTGAATGCTGATTCCTCTGATATCCTTGTGCCGAAGCCTCCGGCCAGCAGCACTACTTTCATATCCTATTTCCTCCTCCCCAGCCTGTCGATGACAGGCGCTGCAAATCCCATGAAAAACTCGTTCTTAGTCACCGCCAATACAAGGAGATACCAGGCTGCGCTTGCAAGAATGGTCAGTGCCGAAATAATCCATGGTATCTGCGCTGCCCTTTGGAAGGCGAATCCCAAAAGCAGTATTCCGATGCCCCCGATTATAGGCGCCTTCAGCATTTCGCCGGGCCTGTCAATCTTTATTTGCTTATCTATATAAGGCAGCTTGACAAGGACTCCGATAAACTCGGAAAGCGCCGTGGTAAACGCTGCCGCATTCAGCCCCCATTTAGGTATCAGAATTAAATTCAAAACAATATTCACCATTGCGCTGACGACGCTTGACCACAGACATATCTTCTCTTTTCCTGCCGGAAGCATCGTCATGTTTCCTATCCATCCGCTGATAAAGGAGCACATAAGCGCTATTCCGAGGAGCCTCAACGACAATGCCGCGTCGACATAAGCCTCACCAGCGATGACATGAATCAGCTGTGGAGCAATGATTTCGATTCCGCATACGCAGGGAATGCCCAGCACGAGGATGAAGTTCATGGAATACTTCAGCAGCTTGTTGATTTCCTTGTAATCCTTCCTTGCAAATCCAGCTGACAGCTGCGGCATGACCACCCAGGCAATGGAAGCTACCATTGTGTTGACCAGGTTGTAGATCTTCACAGACGTGCTGTATAATCCGACCTGATAGTCTCCCTTGACCAATCCAAGAATTGTCATATCGGAGTTCGTATAGATGGTCTGCGAGAGAATCAAAGAAAACAACAGCAGAATTGGCGCCAGGTGTCTCCTAATGCCCATTTTCCAGGTGAGCCGTGTCTGGCAATATTTTCTCCTGTAGAAAATATTGACGATATTGGCTCCGCTCGATGCCACCACTGAAATAAAGGCAAAAAGAAGATAATCCTCCTGCTTTCTTACAAAGATAAACATTAACAAAAGGGAAAGTATCTGCATGGAAACTGTGCGAAGGGCAATGAACTTAAAATCTTCCATCGCTGTATTCAACCAGTCGGCTCCCAGTGTCGTGAATAAAATGGAAACACTCTGAATGCAGATCAACAGTCTGTAGTTCTCCAGCGGTTCCGCAAAAAGCAGAACCACAATCAGCGCCAGATACGCAATGGCTGTGGATACGAGATTGATTGACAGTATTTCACCTGCCGTCTTTCCCAGCTGCTCCCTGTCATCCCTGACTCTGGAGCACTCCCGGACTGCATATGTCGTCACGCCGAGAGATGCTATCAGAGAAAAATAACTGATAACCGAGCTGCCAAAGTTTACCTTTCCCACATTGTCTGTCATCAGCACACGGGATATGTACGGAAAGGCAATCAATGGATATATGATACTGAACGCTGATTTTACCGTGTTGAATATCACGTTTTTGTTGATGTTTGAATTGCCTTTTTTCTTCTTAACCATCTGCATTCCGCCTATTGCATCCTATCGCCTTTTTATTCCTTTTGCCCAATCGTCTGTTTATCTTTTCAGGAGTCTCTTTACATCCGCTTTCAACTGCATTCTGATCAGTTTTCTCTTATACTGCCCAAAGTAGGGTTCTCCTCTATATTCATCTTCGACCAGCTTCCTGAGGTCTTCGTCTGAAAAGACGAATCGATCCGGATATTTCTCTTTATTAACTATCCACTCACAGAAGAATTCCAATAGGAGGCTTTTCCTCAAGCGTTCTAAACAATCCCCGGAAATCTCGCCGGCCTCCAGATACGGTTTGATAAATCCCAGAAATGTCATATAAAACACCTTATAGAGACCGTAGGAGATATCCTTCCTGGCAACAGGAATGGTTTCCATGATTGGCGCATCATAGATGACTGCTCTGCCATGTCTCTTAAAGTTCTCCAGCAAATAAGGCACCTGGGCCAATCTGGAATCAGACTTTGAAACCAAAGTGCCAAGATCATCGCAGTCCACGTCCCAAATCGCAAAAGAGCGTATCCAAGTAAGATTAATCTGTATTGTGTCGATATACTCTTCCACACTTGATATTATCTTTGGGTCTCTATGCAGCTTCCCTAAAGCAAGAAAATAAATCTGGGGCTTTTTCTCCTTATTTTCCTCCGCTGCTTTCAGCATATATTGAACCGCACCGGGTTTATAGACCACAGTGTCATTGGTTAGTTTTCGTAAGTAGCCGTTGGCCCTCTGAAATACCAGCGGAAAGTTCATATCTATAAGGTTTTCTTCGTTTCTGAAGTAATGGATGTTGGCATATTTCTCCTGATAGCGCATACCGATTTTCCGGGTATCATCTGCAGAACAGTTGTCCGAGATGACGACCTCGACACGGGCGTCAAAGCATTCCTGGCTCACTATCGATTCCAGGCATTGCTCCAAGTAGTTGGCTCTGTTGTATGTCGGTATGCATATGCTTAATAGTGGTTTGTCCATCTATCGGTTCCTCCTTAATCGGCATCCCCTTCGCCGACTTCCATTTCAACTAATCCAAGGATGCGCTCCGCAATAAATTTCATCCCTTTATCTCCCGGATGCCCAGCCACCCCCTCATGCTCTACGATATGTTCCTTGCCATCGGCATCGTAAACAGTCGCTCCCAATCCAGCCTGATATTCTGCATGTCCCCATATAGGAGAAATGTCTACAAAATCGATGCTGCAGCGTGATGCCACAGCCTTCTTCATGCCGTCGGTCTCCGTGTCTTCCCCAAATCCTCCTACAAGCATAACCTGCGCATTGGGGGCATCTATCCTGTATGTACCTGATTAATTCCTCGTAATCCTGTTCCAGAGTAGCTCTGTCAACGACATTCTCCCCTAGCTGTACTGTCACCAGATTTAGATTTTGTGATAGATATGGCTCCAGGACTGTCAGTGTCTCCGCCCTGTCCGATGATTGAACCTCCCATATATAGAAATTGAACGCATAGACATTGGCATCTATCCCAATCCCCTCTGCTACCAGATGAACATAATCATTCTGTTCGCTGCTGGCAGCCATACCGATTTCGTTCCACCAATAATCGCAGATAGGGTGCTTCGTAATGCTATTTCCAATCGCAAGGTAGTTATAGCCGTCCTCGGCGAATTCAGGGACATCGGGTCTTGATGCGGAGCTTTCCTCTCTATACCACGCAACCTGTATCTGCAAATCAGCTAGCTTTTCGTCCTGGAGCTTTTCATGCTTTATGAATTTGTATGCTCCATATGCACCAATAGCGATTATGGACAAAAGCACTACCCCCCCAGAGCTATTTTAAGGATGTATAAGACACTTCGTTTTTCTTCGGAAACCACCTATAAACCTCCTTAATGTCATCTAACTCCATTCCATCAATAGGACTATATAGTTCATCTATGTGTGATTGGACAAGCTCTGTATCCAGCTTCTCATAATCCAAAGTCAGCAAAAAACCTATTATGGACTGATTAAACCTATATTTGATAACCTTTGACGGAACGCCTCCCACAATCGCATATGGCGGCACGTCCTTTGTCACAACAGCACCAGCCGCGATGACAGCCCCCTGGCCTATATGCACTCCGGACATGACTATCACGCCGTAACCAATCCAAACATCATCATCTACCACAATGTCTCCTTTGGATAGCCCTTCATGACATGCCATACCAGTACATTTTACTTTAAAAGGAAAAGTTGATATGAACCTGGTTTCATGATCTGCATTCAATATGAAGACAACATCTGGTGCTATGGAACAAAAATCTCCTATAATCAATTTTTCATTTATGTTATGGTTTAGTACTTGTAGCCCACCATAAGTATGGTTTCCGACTTGTACTACATCGTGGTTAAAATTATTTATAGGAAAAGTCTCATTATGTGGGTTTTTTCTTCTCCAATTGATGTGTTTTTTCCATTTTAAAATTTTCCGCATTATCCAAGCAAGCATTTCCTATCCCTCCCAGATTCTATATGCTCTGTCATCCATCCTCTCCAACAATGAATTTTATCACACAAGGCTTGGTCTCCTCGAAAAACACTACATTGAATACATTTATAACAAAAAAATTACTTGCTTTCCATAATTCGCTGTTTTACTAACTTCGCTTGCAATATACGCCCAAAAGGTATAGAATAGAGAAAATGCAAAAAGGTTCGCCTTACTAGCCAGTAAGGCGAACCTTTTTTCTATAAAACCATCTACATCCAAAACTTATTCATCCCGCAAAGAGGAAAACCGTTCTGTAAAAGAGGCTTCCCTGCCCCCGGTCAGGGACACTGTCCGTCTCTCTCCGCCGGCCACTCTCACTGTAACCTGTCCGTCCGCTGCAGAGAGAAGCGTATAGGAAATCCTGTCTCCCTCCCATTCCATAGATACCCGGATGCCTCCTCTGGCCCGCAGCCCCTCTATGCGCCCCCGCTTCCACGAAGGGGGCAGCGCAGGCAGCAGCACCAGTTCACCGGCATGACTCTGCAGCAGCGCCTCAGCCACACCCGCTGTATATCCCAGATTTCCGTCGATCTGGAAAGGGGGGTGGGCGCAGAACAGATTGGGGTACAGCCCGCCTCCGTGGATCGAGGCCTTCCCTGCAGGTTCCACCAGGTGGAACATCCTCCGCATCAGAGCCTCCGTCCGCTCCCCCTTTTCCAGCCTTGCCCACATGAGAATCTTCCAGGCCAGACTCCATCCCGTTCCCTCATCTCCCCGTCCCAGAAGGCTTTCTTCCGCGGCCCGGCGCAGTTCCGGTTTTCCGGCGTGAATTCCCCGTCCCGGATGCAGCTCATACAGATGAGACAAGTGTCTGTGATGAATATCGCACTCCTCCCACTCCCTGTCCCATTCCAGAATCTGTCCCCTGCTGCCCTGCTTTATGGGAATGATTCCTTCCAGAAGCCTGCCTGCCTCCTCTCTTCGCTCTTCACTCTCTCCAAGCGTCTGGCAGGCCTCCCGGTAATCCTGCAGAAGATTCCGGATGATGGCCAGCGTATTTTCCGTATAACGGGCCACGCACGCTGCCCCGTCCCCGCAGCGGAAAGCATTTTCCGGAGATGTGGCCGGACATACCCCGTATCCCTCGGGCAGCTCTTCCAACATGTCCATGCAGAAGATGGCATTTTCCTCCAGAATGGGAAAAATCTCCTTCAGGTATTCCCTGTCGCAGGTAAACAGATAATCTTCATAGAGATTTCTGCACATCCATGCCCCTCCGAAAGGCCAGAAAGCCCACACCGGGCTTCCGGTCGCCGGGGAGGCCTTTCGCCAGATATCCACATTGTGAAAGCAGGCCGAACCTTTTTTGCCCAGCAGCTGTTCCGCAGACTCCTTTCCGTTCTGCAGCAGCTCCCGGTTCATTCTGACCAGAGGCTCTGCCAGCTCCGGAAGCCCGCAGGGTCCGGTCATCCAGTAATTCATCTCCGTGTTTATGTTCACCGTGTAGTCACAGCACCAGGGGGGAATCTTCTTCTCGTTCCATATTCCCTGGAGATTGGCGGGCTGAGTGCCCGGGCGGGAAGAGGAGATCAGCAGATATCTGCCGAAATCAAACAGCAGCGTGTAGAGCGAGATATCCTCCTCCCCTGCCTCAAACCGCCGGAATCTTTCCAGCAAATCCCTCTCCTCCCTGCCGCTTTCCCCCAGGTCCAGCTTCACCCTGCGGTAAAAAGCAGCATAATCTCCCACATGCTCCTCCTCCAGAGCCTGAAAATCCCTTTCCTTTCCCTCCATATCTTTCCGGATCAATTCCTCCGGGTCCGCCCCTTCCGTAAACGGATGGCGGTCAAAGCCGTTGAAGCCGGACCTGATGCAGAAATAAAGAACGATTTCTCGCGTGTCAATACACAGTACGCCGTCTCCCGCTGCTTCCGTCCTGCCTTCCGCCGACCGGACGTAACCCATGCCCAGATACCGCATTCCCCGCTCTTCATCCTTGTCGGAAAAGGTCAGCGCTCTGGCCCGCTCATTTCCCTCAGTCACCGTGAAATGATTCCTCCCGGGACATTCCCCCCACAGCCGGAAGGCATTTCCCTCATACTGAGCCTCTCTCAGAAAACCCTCTCCTGCGCTGATTTTTACCGTAAATTTCTCCTGGGCCCGGATCCTGTAAACCAGCGCCTGGGCGGGAGCGCTGATGAAGCAGCTGTGTTCATACCGCTTTCCCCTGTTTTCGTACGCAACCGTTGCAACGGCCCTCTCCAGATCCAGGTCCCTTCTGTAGCCGCTGATCTCCCGCTCTCCCGCAAACTCCAGATACAGATTGCCGAAGGGCACATACATCTGCACATCTTCCGCCTCCAGAAGCTTGTCCTCGATCCGCCTTGTGGCCTCCGCCGGTTTTCCCTGGGAAGCCAGCTCTCCCGCCTGCCGGACCGCCTCCGGAGAC
Organism: uncultured Acetatifactor sp.; assembly: GCA_910586515.1. Classification (GTDB taxonomy): domain Bacteria; phylum Bacillota; class Clostridia; order Lachnospirales; family Lachnospiraceae; genus Acetatifactor. The sequence goes on from CAJUGL010000031.1 coordinate 14,850, forward strand.
ATGCCCCGCTGTACTCCGGAGCCGTACCCCGACCACAGAGTATCCTCGTTCAGCTTCAGAATCTCTCTGTCTGCGCCGCCGTACATTACTGCCCCCAGCCTTCCGTTCCCCAGCGGAAATCCTTCCTCCCAGTAATCAGCCGGACTGTAAAATGTCATTTTCATTGTCTTCTCCTTCCCGCCGTCCCCAAAGGTTCGACCCCCTTCTTATCTTTTTATATCACAGGACTGCGGTTTTCCCGGCTGTCTGTTCCGGCGGCAGAATAACCCCGGCCTCCCGTTCAACCCTCTTACAGCCTCTATGCCTCGTCCAGATATTCTCTGTAATCCGCCTCGCTGGCAAATAAAATATACCTGCCTTCCACCAATCCCATATATCCCTCAGACGTGTTATATCCCTTCATCTATGTTCCCTCCTGTTCAGCATCAAGTGATTTCTGATCTAAACAGAAAGTACCATATTTTGAGGGTCATAAAACTCCCTCAAAACACTTGTTCGGCAGAAAGTATCCTCATTTCTCTCAGCAGTGTCTCCGTCTTTTCCAGAAGCAGCTCCGCATCCTTCTCCGCCAAACCTGTCTTTTTGTATTTACAGGTGAGAAAAGGCTTCCCGTAGGCAGTGAAAGTAAGATCCTGGCCGTATTTCTTCAGAAGTTCCGGAATCCTGGCCGGATCCAGGTCTGCGTCCGGCCGGAAAGTGACGGATATCTTCCCGTTTTTCCCCTTCACATCCGTCCCGTACAGCTTATGGGCCGCCACCCTGATCAGCGCAATGCGCAGAAGATTATCCACCGACTTGGGAATCTCCCCGAAGCGGTCCAGCAATTCGTCCTTCATGTCATCCCGTTCTTTTTCATTCTCTATACCGGCAATTCTTTTATAGATATCCAGCTTCTGCACCTCGTTTACGATATAGGACGGCGGGATGAACGCATCTACATCCAGGTCGATAACCGTGGCGAAATCTTTGGGCGCGCTTCCGCCTTTCAGGGTCTGTACCGCCTCGTTCAGCATCTTGCAGTACAGGTCATACCCCACTGCCTCCATATGGCCGTGCTGGCGGACACCCAGAAGATTCCCCGCTCCGCGAATCTCCAGATCCCGCATGGCAATCTTGAATCCGCTGCCCAGATCCGTGAACTCTTTAATGGCCGCAAGGCGTTTCTCCGCCACCTCCTTGAGCATTTTGTCCCGTCTGTACATCAAAAACGCATAGGCTGTGCGGTTGGAACGCCCTACCCGTCCTCTGAGCTGATAGAGCTGGGACAATCCCAGATTTTCCGAGTCGTGAATGATCATGGTATTCACGTTGGGAATGTCCAGGCCTGTCTCAATGATGGTGGTGGATACCAGCACATCGATCTCCCCTCCGATAAAATCGAACATAATCTTTTCCAGTTCATTTTCCTTCATCTGTCCGTGGGCATAGGAGACCACTGCCTCAGGCATCAGCGCCGCTATCTGGGCAGTCACATCCGCGATATTGTTCACTCTGTTGTAAACATAATACACCTGCCCGCCCCTGGCCATCTCCCGGGAGACAGCCTCCCTTACCAGCTCCTCGTTGTACTCGCAGACAAAGGTCTGAATGGGCTGCCTGTCCCCTGGCGGCTCCTCCAGAATACTCATGTCCCGAATGCCGATGAGGCTCATGTGAAGCGTCCTGGGAATAGGGGTGGCCGTCAGCGTCAGCACGTCCACGTTTTCCTTCAATTTCTTTATTTTTTCCTTATGGCCCACGCCGAATCGCTGCTCCTCGTCAATGATCAGCAGGCCCAGATCCTTAAACCGCACATCCGCCGAAAGAACCCTGTGCGTACCGATGACAATATCCACCTGGCCTTTCAGCAGATCGGCCACTGTCTTCCTGATCTCCCCCGGCGTGCGGAAACGGCTCATCAAATCCACCCGTATGGGATAATCCTTCATCCGCTGGACAAAGGTGGTATAATGCTGCTGGGCCAAAATGGTGGTGGGCACCAGGTACACCACCTGTTTTCCCTCCTGGACGGCCTTAAAGGCGGCCCTGATGGCGATCTCCGTCTTGCCGTAGCCCACGTCCCCGCAGATCAGACGATCCATGATTTTTGTGCTCTCCATATCCGCCTTGGTGTCCTGGATGGCGGCCAGCTGATCCTCCGTCTCCTCAAAGGGAAACATCTCCTCGAACTCCCGCTGCCATACAGTGTCCTTTTCAAACGGGTACCCCTCGCTCTGCTGACGCAGGGCATACAATTCCACCAGATCGTTTGCCACCTCGTTGACGGCGCTGCGCACCTTAGTCTTGGTACGCTCCCATTCCTTTGAGCCAAGTTTGTTCAGCTTGGGCTTTCGGGCATCCGCGGAGGCATATTTCTGGATCACGTCCAGCCCGGTAGCCAGAACATAGAGATTTCCCCCGTCCCTGTATTCTATCTTGATATAATCCTTGACTACCCCCTCCATCTCCACCTTATCGATCCCCTGGTAAATGCCCAGCCCGTGGCTCTCATGGACTACATAGTCCCCCACCTTGAGATCGTTGAAATCCTTGATCTTCTGGCCCTGATAGAGCTTTTTCCCTTTCTTTTTCTTCTTCTCCGCGCCGAAGATATCTGTCTCCGAAACTACCACAAACTTCAGCATGGGATACTCGAATCCTTTATTGACATGGCCGTAGCAGGTAAGCACCTCTCCCTGGAGTACCTCCCGCAGAGGATCCTCCGTATACACCGCCGCGATCTCCTGGTCCCGCAGATCCTCCGCCAGACGCTTCGCCCTGGTTCGGGAACCGGACAGAAGCAGTACCCGGTAACCGTTGCGGCGGAAGAGCTTCAGGTCCTTCACCAGAGCCTCAAAACTGTTATTGTAGGACGCCACATTCCTGGCCGCCACATCGGTGCGCAGATCCGCCTTGAAATAGCCTCTGGCCTCCATTGTGGACAGAGTGACCACGCTGCCCGCCAGCAGAGCCGCAGCCACCTGCTCCCCGCTGTAGAGGATATCCATCTGCCCGGGCAGAATATATCCCTTTTCCGCCCGCTGGGTCATGCTCTCCCGAAACTCCAGTTCCACCGCCTCCGCCTGTTCCTTCACCCGGCCCGGCTCATCTACAAAGAAAACCGGCCCTGCATTGGCTGCGGCCGTTCCCGTTCTAAGAGGGCCTCCCTGACGGGCAATCTGCAAAAGCAGCTGGGGCAGCATCACCGTATCCTCATAAAAATAGCGGATATACCCCTCAAGATTCACCTGGGCCCGAAAATCCAGCAGCTGCTCCTTCAGCTCCTTTACCTGCAGAGCGATCCTGTGAGCTTCTTCCGTGCGGAAAGAATCCCTGAATATTTTTTCCTGCCGGACTGCCTCTTCCTCCAGCTTCCTTAATCCTCTGCGGATTCGCTCTTCCTCCAATACGAATTCCGTGGCCGGAAAGACGCTGATGCTTTCCAGATTCTCTATGGAACGCTGGCTCAGCACATCAAAACTGCGGATGGAATCCACCTCATCCCCCCACAGCTCAATGCGGTAGGGATTCTCCTCCGTCAGGTCATAAATATCCACGATACCTCCCCGAACGGAAAACTGTCCAGGACTTTCCACCTGATAGCTTTTCACATATCCCATGGCCACCAGCTGCCTGCACAGTTGGTTCTCTTCCAGCGTCCCCCCCTTCTCCACGTCGATTACGTCCTTCTTCCTGTCCCACATGGCTTGGGGCGTCATCAGCGCGGCATAGGTGGTGACAATGGTGATCGGCTTGCGCTCCATAAGCCTGCGCAGCACTTTCACCCGCTCCTTCACCAGCTGATTGCCGTGGATGTCCGCCTGGAAAAAGATAAGATCCTTAGCCGGATACAACATGACATTTCTGTCATAAAATTTATATTCTTCGTAAAGCTCTTTTGCCTTTAAATCACTGTAAGTGACGATGACTTTGATTCGAAAGCCATCGCCCAGTCCAAAGATCATATGCAGCTTCTGGGAGTCCACACAGCCGGTGAGAGATGCCGCCGCTCCCTGGAGGGGTGATGTCGTCCCCAAACTCTTCCGGATAGCCTCCCTGATATTGCCGTATTCCGCCAGCTCCTGAAGCGGCGTCAGTAATGCCTGCATCGTCTATTCCGCCTCCCCGACTCCCCGATTTTTCATCCCGTTGTAATGATTCATGGCGGCATCCGGTCCCTGCGCCAGAATCATGCAAATGGCGTCCGCCGCCCTTTCCGCAGCCTCCTCCACGGCCTCTCTGTCCCGGGGAGAAAAACGGCCCAGCACATAATCCGCCAGATCCCAGCCCTGGGGCTTCTCTCCCACCCCCACCTTTACACGGATAAAAGAATCATGCCCCAGATTTGCAATGATATTCTTCAGGCCGTTATGTCCGCCTGCGCTTCCCTTTTTGCGGATACGAATCTGCCCTGCCTCCAGGCTCACATCGTCGGAGACCACAATCAGCTCCGTCTTCTCGTCCGCCTTATAGAAATTTATCAGCTCTCTGACGCTCTCTCCGCTTAAGTTCATATAAGTCTGGGGTCTGGCCAGAACACACTTTCTGCCGGCCACCGTTCCCTTTCCGATAATCGCCCTGTGGCGCTTCTCCAAAAGAGCAATCTGCTCCTTTGCGGCCAGCTTCTCCACCACCCAAAACCCTGCGTTATGCCTTGTATTCTCGTATTCCCTGCCCGGATTTCCCAGTCCAACTATGATTACCATATCTGCTCCCTCTGCCCGCCGAAGCAGGCAGGCACTATACTTCTTCTTATTTTCTTTGTTTGCTGCTCCTATTATACCCGTCACTCACGCAGATTGTAAAGTAAATATAGAAAGTTTGCGTGCGATAACGTGAAATGAAAAATGCCATGGCCTTTACCGCCATGGCATTTGGGGGATTCTAATGTCAATACCAATGCTGTCACGTGCTATTCCCCGTCCGGCTCTGTCAGAGCCTTCTCGTAGCTCTCCAGAATCACCTTCTGGATCGCATCCCTGGTAGAGGAATTGATGGGATGGGCAATATCTTTGTATTCCCCGTCAGCCGTCCTCTTGCTGGGCATTGCGATGAATAAACCCTTGTCTCCTTCGATTACCTTAATATCATGTACGACAAACTCCTGGTCCAAGGTAATGGATACAACAGCCTTCATCCTGCCTTCCTTCGCAATTTTGCGTACGCGAACATCTGTAACCTGCATCTGCAAACCCCCTTAATCAGGAACCCAAGATCGCCTTTCGTTACATTGTGTATCTTTCATTCCGCTCTACAACTATGCGGATATGATCGTCTTCACCCACGTAGTGGGAATTCGCCCGAATGGTGCTGTGGCTCTCTACAATGCAGTTCTCTATGCATGTATTGTCGCCGATATAAACATCATTCAGTAATATGGAATTTTTGATGATACAGTTGTTTCCTATATATGTCTTTTTAAAAATAACGGAATTCTCAATCACCCCGTTTACAATGCATCCGCTGGAGATCAGACTGTTCCTCACGCTCGCGCCCACATTGTACTTTGCAGGGGCCAAATCATCCACCCTGGAATAAATATCCGGATACTGCTTAAAGAAATAATTTCTCACCTCTGCTTTCAGAAAATCCATGTTGGCGCCGTAGTAATCCTCCACGGAAGCGATATTCCGCCAGTAATCCCGTATCTTATAGCCGAAGATCCGCCTCACCTCCCTGTAGCGGATCAGAATATCCCGCACCAGATCATACCGGTCTTCCTCCGCGCATTTCTCCACCATCTCAATGAGCTGGCGCCGCCGGAGGATGTAGATGCCGCAGGAAACCACATTGGATTTCGCCTGCAGAGGCTTCTCTTCAAATTCTTCGATTCTGCTTTCTTCGTTCATCCGTATGGTGCCGAAACGTTCCAGATCGGACCCTGGCTCCATATCCCGGCATACCACCGTGATATCCGCTTTCCTCTCGATATGGAATTCCAGCACCTTGTTGAAATCCAACTTATACACACCGTCTCCGGAGGCTACCACCACATAGGGTTCATGACTGTTTTTCAAAAAAGCAAGATTCTGAAAAATAGCGTCTGCCGTCCCTCTGTACCAGTTTCCGTTGTCCGAAGTCACAACCGGGGTAAAGGTGAACAATCCCCCCTGCTTGCGCCCGAAATCCCACCACTTTGACGAACTCAAATGCTCATGAAGACTGCTCGCATTGTACTGGGTGAGAACAGCCACCTTCTGGATATGGGAATTGGACATATTGCTCAAGGTAAAATCAATACTGCGGTAGCTTCCCGCAATGGGCATTGCGCACACGGCTCTTCTGCGCGACAATTCTCCCATCCTGCGGTTGTTGCCGCCTGCCAAAATAATTCCGATCGCCCTCATTGCCGCTCACCTGCCTTAATCAAAGTTTTGCCGCCGGCGAGGAAGGAATTCTCATAGTCCGCCCCTGTGGTAATGCCGAAGATGACTGTATTTTTTCCCACCGTGATCCCGTTGGGTATCACACTCCTATCCCCTACGGTGACGATTCCGTGGTTGTAAATATGCGGGGCAGTATCATTTTCCGTCTCTTCACCCACGCCGAGACGTACATGATTGCCTATCCTCACCTCCTCCGCCACAATGGCTTTGTACAATTCACAGTCATCCCCTATCTGCGTCCGGTTCATGATAATGGAATCTCTCACCACAGTGTTTCTGCCTATGGTGACACCGCAGCCGACGACGGAATTATATACCTTTCCATAGATATCCGTTCCCTCGCCGATGATGCTGCGCTCCACTACACTGTCCGGCGAAAAATACTGCGGAGGCTGTATCTCGCTTTTGGTATAGATCTTCCAGTATTCTTCATAAAGGTTGAATTCCGGCACAATGTCGATAAGCTCCATATTCGCTTCCCAGTAGGACTGCAGAGTGCCCACATCCTTCCAGTATCCGGTAAATTCGTAGGCAAACAGGGAGGCGCCCTTTTTGCGGCAATAGGGAATCACATGTTTGCCGAAATCAAGAGCCGGTTGATCGGCCATGGCGATCAGCGCCTTTTTCAACGTCTTCCAGTTGAAAATATAGATGCCCATACTGGCCAGGCTGCCGGATGGATTTTCCGGCTTTTCCTCAAACTTCAGGATACGATTCTTCTCATCTACCGTCATGATGCCGAACCGTTTTGCCTCCTCCCGGGGAACCTGCATCACCGCGATGGTCACCTCCGCATTGCTGGATTTGTGAAATTCCAGCATGGTCTCATAATCCATCTTATAGATATGGTCTCCCGAAAGAATCAGCACATAATCCGGATGATATCCTTCCATGTACTCCAGATTCTGATAGATGGCATTGGCCGTTCCCGTATACCACTCGCTGCCGCGAGGCCCCTCATAGGGAGGGAGAACGGTGACCCCTCCGATATTGCGGTCTAAATCCCAGGGAATGCCGATGCCGATATGGCTGTTTAATCTCAGCGGCTGATATTGCGTCAAAACGCCCACCGTGTCCACTCCGGAATTAATACAGTTGGAGAGCGGAAAGTCGATAATGCGGTACTTCCCCCCAAAAGCCACGGCAGGCTTCGCCATCTTGGCTGTAAGTACCCCCAGCCGACTGCCCTGTCCGCCTGCCAGCAACATGGCAATCATCTCTTTCTTGATCATGTCATCACCTCTGTCCAGCTTTTGTGCAGCCCATGCCGCCCTGCGTCCGGAGTTAAAATCCCCATCTGCTCTCCCTATGCCATTGCACTATTTACTGTTTTTATCAATATTATATCATACCCTTCTGTAAAATGGAATATTTAATGTCGAGAAATTTGTCCTTTTCATGCTTCCTTTATCAAAATTTTATATTTTTTTCGTTTTATGCATCATATTTTTGTCTATTTCTCCTAATTTCCCGTTCCGACATACCTCCCTGGCTGCTTTTCACGGGTTGGGATTCCGCAGAGGACGGACATTGTTTCCGTGAAAACATAGGAGCGCGTTGCTTCTTTTTGTTTGCTTTTTGAGAAAAAGCTGTCTATAATAGAAAAAAGACCGGGCGGCCAGGTCTGCACCGGAACGGCATCCGGGCATTCCCAGAAGTGTTTTTTTCATAGGACCGACTATTCCGTGATATAATGATACCGGGGGCTGACTGCGGTATCAAGGGGGACAATGCCTGAAACTGCCGAAATTATCCGTCCGGCCCGGGACAAAACCATATTATCCTCAGGAGGAATAAACTATTATGTATAAAATCGATTTTTCCCATCCCTGTTTCCTGCATTTTGTGGGTATCGGCGGCGTCAGTATGTCCGGTCTGGCCGAGCTGCTGTCCTCCGCCGGCTTCCGCATCACCGGCTCGGACCGCGCCCGGACTCCGATTACCGACATGCTGGAATCCAGAGGCATCCGGGTATTTTACGGACAGAAGGCTGAGAATATTGAAGCTTCCGTTGACTGTGTAGTCTTTACCGCAGCCATACGTCCGGACAACCCGGAATACATCGCCGCCCAGGAAAGACAGCTTCCCTGTCTCACCAGAGGACAGCTCATGGGGCAGATCATGAAAAACTATTCCGTCTCCGTTGGGATCAGCGGTACCCACGGCAAAACCACCACTACCTCTATGGTCGGCGAAATCCTGCTGGCTGCAGGCGTCGATCCCACGCTGTCCGTAGGAGGCGGGCTGAAAGATATCGGTGGCTGCATGCACATCGGCAAATCCGAATACTTTGTGGTGGAATCCTGCGAATATACCAACAGTTTCCTGGATTTTCCGCCGAAAATCGGCATCATCCTGAATATCGATGCGGATCATCTTGACTTCTTCAGAGATCTGGCCCACATCCGGGATTCGTTCCGCCGTTACGCCCTGATGCTGCCCCGGGACGGCTGCCTGATCATCAACGGCAATATCGAAAATACGGAAGAAATCACGGCCGGACTTCCCTGCTCTGTCATCACTTTCGGCAGCAGTCCAACATCGGATTATTCTCCGGATCACATTGTCTATGACAATATGGGCCGTCCCTCTTTCACCGTACATGCCAAAAACCGTCCTGATCGCCGTTTTTCCCTTCAGGTACCCGGTGAGCACAATGTATATAATGCCCTGGCTGCCATCGCTCTGGCCGACCTGCTTTCCGTGGAAGACGAAGTCACTGCAGGCGCGCTTCTGGCTTACGGGGGAACGGACCGGCGCTTTGAATATAAGGGAACCGTGGGCGGCGTCACTGTGGTAGACGACTACGCCCACCACCCCACAGAGATCACCGCCACATTAAAGTCCGCCGCAAACTGCCCCCACAAGACGCTCTGGTGCGTCTTCCAGCCTCACACCTACAGCCGCACCAAGGCATTCCTGAAGGAATTTGCCCAGGCCCTGAGCCTGGCGGACAAAGTTGTTCTGACGGATATCTATGCCGCCAGGGAGACGGATAACCTGGGCATAAGCGCGGAATGCCTGCAGAAGGAAATTCTTGCCCTCGGACAGGAATGCCATTATTTTTCCACCTTTGATGAGGTAGAAAATTTCCTTCTGGAAAATTGCATAAACGGTGACCTGTTGATAACCATGGGCGCCGGAGATGTATTTAAAATCGGCGAAAGTCTTCTCGGAGAATAGCTGTCCACATTATCCACATAAGAGGGCGCCCAATCCCGTCCCTCTCTATGTGGATATTCTCTCTCCATCCTGTGGATAACACAGGCCGGAAAACACCCGGATTTCCTGTTTTATCCACATTTTCCACATTTTCCACATTTTTTTCATGCATTATCCCGCCCTGAGGATTCAGGCAAATTGACTATTTCCTTTTCGAAAACCTTATGCTATACTTTTCCTACCAACCCCTCCGCGCCGCAGGGAAGCCGGAGGGAAGCTTTAACCAAAGCTGCTATCGCATAATTTTTGACAGGGAGCGTGAGGCAAATGTCTCGTTTGACGATTTACAGGGATAATCAGGCAGATTCCACCGTAGTGTCCAATCTTTTTATTGATCAGTATATGAAAGATGCCAATGACGCGCAGCTGAAGGTATACCTCTATCTGCTCCGCATGATGAGCGCATACCAGCCCACCAGCGTATCCGATATCGCCGACCGGTTCAACCATACGGAAAAGGATGTTCTGCGGGCGCTTAAATACTGGCAGAAACTTCATCTTCTTGACCTGGACTATGACGAAGGCAAAAATCTTGTGGGAATCCACATCCGGGATTTAAACGGCAACGCGCCGAAGGCCAAAGCGGAGACGGATATCTCTTCCTTTATTCCCGTGCCCGCACCTGAGTCCCCTTCCGTATCCGAAGAGCCGGTGAAGGAAACCCAAAAGAGCCGTGAGGAAAACGCCCTGCCTCTTCCTTCCGAAGAGCAGCCTTCTCCTTACCGGAAACCTTCGTACTCGGCCGACCAGCTGAAGGAGTTTCGGGACAGACAGGATACAGCGCAGCTTCTGTTTATTGCGGAATCCTATCTGGGCCGTCCTCTGAATCCAGGTGAGATGAAAACAATTCTGTACTTTAAGGATGTGCTGCGTTTTTCCGACGATCTCATCGACTATCTGGTTCAGTACTGCGTGGATAAGGGAAAAAAGGACTTCAAGTACATTGAAAAGGTTGCCGTAAACTGGGCGGAGGCAGGCATCACCACCCCGGCAGAAGCCCAGAAAACCGCCTGTCGTTATGACCGAAGCGTATATGCCATCATGAACGGCCTGGGCAGAGACGGCTCCCCCAACGGAAAGGAACTGGAGTATATCAGCCGCTGGACAGGAGATTACGGCTTTTCCACGGATATCATCATTGAGGCCTGCGAACGCACTGTTCTGGCCACGGACAAGCATCGGTTTGAATATGCAGACGGTATACTGAGCAGTTGGAAGCGGCAAAACGTGCAGCACAAGTCGGACATTCTCCGCATAGACGACGTTTACCGTCAGCGCCGGAAAAATCCCGCACCACAGAAAAACCCAGGCAACCGCTTTAACCAGTTTACGCAGAACAGTTATGATTTCGACGCCCTGGAACAGGAACTGCTGAGCAACTGAACAACCGTAACGCTAAAACGCCTTCTTTCCGCGTTTTGAGCACGTTTCCGCAGCAGTCCGGCGCCCTGTCTGAACTGCCGCGAACAATCCGGAAGCACCGGAATAGGAGAGCCTTCTTATGGCACTGAGCAATATACAGTACGAGACAATCCTCAGGGGATATGAACAGGTCAGAGATGCCAACCGCGCCCTTACAGAAGCCCGGAGAGAAGAGGTCTATGACACCGTTCCCGGCTATCGTGAATTGGCGGATTCCGTCAGCACTCTCTCGGTGGCCTGCGCCCGGCGCATGCTGGATGGAGACGAGGGAGCGCTTGACCGTCTTCACGGAGAATTGGCGGAAATATCCTCCCGCCAGAAACGCCTCCTGGCGGAGTACGGCTTCTCCCAAGACTATCTGGAACCGGTGTACGGCTGTCCCTGCTGTCAGGATACCGGCTATATCACGGGTCCCGACGGACTGAAGAAGAAATGCAGCTGTTTCCGGCAGCAGGAAATCAACCTCCTCTACGCCCAGTCCAATATACAGGACATGATTGCCCGGGAAAATTTCGCTTCCCTTTCTTATGAATATTTTCAGGGGGAAGACCTGCGCAGATTTGAAGCCGCCGTGCAGATCAGCAGAAATTTTATCGAAAATTTTCATCAGGACTACCAAAATCTCTTCTTTTATGGTACGGTAGGTACGGGCAAAAGTTTTCTCTCCGGCTGTATCGCAGGAGAACTGCTGGAGCGAGGGCATTCCGTGATCTATTTCAGCGCCGCCGGCCTGTTTGAAACCCTGGCCCGCTACTCCTTTGACGCAAAATCAAAGGACATCCTGTATGATTTATGTGAAGATCTGTATGGCTGCGATCTGCTGATCATTGACGATCTGGGCACAGAGACTACCAACAGTTTTATCACTTCACAGCTGTTTTCCTGCCTGAATGAACGATATCTGCGCAGCAAGGCAACCTTAATCTCCACAAACCTGAACCTGGAAGAACTCCGTGACAGGTATTCAGACAGGATTTTCTCCCGCATCACCAGCAGTTTTACCCTGTGCAAGCTCACGGGAAGGGACATTCGGATCCTGAAAAAGCGACTGGCAAGCATGACCTGAGTCCTAAAAGAAAACACTACATCGATAACTTATCTAGGGAAGGAAAAGGTATACGCATGGGCAACCGCGAAGAAAAAAGAAACTTGGAAACCATTCCAGTAGGTTCTCTGGGCATTATCGCCCTGGAGGGATGCAGACCTCTGGGCGAAAAAATCGACCGCTATCTGGTGAAATGGAGGGCAGAACGGGAAAGCGAGCACAAGGAGTCGCTGGCATTCTCCGGCTATCAGCGGGCATCCTATCTGCTGGAGACAAAGGTTCCCCGATTTGGCTCCGGTGAGGCCAAGGGGGTGATTCTGGAATCCGTCCGGGGACATGATCTGTATCTGCTGGTGGATGTCTGCAATTATTCCCTGACTTACTCTCTCTACGGTCAGGACAACCATATGTCGCCTGACGATCACTATCAGGATCTCAAACGGGTTATCGCCGCTGTGGGCGGCAAGGCCAGACGCATTACCGTCATCATGCCCTTCCTGTACGAGAGCCGTCAGCACAAAAGAACTGCCAGGGAATCTCTTGACTGCGCCCTTGCTCTGCAGGAACTGGTCCATATGGGCGTTGACAATATCATTACTTTTGATGCCCATGACCCCAGGGTTCAGAACGCCATCCCTCTCCACGGCTTTGAAACCGTACAGCCTGCCTACCAGTTCATCAAGGGACTGCTGCAGAGCGTAAAGGACCTGGTGCTGGACAGTGATCATATGATGGTGATCAGTCCGGACGAGGGCGGAATGACCCGCGCTATCTACATTGCCAATGTACTGGGCCTTGATATGGGAATGTTTTACAAAAGGCGCGACTACACAAGAGTGGTGAACGGGCGGAACCCCATCATTGCCCATGAATTCCTCGGCACCAGCGTAGAAGGAAAAGACATGATTATTATTGATGATATGATTTCCTCGGGGGACAGCGTGCTGGAAGTAGCAGCCGCCTTAAAGGAGCGGAAGGCCCGGAAAATTTTTGTCTTCTCCACCTTCGGCCTTTTCACCGGAGGGCTGGACAAGTTTGACAGTGCTTTTGAAAACGGGCTTATCGACAGGGTCCTGACCACCAATCTGATTTATCAGACACCCGAACTGCTCCAGAGGGATTGGTATATCAACTGCGACATGAGTAAATATGTGGCTTACATTATCGATACGCTGAATCATGATTCCTCCATCAGCGATTTGCTGAATCCCAACGAGAGAATCCAGAGCATAGTTGCCAGATATAAGAACGGAGAGCTGTGAGTAACAGTTCAGACAGCCTCTCTCGCGAAGTCAAAATTGCGCTCTGTGCAATTTGCGCTCTGTGCAATTTGCGCTCTGTGCAATTTGCGCTCTGTGCAATTTTGCGAGATCGCGGGCGCCAAAACGCATTCTTTTCGCGTTTTGTGTGCATTCTCGTAACAGTTCAGCGCCCTGTCTGAACTGTTACGGCTGTGAAAACAGCTCTCCTCCGGTTTCAGGCCCCTGTAAAGGTATCATACAGTGTCACGATTTGTTCCCGGGCATCATACATGGTGATCTCCCCGCAGTCAATGGGGAGCACCAGAACGAAAGGCTTGTCCGGATCTACCTGGATGGTCTGGTTCTTCGTCTCTCCCTCCACTTCCACCTTGCATACCCCTTCCTGATTCAGAGACAGCAGCGCGATCCCCTTGTCCTCAAAGACCACACCCTTTACCCCATCTTTCATATAGGCATCCTGTCCGCCCTGCCTGAAAAAATAGCCGTAGGAAAATCCGTTTTTGCTCAGGTAGATTGTGTAGGTATAATTTTCCTTCTCCTCGTCAAAAAAAAGCATGGCGCAGATATCGTCATTGATTGCTTTGGCAACCTCCCAGTCCCCGTTGATATTCTGGCTCTCTCTTGCGTCCTGCTCCAGTCTCCCCCCGGATACCCCCACTATATCCGCCTTCCACACAATGAGAAAGGCCAGCAGCAGTATGATTACAGCCCCAAACAGCATGGTGATTTTTTCAAGCTTCATTTTATTTTCTCCTAATATCGTGTATTTCCCTATCCTCTTTTGCCGAACAGATTACTCTTCCCTTACATAGGTAATGAACTGATTGCCGTTCTGTGTAAACCATTCTCCGGAGTCATTCATCCCCATCTTGTCAATCTTACCTGTCCTGGGATCCATTATTCCCGCATTGTATTCGTTAAATCCCACCAGAAGCACCGCATCTCCGTCTTCCAGAAGCGCCAATACCGGAATATCACGGTTTACATAGTACAGTACCGCGTCCAGCCTGCAGCCGGTGAGATCCAATATGGTGACATCTTCCAGATTCTCCTCCAGAATCCTGAGGACATTGTCTCCCCTGTCCAGATAGTATTGAGAATTTCTGCTGATCCCCTCATAAGCCAGCATTGTGTCCAGGCATACGGCCAGCGCGCTTCGGTCTTCGGCCGCCGCGGTTTCCTTGATGGCCATGATCTGGTTTTTGGCGGCCCGATTACCCTTCAGCCATATACACCCGCCATTCTTATTGACCACAATTCCCGATTTGTCATAAGCCAATGTGACTGCCTTTGCCGGCGAATTGAAAATACCGTCCACACCATATGGCCCGTAAACGTAATAACGTTCACTTTCATCCTCGCCCGGCAGTTTCAGTTTCCTTCCTCCTTCATATACCACTTCCTTCGGTGTCAGAATCATGACCGTCTTTCCGTCCACACTGCTGCGCATCTGTATTTCCACATAGCGCTCATACTTCTCCGTATTGACGGCTACAATCACATTCTTTCCCGAATCCGCCTCCAGATTGTTCGTGATATGTTCCTGCTCGGCCTGAACATATCCGCCGGACTCCAGCCGTCTCACCCGTTCCAGAGTGATCTGGTTCTCCAGGATTCCGCATTCAGTGACATATATATCCTCCTGTCTGTACTCTTTCAGCAGCTCGCCGGAAGAATTGCAGATACAGATCTTATACATGGGATAAAAGGTATGTCCGGAACTTTCTTCCACAATATCTTCCGCATAAGCCACCCCGTATATGATATCCTCTTCCATGAACCCCAGAGGACGAATAACCTCTCCCGGTGAAACGGATATGGTCTTGCGCGTATCAATGCCGAAATTCCGAATCTCCAGAGACGTACTATGGTAGATATCTCCACCCTCCGGCCATACGGCAATCTTATGGTTCTCCGAGACCTGCAGCCCCTCGTCCTGACGGATTTCCAACAGCTGTGAATACGTCCGCTGGGTCAGGTCAATTCCATACACCACACTGTCCATCACCAGATATAATTTCTGCTCCCGGTTCAGATACAAGAGCTGATCCATCTCCGCCGCCAGCACCGCGTAAGTCTTGTCATAAGGAATGTAGAGGAGCTCTTCTATGGTATTTTGAGAGCTGTTGTGCGTATAAAGCAGAATTCCCACTTCTCCCTCATGTCTTCCGCGATTCATATACCCGTATACGGCAAATTGTACATTTCCGCCCTCATCCACATCCAGAATCCTGATTTTGTGCTGATCATACATGGTTCTGGCATCCGCGTTTTCCCGGTCATAAAATCCGAAGATCACCGTCAGTTTATTGGTGGTCACATTATAGCTCAGCAGCCGTCCGGCCACCTCAAATACCACCACATTGCCGTCCTCGCTCTCCATCATGGCTATGTCCGTGTCCGTGATGCCCAGCAGAATTTTATCATTGACGCACATCTGCTCCGGATTCGGGATCTGCGTGGTCGTGCGTTCATAATCCAGCAGGTAGATTCTGTCCGCGGTATATCGTATTCGGTAGTATTCCTTCACCTGATAATAGACGGTATTCTTGTCCTCCCTGACGGACACGATATAATCCATCAGTATGGAGGCGGTCTGGGCCGCCACCTCCGCCAGCCTCACGGCGGGTTTTACCACTTCCTCCACCTCCAGGTTTCCCCAGGTAATCTGACGAAAGCTGCTGTGGATGTTTACTTTGTGAAAAGAACTGTTATCCTCCAGCCGGGGATTTGTCTCCAGATATTTTGCCAGTTCCCGGGCCGCTTCCCTGTCATAAAGCTTCTCATGAAAATCCATGCAAAACGCCAGACGTTCCTCTATATTCAGACCTTCACTCCATATGACCCGTGTATAATAAGAAGCTTCCCTCTCTCCCGACAATTCCAGCACTACAGTCAGCGCGTATTCTTCATCCTGCTCTATCAGGTCTTTCAGGGCAATATTCCCCCTGATTCTGTCCCCGGAAACCTCCAGCTCCCTGATCGGCGTACTCTCAATCAATCTGGAGCCGTCCGCGCTCCTGACCTCAATACGGACACCTTCCACCTTCCGGCCGAAGGTATCCACCACAAACCCTGTATCCCTGCCCTCGCCCAGAACCGTCACCGCATCCCGCTGAAACGCAACATCCGTATCTCCCAGGTAACCATGGAGACAGTTGTACTCCATTCCGTCCACTACCATCGTCACCAATGGAAGGGATGCCGACGGCATTTCCATCGTCAGGTTGTCATGTCCTCTGTTCCTGATCTTACTTACAATGACCATGGACAGTAAAAAGACCACGAAAAAAACGGATAGTTTTATCACACTTTTTTTCATTAAAAATCCTCATGCCTTTCCATAACCTGCGGACTTGACCGCCGGCACAAATTTGCGCGGAAAATCAATGTTTAAAGCAATTTCTTCAAAGTTGGTTCCACCTGCAGAAATTTCATCACGCTGTCAAGGGAAGCCTCCTTCTCCCCATTCCAGCTGCCTGCTCTCGGCCTCATCCCGGCTGTCTTCACTGCCCGGATCATTAGATTCTTAGGGGTATGCTCCATATCAATAAACTCCAGAATCTGAGTATCATATCCGCTTTTCTCCAACAAATCAGCCCGAAGGGCATCCGTGATCAGGGCTGCCATGCGCTCCTTAATGATGCCGTACTTCAATATGGGCTTCAGCATATCGCAATCTATCTGTACGTTCAGTTCATGCTGGCAGCAGGGCACAGCCATAATCACGCTGGCCCCCCATTTTACCGCTTTTTCCAGTGCATAGTCCGTTGCCTTGTCACATGCGTGAAGGGAAACCATCATGTCCACATCCTCAGTTCCCCGATAACCGCTGATATCTCCCACCTGGAAACACAGCCCCTCATACCCCAGCCTCTCTGCCAGTTCATTGCATCGGGCTATCACATCTTCCTTCAAATCCAGACCTGTCACCTGTATATCCAGCCCCTGTTGTCTGTGCAGATAATAGTACAGGGCAAAGGTCAGATAGGACTTTCCGCATCCGAAGTCCACAATGCGGAGGGTCCTGCCTGACGGAAGTTTATCCCGAATATCTCTGATAAACTCCAGATAACGATTTATCTGGCGAAATTTATCGTATTTTGCCTTCACCACCCGGCCATCCCGCATCTGAACGCCCAGCTCCACCAGAAAATCCACCGGCTCGCCCTCAGGCAGAATATGATGCTTTCTTCTATTGTGTTCGGTAATCACACTCTGCTTCTCTTCTCCGGTATTCAGACATTTCCTTCGCCGAATCGCCGCTCTGCCCTTCCTGCTCACCAGTACCGTGGCCTCCTCGGTCCCATTGCTCAGCTGTGCCTGACGAAAGCAGTTTCCCAGGTAATCCGCCAGCCGATCCCTCATTTCTTCCGCCGAATGGTTGCTGTGATAAACCTGCTTTCCCCTGTAAAGCGTCTCCTGGAACTGGGTTGTGCCCCTGATCAGCACCGGACGAACCTTCACCTTTGTGCCTCTGTCTGCATCAGTGGTATTGCTGAGTACAATCTGTTTCAGATCCTGATTCACCATCTGCCGCAAAAGTTCCCTTAATTCCTCTCCCGAAGTTTCCGTCTCTGAGTTTTTTCTCTCTATATTTTCCTTTTCCTTTTTTTCTATTGCCATGAATATATATTTCCTCTGCGCCCTCCGTGTCTGCGCTTATATACCTCGTTACACAAAAGCACCTGTACCATCTCTTCGGCAGGCGCATTCTCTTCTTCATTTTCCAGTACTCTGCAAATCGACTTGGTCAGGGCCAGCAGACTGCATCTGTCCGGATACTCGTCATAAATCATTGCGCCCTCATAATCCGCCTTATCCAAAATTTCCGCCACTCTTCTCTGACAGCGCTTTACTTCGTTTGGGTACATCTGCTGCAGGTATTCCAGATCCTGCAGCAAATTCTGTTCTCCGCCCGGTCTCTGATAACCGGGATAGGCCATATAAAAAGGAAGGGGCCCATTCCAGCCCCTTACCCTGCTTTCCGGCAGCGGCTGCAACAGTTTCGAATGAAATTCCATATGCTTCCCTCTTTGTTTTTTTACAGCATATGCGTGTTTTCATCTGATTGTTACCGGAAGCTGCCAAAAGGCTTCCAAATTCTATTTCAATACTTCTATCCGTGCCATCGCCCTCTGGAGAGCCGTCTCAGCCTTGGCGATATCCGTGTTCGGAGCCTTGCCGCTGATACGTTTTTCCGCTCTCTCCCTGGCAGATTTCGCGCGTTCCCCGTCAATCTCCCCGGGCCACTCAATGACTTCCGCCAGAATCGTCACACTCTCCGGCAAAATCTCGGCAAATCCGGAGTGCAGGGCTGCCTTCTTATCCCCTTCCTGCTCACTGATGATCAGGATGCCCGGCTTTACAATCACCGTCATGGGAATATGACCCGGCAGTATGCCAATCTCGCCCTCCGTGGTGTTAAATTCCACCATATTCACCTGCTTTTCATAGAAAACTCTGTCAGGCGTAATGATACGCAGAAGAAAGCTGTTCTTGTCTGCCATAATCTTCTCCATTCCAGTTCCGCATCCATTCTTCCTGCGCCCTTTTCTCTCAGAGAGTTTCCGAACGCTTAGACCTTGCGTTCGTAATCTCTCTGGGCCGCAGGCTTCATGGATGCTGTTTTCCTGTTCCGCATCCATTCTTCCTGCGCCCCTTCCTCTCAGAGAGTTTCCGAACGCTTAGACCCTGCGTTCGTAATCTCTCTGGGACGCAGGCTTCATGGATGCTGTTTTCCTGTTCCGCATCCATTCTTCCTGCGCCTGTGAACGCTCTCCGGCGCAGGCTCCGCGGATGCCGTTTATTTGCGTCTTAAACCCTGGCTAAAACATCGTCAATGCTGCCTGCATTCAGGAAATAGCTCTCAGGGATATCGTCATGCTTGCCTTCCAAAATCTCTTTGAAACCACGAATGGTCTCGTTGATCGGCACGTACTTACCCTCCAAGCCGGTAAACTGGCCTGCAACGAAAAAGGGCTGAGACAGGAATCTCTGCACCTTACGCGCACGGGATACCACTAACTTATCCTCTTCTGACAGTTCATCCATACCCAGAATGGCGATGATGTCCTGAAGCTCCTTGTAGCGCTGCAGGATCTCCTGTACGCCTCGAGCTGTCTGGTAATGTTCCTCGCCTACAATCCTGGGATCCAGAATACGGGAGGAGGACTCCAGCGGGTCAACCGCAGGGTAAATTCCCAGCTCCACAATGGAACGGGACAATGTGGTGGTCGCATCAAGGTGGGCAAATGTAGTAGCCGGCGCCGGGTCGGTCAAGTCATCCGCCGGCACATATACAGCCTGAACAGAAGTGATGGAACCGTTCCTTGTGGAAGTAATCCGCTCCTGGAGAGCGCCCATCTCCGTCTGTAACGTAGGCTGATAACCCACCGCGGAAGGCATACGGCCCAGCAATGCGGAAACCTCGCTGCCCGCCTGTGTAAATCGGAAAATATTATCAATGAACAGCAGCACGTCCTTACCGCCCTTGTCACGGAAATACTCCGCCATAGTCAGGCCGGTAAGCCCCACGCGCATTCTCGCCCCGGGGGGCTCGTTCATCTGACCAAATACCATTGTGGTCTTGTCGATAACACCGGACTCCTGCATTTCATGATAGAGATCGTTCCCTTCACGGGTACGCTCACCTACGCCGGTAAACACGGAATAGCCGCTGTGCTCCGTAGCAATATTTCGAATCAGCTCCTGAATCAAAACCGTCTTGCCTACGCCTGCACCGCCAAACAGACCGATCTTTCCGCCCTTCTGATAAGGACAGAGCAGGTCAACCACCTTGATACCCGTTTCCAGCAGTTCCTTTTCCGTAGCCTGCTCCTCAAACTTCGGCGCAGGTCTGTGGATCGGCTCGTAGGATACGCCCTCCGGAGCCGGTTTATTGTCGATTGGCTGACCCAAAACATTGAAGATCCGCCCCAAAGTCTTTTCCCCAACCGGAACGGAAATGGGGGCGCCGGTTGCAACCGCATCCATTCCCCGCACCAAACCGTCGGTGCTTCCCATGGCAATACACCTGACCGTATCATCACCCAAATGCTGGGAAACCTCTACGGTCAGTTCACTGCCCTCTCCGGTAGGAATGCGAATTGCTTCGTTAATCTCAGGCAGATTTCCCTCATCAAAGCGGATATCCAGCACCGCGCCGATGACCTGGGTAACCTTGCCCCTGTTTTCTCCTGCCATTTCTACCTCTTTCCTCCCGCTCGCGCAGGATATTCTTCATTTCAAACTTGTTTTCCCTCACAGTGCCCTTCAGCCTGCCGGGACGCTTCCTGAGATCAGAAAAACGCCGCTTCTCATCCCAGCGCCTCCGCGCCGGCAATAATCTCTGTCAGTTCCTGTGTAATGGAACCCTGACGGGCCCTGTTGTATTTCAGCGTCAGATCGCTAATAATCTCTTCCGCATTGCTGGTGGCGCTGTCCATAGCCTGCATACGCGCGCCGTTTTCACTGGCAGCCGACTCCCTCAGCGCCCCGTAAATAAGGCTGGTAACATATTTGGGAATCAACATATCCAGCGCTTCCGAATCCTCCGGTTCGAAGTTCATGACGGCAGAGGACTCCTGAACAGCCCCTGCGCCTTCTTCGCCCGTTGTCTCCACCGGCAGCAGACGCAGCAGTGTGGGGATATGGCTGACCGTATTTTTGAAAGCAGTGTACGCAAGCCAGATCTCCCCGATCTCGCCTTCCGCAAAAGATTCCAGCAGTCTGCCGCACAACGCCGCGGCATCCTTATACAGAGGACTCTCCACAATCTCCGTATCACATTCTTTTACATTATAGCCGTTGCGCACAAACGCATCTCTGCCCTTGGTACCCAGACAGTAGATATCCAGCTGCTCTTTCCTCCACTGAGGATGTCTGGTCACCAGCTTAATCACATTGGAATTATAGCCGCCGGCCAGCCCTCTGTTGGCAGTGATGACGATGACTGCTTTCCTTGCGGAAGCACCGGAAGTCAGATATTTGTGGTCAATATGTCCCACTCTCTGCAGAATACTGTTTACCGTGTCATACATACAGGTAAAGTATCCCTTGGAGCGTTCTGCGCTTGCTCTCGCGCGCTGCAGCTTTACAGTGGACACAAGCTTCATGGCCTTGGTAATCTGCTGTGTGCCCTGAATACTGCTCTTGCGGCGCTTTATATCACGCATTGATGCCATATTCTATATCCTCTTTCTATTTAAACTGCTTCTTGAATTCCTCGATCGCCTTCTGAAGCGTTTTTTCCGTCTCCTCGGAGATCACCTTCTCTGACGCGATATTGCCCGGCACTTCGGGATACTTGGTATCCAGGAACTCAAAGAATTCCTTCTCGAACCTGGTGACATCCTCTGTCGGTATGTCGAGAAGATATTTATGGGTCACCGCATAGATTATGATAACCTGATACTGAACGGGCATGGGCGCATACTGAGGCTGCTTGAGCACTTCACGAATACGCTCACCCTGAGCCAGTTTCTCCTTGGTGTCGTTGTCCAGCTCGGATCCGAACTGTGCAAAGCTTGCCAATTCTCTGAACTGGGCCAGCTCCGTACGAATAGGCGCCGCGATCTTCTTCATGGCCTTGATCTGAGCCGCCCCGCCTACACGGGAAACGGAAAGACCTGCGTTGATGGCAGGACGGAAACCGGAATTGAACATCTCCGTCTCCAGGTAAATCTGACCGTCAGTGATAGAGATCACGTTTGTGGGAATGTATGCGGACACGTCTCCTGCCTGAGTCTCGATAATGGGAAGCGCGGTAAGAGAGCCTCCGCCGTACTCCTCATTCATCCTGGCTGCGCGCTCCAGAAGTCTGGAATGCAGATAGAATACGTCTCCGGGATATGCCTCACGCCCGGGCGGACGACGGAGCAGCAGTGAGAGTGTACGGTATGCCGTAGCATGCTTACTCAAGTCGTCGTACACCACCAAAACATCCTGCCCATTTTCCATCCATTCCTCGCCGATGGCGCAGCCCGCATAGGGGGCAATGTACTGCAGAGGGGCAAGATCGCTGGCCGTAGATACTACCACGGTAGTATACGCCATGGCGCCATACTCCTCAAGCGTCTTTACAATATTGGCAATAGTGGATGCCTTCTGGCCGATTGCCACATAGATACATTTTACATTCTGGCCTTTCTGATTGATAATGGTATCAATAGCAATGGCCGTCTTACCTGTCTGGCGGTCGCCGATGATCAGCTCACGCTGCCCTCTTCCGATAGGAATCATTGCGTCAATAGCCTTGATGCCCGTCTGGAGAGGCGTATCCACACTCTTTCTGGTGATAACGCCGCTGGCCACACGCTCAATCTTACGATATTTATCCGTCTGAACAGGCCCTTTGCCATCTATGGGCTGCCCCAGGGAATTGACCACGCGTCCGGTCAGAGCGTCGCCCACCGGCACTTCCACCACGCGTCCCGTAGTCTTGACCGTATCCCCTTCATTGATATTTCTGGCGCTGCCCAGCAATACCACGCCCACGTTATCTTCTTCCAGATTCAATACCATGCCGTACACTTCACCGGGAAATTCCAGCAATTCACCCTGCATTGCATTTTCCAGTCCGTGTACGCGGGCAATACCGTCCGCCACCTGGATGACAGTACCCACATCGGATACATCCAGGGTGGATGCATATCTCTTGATCTGATCCTTGATAACAGAACTAATTTCTTCTGGTCTTAAATTCATGGATCTGTCGCACCTTTCTTCCAGCCGGTCAGCCCAGCTGAATTTGTAATAATTGTTTCGTCAATCCGTTCAGTTTTGTGCGGACACTGCTGTCCACAACTCTATCGTTTATGCGGATGATCATTCCGCCTATAATCGAGGCGTCCACCTCGAAGTACAACTCCATCTTCTCATATCCGCTGGTCTTCAGAATCTTTGCTTCCACCGCAGCCTTCTGCGCTCCGCTCAGTTCCACGGCAGTGGTCACATAAGCCGTACCGATTTTCAGCTGCTCCTTCACCCGCCCTGTAAAGTAAGTGAACACAGCCCGCAAATCCCCGTAACGCTCCTTGGATACGACGACTTCCAGCAAACCTGCCAGCTCATCGCTGACCCGTCCCTTAAAGACATCCTCAATTACTTTCAGCTTATCCTGTTTCGGAACGCCCGGATGTTTCATCAGTTCGTCAAACTGGGGATTTGCCGTCAATATCTCTTCCACACAGCGGATTTCCTCCATCAGACCGACAGCCCTGTCCATGCCTGATTCCATGGCCACTTCATACAGAGCCTCGCCGTATGTCTTGGATACTAATTTAGCCATGTTTTATCACCCATTTCCTTTATGGTCTCGTCGATCAGCTGATTCTGCTGCTTGGTGTCCATGGATGCGGATACGAATTTGCCTGCCATAAGCGACGCCACAACGATGATCTCTCTCTTCACATCATCGGACATCTTCTGCTTCTCAAGCTCTGCCTCCACACGGGCTCTGTCCAGAATCCTGGCTGCCTCCTCCTTGGCCTGAGCAATGACCTGGTTCTCGCTAACCAGAGCCTTCCTGCGTGCCTCGCTCAAAATGGCCTCCGCTTCCTTGTCGACGCTCTGCAGCTTCGTCTCATATTCCCGTTTCAGATTCTGGGCATTCTCCATAGCCTCCCTTGCCGTGTTCAGTTCATTCCGAATCTTATCCTTACGGCTGTTCAGCATTTTCCTGGCGGGATTGAACAGAAAATAACTCAAAATAAGGAACAGGACGAAAATGGCGATAATCATCAACGTGGAATCAGCCAACAGCTGCCAGTCCAGATCAAATAGTCTGGACATGGACTCGCCCCCTGTTAAAAATATCATTCTTAAGCCCCTCCTTTCTGCCTCCTAAAAATGCAATTTATTTAGGCAATACTGCTCTGCGCATTCTTAGGGCATAAGAGGCTTTACGAACATCAGCAGAATGGCAACCAGCAAACCATACAGACCTGTGGTCTCTGCCACAGCCTGACCAAGAAGCATGGTCTGCATAACCTTGGGCTGCGCGCCGGGGTTACGTCCAACTGCAGCAGCTGCGTGTCCTGCCGCAATACCCTGTCCTACACCAGGTCCGATACCGGCAATAACTGCCAGACCTGCGCCAATTGCGGAACATCCTAAGATAAAGTTTTCATTGAAATCCATTCTTTTTTCCTCCTGAAAATAAAAGTTAGGTTCAAGGAAAAATCCCTTTTGGATTCTTCCCTGGGAAATCGCGCGTTTCACCGCTTATGTAATTACTTGTGAAAACGCCCTGCGGGATTCGAAATTTCGGTCTGCGGGCTCTGGCCGCTCCAACCTCTTTTCGCCTTCCCTCTTCTGCCGCTTCCGCGGCTGACAATCCGTGAGAAAAAACTATCTGCGGGTGCCATCACCAATCTCATTAGAAATGTATGTCATGGTCAGCATGCAGAACACATAGGTTTGAATTGCCCCTGAGAACAAGTCAAAATACACATGAAGCGCTGCGGGCCAGGCCGTGGCGAACCATCCCAGCAGCCCGTACAGCAGTGCCATCATAGCCGTTCCTGACAAAACGTTTGCAAACAAACGCAATGACAAAGAAATCGGTACTGCCACGGCACTGATCACATTGATCGGCATCCAGATAGGCAGCCAGGGCGGAAGGGGCGAACAGAGATCTGCCCATATCGTCGCAGGCTTTTGGTACTTCCACTTATTATAATGGATCATCGAAAATGTCAGAATTGCCAGAGGCAATGTGACACCGTAATCCGCCGTGGGCGGCCGCAGACCTAACAGGCCCGAGATATTGCTGACCAGGATAAAGATAAAAATGGTTCCGATATAGTTGTAAAATCTAGGAGCGGACTGCCCCATGGAACCGCCTACCATATTGTCCAGCATCTCAACGATCATTTCCACCACATTCTGGAAACTGCCCGGTACTTCCGACGCTTTCGCCATGCACCGATTGGCGGCAATGGCAAAGGCGGCCAGCAGCAGCAGCACGATCAGAATACACACATGTGATGTGGTAATCCACACCGGATGCCCAAAGAACGAATACTGAAACACCCCATGGATCGTGAAGTCAACACCTGACTCACCGGACAGCAGAATTCCATGTCCCATACTCTCACCTCTCTTTCTTAAATATTTTGTACCGGGATCTCTCCCTCCTGCGCCTCCGCCTCCTCCGTCAGAGACTCCGCCGCCGGATCCTCCTCATGAAAAAGCCTGTTGCACAGTTTATGAGTAATCGGCTGAAGATACGCCGTTACTTTCATGCTCATATAACCCAGGAAAAAAACAAGCGGATTCATTGCCTCCGTCATGGAAATAACAATCAAAACCGCCGCCACCACTGCATATCGAAACAAATATCCCCTCGTAACGATACCGGAAGCTTCTCCGCCGCGCAGCAGAGCTCTCTCCAGGGTACGGCACATGTGAATACTGCCCGCGATGGCAAAGGCAATCCCAAACCAGAGACTGACCGTGTAACTTGCGGGATTATTCAGAAAAAGAACTCCCGCCGCCTGACAAACAGCACCAAAAAACAACATTCCTGCATGCATTTCCAGCAGGGTCCTGTTCCTCCTCTTCAACGCTTCAATCATCCTCTTTCGAACCTCCCTGCTCTCCGTCCTGTCCGGCCCCGCCGTATATGCGCCTGGCCATGCGATATACATTCTGGCCTCCTGCAGCTGCCCCCGCCGCAAAAAAAAGGATGGTGAGATAAGATGTACCGAATTTTTGATCCAGCCATATGCCTGCCGCAGACATGGCGCAGATGGGAACGATCATATTCAGTCCAAACTGTGTAACCATTGCAAGAGACTGATATACTGCCCGGTCTTCGTCTTTATTCTTTTTCATGAAAACACCACCGTTTTCTTCCGCTATTGCGCAGGCTCAAACCGCAACATCATACCTGCTGCTGCCAGGAGCCGCCCCATTTGTCGTTACCACTCCATATTATAACTATTTTTATCCAAAATGTCTAGGAAAATATGAAGGATTGTTGCCCAAAATTGCATGG